>NZ_WKZF01000004.1:0-146990 GCF_009678325.1 Finegoldia sp. BIOML-A1
AGAATAGGACAAAAAAACCAGAGACAAATATTTCTAAATGTCTCTGGTACAAAGTCCAACTTTTTGGGGTCACCATATTTAAATGCTCGAGTTTTTTATATTATAGCAAGTAATGATATAATTAGATATATATTTAAATTTAGGAGATAAAAATGAATAGTGAATTAATTTATGAATATTTGGATAAAATTGGAAGAGATGGTTACAAGTTGGGACTTGATAGAATGCAAAAAACTTTAAAAATTCTAGGTAATCCCGAAAAAAGTTTTAAAATAATCCACGTTGCAGGAACTAATGGCAAGGGTTCTACATCAACTTTTATATATCAAACACTAAAAGAACATGGTTATAAAACTGGACTTTTTACATCACCTCACATTATTAATTTTTACGATAGAATAAAAATCGACAAAGAAATTTCAGAAGAAGATTTTATGAGAATTTTCGAAATTATCAAGTATACTATTGAAGAAAATGATATAAAGGTGTCCACATTTGAATTTATAACTTTGTGCGCGATTTATTATTTTGCAGAACAAAAATGCGAATATGTGGTTCTTGAAGTTGGAATGGGCGGAAGATTGGATGCTACCAACGCTACAGAAGAAACTTTGTTATCTGTAATTACAAAAATTGGCTTGGATCACCAAGAATATTTGGGAAATACTTTGGAAGAAATCGCATATGAAAAAGCTTGTATCATGAAACAAAATGGAAGATGTGTTGTTTACAATCAACAAGAAAGTGTATTGGATGTATTCAGAGAAGTTGCAGAAGAAAGAGATAACAAACTATACATTTGCGATTTTGATGAGGCGAAAAATATTGAAATCAACGCTACACATAATTCGTTTGATTGGAAAAATTTGCATATTGAAACTAGATTGGTTGGAAGATATCAATTATTTAACGCACAATTAGCATTGAGTGCTATTGATGTATTAAGAAATGAACTCGATTTGTCTGATGAAGATATCGTCAATGGTTTCAAAAACGCATACATTCCTGCAAGATTTGATGTGATTAGACACAACCCAACAGTAATATACGATGGCGGACACAATGCCGATGGGGTTAAAGCTTTGAAATCATCAATAGAATCTGTGTTTGGTGATAAGAAAATCGTATTTGTTTACGGTGTATTGAAAGACAAGGACTATAACGATGAAATCAAACTAATCCATGAAAATGCCAAAGCATTTGTGACATTTACGCCAGATTCACCAAGAGCATTAAAAGCAGAAGATTTGAAAAAGCAAATCGAAGCCTATAGCGATAATGTTGTCGCAAAATCAAACGTAAATGACGCTGTGGATTATGCAATTGAACATTTCAAAGACGATGTAATTATAATTTTTGGAACGTTGTACAGTGCGGAGCAAGCTTATGAACATTTATAAAAAAGTTTTTGATGGGAAAAATATCGGAGAAATTTTATACGATGAGCCAATGAAAAATCACACTACTTTCAAAATTGGAGGTAGTTGTGATGTTATGATATTTCCTAAAAATGAAGAACAAATAATAAATGCCATTCAATTAATAAAACAAAATGATTTTGCTTACAGAATTATAGGTAATGGATCGAATCTGTTAGTTAGCGATGAAGGGTTGAGAGAAGTCGTAATTAAATTACACGATAATTTCAACGACATGAAAATTGATGGTGATATTTTAACTGCAAAATCAGGGGCGTTATTGAGCACTGTCAGTAAATTAGCTATTAATAACTCTTACGCTGGTTTTGAAGCTGTTAGCGGCATACCCGGAGACATTGGAGGGGCTATTACAATGAATGCAGGTGCATATGGAACAGAAATGAAAGATATTGTTCACAGAGTTAAGGTTATTGATACAGATTTGAATGTAAAATATTTTAACTGTGATGAGATGGATTTTTCCTACAGACATTCAAGGGTTCAAGATGAAAAATTAGTCGTTTTGGAAGTTGAATTTTTGCTAAAAAAAGGTGATCAACAAGAAATCCTCAATAATTTTCACGATTACACAGAAAGAAGAACATCAAAGCAACCATTGGAACTTCCTTCATGTGGCTCTGTATTCAAAAGGCCAGAAGGACATTTTGCGGGACAATTGATTGATGAAGCAGGGCTTAGAGGATACAGATACAATGATGCAATGATTAGTGAAAAACACTGTGGATTCATAGTCAATGTTGGAGATGCAAAATGCTCTGACGTTGTAGAGGTTATAGAACATGTGCAAAAAGTTGTGTTTGATAAGTTCAATGTGAAGTTAGAACCAGAAGTGAGAATTATCGGTGGAAGATAAAGTAAAATTAACCAGAGAATATCACGTGCATTCAGTTTATAGTCGTAACAATCACGGGAAAAGTACAATCGAAGAAATTGTACAAGAAGCGAGAGCAAAAAAATTAAAGACTATAAGCATAACTGATCACGGTCCTGGACACTTAATGTACGGAATAAAAAGAAAATTAATTCCTGTACAACGTGAAGAAATTGATAGGCTCAAAGAAAAGTACGACGATATTGAAATTCTGATGGGAGTTGAAGCCAACGTAATTGGCTACGACGGAGAGATAGATATTAGAGAAGAAGAGAAAAAGTATTTTGATTTTATAAATCTTGGATTTCATGATGGAGTTAGATTTGTAGACAAAAAATCTTTTTATAATTATCATGTTTTAAAAAGAATGAGCTGGATGGGACAATCGGTCAGGAAAAAAATGATTGATTTGAATACAAATACAATGGTAAAAGCATTGGAGAACAACGATATTTTTATAATAACTCATCCAGGAGATAAAATAGATGTTGATATCGAAAAAATCGCACAAACATGCGAAAAAACAAACACAGTTATGGAGATTAACAACCATCATCCACACTTATCTGTAGAAGAAATCAAAATTTCTTCACATTATAATGTTAAATTTAGTTTAGGGAGTGATGCTCATCACAGAAAAAATATTGCAAATGTGAATGACAGCATCAAAAGAGTAATTGAATCAGGGTTGGATATTAGTAGAATTATAAACATCGATTAGGAGATTTCATGGAAGTTGTAATTATTACAGGAATGAGTGGAGCTGGCAAAAGCGCCAGTAGCGATATTTTTGAAGATTTGGGTTATTATACATTGGATAATATGCCGCCATCTCTTTTATTAAGTTTTATCGATTTGACTACAAAAAGCAAGAAAAAAATCAACAAAATAGCTTGCGTAGTAGATATTAGAGGTGGAGAATTCTTCGCTGATTTGATGAAGTCCATAACACTTTTGAAAAATCAAAGTATTGATGTTAAAATTTTATATTTGGATGCATCAGATGAAATTCTAATCAGAAGATACAAAGAACATAGAAGGCCACATCCCTTGGCAGTCAATGGAAATATTTTAGAAGGTATAGCTAATGAAAGAGAACTTCTAAGTGAAGTCAGAAATTCAGCAGATTCAATCATCAACACTTCTAATTTGACACTGGGAGAATTGAGAAGAAAAATATTATCTGCATTTTCACTTAAAGATGTAGACACAAAACTAGCAATATCTGTAGTATCATTTGGATTTAAGCATGGAATTTTGCTGGATGCAGATTTGATATTTGATGTCAGATTTCTTCCGAATCCCTACTATATAGCAGAATTAAAAAAATCTTCTGGACTAAATACAGATATAAAAGAGTATGTATTTGGATTTGAAGAAGCAAATGAATTCTTGGATAAATTGGTGGATATGATGGAATTTTTGATTCCCAAATATTCAAAAGAAGGAAAAACAAACTTGGTTATAGGAATAGGATGCACCGGCGGAAAGCACAGGTCCGTTGCAATAGCACAAGCTTTGACAACAAGGCTTGAAGGAAATGGAGAAAAAGTTTATGTATCCCACAGAGACCAAAAATTTTGGTAAAAAAATAGTAACTATAGGCGGAGGAACAGGCAATTCTATATTGCTAAGAGGCGTCAAAAATTTCACATCAAACATAACGACTATTGTAACTGTAGCTGATGATGGTGGAGGAAGTGGAGTTCTTAGAGAAGATTTGGGAATGTTACCTCCCGGTGATATTAGAAACTGTCTTGTGGCACTTGCTAATACTGAACCTATAATGGAAAAATTAATAAATTATAGATTTTCAAATGGTCAATTAAAAGGTCAGAGCTTAGGGAATTTATTGATAGCTGCGATGAATGATATATGTGGCGATTTCAACGAGGCAATAAAAGAAATAAGTAACGTACTTGCGATTACAGGAAAAGTACTGCCAATGACTTTGGATAATGTCAAATTATTTGCTGAATTGGAAGATGGATCTACTATTGAAGGTGAATCGAACATCACGTTTTTGAATAGAAAAAACGGAGGTAAAATCAAAAGGGTATACACATCACCTAAATTGCTTTTGCCATTAAAAGAATCCATAGATAGTATAATGGATGCTGATATTGTTATATTAGGACCAGGTTCCTTGTACACATCAATAATTCCCAATCTTTTAGTAACAGATATATCAAAAGCACTAAAAGAAACAAAGGCAGAAGTTGTGTACATATTAAATATTATGACTCAACCTGGAGAAACTAATGGTTACAACGTTACAGATCATGTAGTTGCCATTATCGATCACGCAAATTCAAATATTATCGATAAAATCGTCGTTAATTCCAAGGAAGTAGACAAATATGCGAAATACAGATACAAATCAATTGAAAACTCTACGCCGATTTATATTACAGAAGAAGATCGTGAAAATATGGAAAAATTAGGCATAGAAATCATAGAAGCTGATATATGTGATATTAGCTATGATTATATTGTGCATGATTCGAATAAATTGATGAAAACTATATTAGAAAGATATTAGTATGAATACGATTATTGAAAAATTAGACGGACAAAACAAAATACATGCACTTGAAAAAGCTGCAGATTTAATAAAAAATGGAAGTGTAGTTGCATTTCCAACAGAAACAGTATACGGATTAGGAGCAAATGGATTAGATGAAGAAGCTTGCAAAAAAATATTCGATGTTAAGAGAAGAAAAAGAGACAATCCACTAATCTTGCACGTAACTAATGATGAAATGGTCAGAAATTTATCGTCAGAAATCACTGAAGATCAAAAAAAATTGATGGATAATTTGTGGCCAGGTCCATTGACTATAATTTTCAAAAAAAGTGACAAAGTTAATGACGTTGTAAGTTGCGGAGGAAATACAGTTGCAATTAGAAATCCATCGGATGAAATCGCAAGATTTTTGATAGATAAATCAAATTGTCCAATAGCAGCTCCATCTGCAAATAAATCGGGAAGGCCATCACCAACTAATGCACAAGATGTTTATAGTGATATGCAAGGTGAGATTGAAATGATTTTGGATGGAGGAAGTTGTAACATTGGAATTGAATCCACTGTTGTCGATTTGACGGAGAAACCGTATACCATACTTAGACCTGGTTTTTACACAAAAGAAGATCTGGAAGAATATTTGGATGAGGTTGTGTATGATAAATCATTAATTGATTCTAACACTGTTCCGAAATCCCCAGGACAAAAATACAAGCACTATGCACCTAAAACAAAACTCATAGTAATCAAAGGAAACATGGATAACATACAAAATTATGTTGATGGCTTAGGAATAAATACAGAAGAAATTGGATTTATACTGTGCGAAGAAACTGCAACGAATGTAAATTTCGAAAATGTAAAAATTATTTCAAAAAGAAATGATTATTTGAATTTTGCACACAATATCTTTTCTTACCTCAGGGAGTTAGATAAATTAAATTATAAATTATTAATTTGTGAAGGGGTAAATGAACAAAAAATGGGTATAAGTATAATGAACAGGCTTAAAAAATCTTGTGCCAATAACATAGAACTAATTTAGTATGTTATAATAAAGAGTATAAAGTTTATTTTATAGGAGGAATTATGAGTAAAGTAACTGTATTTGATCATCCGTTGATTAAACACAAATTAACAATTTTACGTGATAAAAACACAGGAAGCAATCAATTTAGACAGTTAGTTTCAGAAATAGCAACTTTAATGTGCTATGAAGTTACTAGAGACTTTAAATTAGAAGATTGCGAAGTAGAAACTCCGATAGGAACGACTACCGGCCAAACTCTTAGTGGTAAAAAGTTGGGAGTAGTTCCAATTTTAAGAGCAGGTTTGGGAATGGTTGAAGGATTTTTGAGTGTACTACCAGCAGCAAAGGTTGGACACATCGGATTGTACAGAGATCCTGAAACATTAAAACCTGTTGAATATTATTGTAAATTGCCAAAAGATGTTGAAGAAAGAGATATTATAGTTGTGGATCCAATGCTTGCAACAGGTGGTTCTGCAGAGGCAGCGATTACTTTTTTAAAAGAGCATGGATGTAAGAACATCAAATTGGTTAATATCATAGCAGCTCCAGAAGGAATCAAAATGGTTCAAGAAAAGCATCCAGATGTAGATATATACGTAGCTGGTCTTGATGAAAAATTAAATGAACACGGTTATATCGTACCTGGTTTAGGTGATGCAGGAGATAGATTATTTGGTACTAAATAGCTTTAAAGCTTTTAGTTATATACTTATGGTTTTAGAGTATTTTTCATATTCTAAAACCATCTCTAATTAGGAGGTGAAACAATGTCAGATACTGCTATATCAAAAATCAAAGAAGCTGAAGAGAAGGCTAAGCTTATTGTCGAGGAAGCTAATGAAAAAAGAAAAAGCATTTTAGAGGATGCAAAATCAGAAGCTGAACAAAAATACAACGACATTATCAACGAAGCACAAAAAGTTCGAAATGAAAAACTTGAATCTTCAAAGAATAAAGCAATTGAAGAATCAAGAGATTTGGAACAAAAAGCTAAGATGAATAACGAAAGTATTAAAAACATCGACATTGATACAGTTGAAGGACTTGTAGACAAAATCGTTGAAAGGATAGTGAGTTAATGGCTATTGTAAAAATGAGCAAATTTGATTTGTATTCATTTGATTATGATAGGGAAAAATTACTCGAAGATCTTCAAAAGTTTAATTATGTTCATATTGATGAAAAGAAGGTAGATGACGAAAATCAAGGTGTAAGGAATTTAGATAATTCTGAACAAATTGTTAGCACTAGTGAAAAGCTTACCAAAGTAAAATGGGCTATAGATTTGCTTGAAAAGTATTCAGAAAAGCACAATAAGATAGACGAATTAAAACAAGGTAAGAAAACATTTAGACTAGATGAGCTTACTAAAAAAGCACTTGATTTTGACTTTGATGAACACTACAAAGAACTTTCATCTTTGGATAAACGACTAACTGAATTAGATCAGAATAATCAAACTTTGAACCAAAAAAAATCTGAATTAACTCCATGGGAGGAGTTAGATTTGGATATTTCAAAGATTGATGATTTTGAAAGGGTTAAGGTAGTTACAGGAACTGTAAGTGATAAATTCATCGATCAGTTGAAATTAAACACAAAAGACATTGAAGATATTTATATCGAAGAAATTTCTCGTAATTCAGGCTTTGTTTACTTGCTTGTTATCGCTAAGGATTATGAAAAAGCACAAGATATCCTAAGAGACAATGGATTTGTCAATATTAATATTAAATCACATGGACTTGTAAAAGATGAAATCAGAAATATTGACGAGCAAATCATTGAAAACAAAAAGCAATACAAAGAAATAGAAGATCAAATTAAATCAAAGACAGATTTGACTGAACAATTTAAGATTTATCATGATTATCTTGAAAACAACAGCTTAAAAGAAGAAGCTACAAGCAAAATTAAGAGGACTGATAAGATTGATATAATCGAAGGATATGTTCCTACTGACAAAGAAAAAGATTTTGAAAATGTACTACAAAACTCATTGAATAACAAGTACTATTTGGAAATGAATCCAGCAGATAAAAATGATCCAAATGTACCGATTATTTTGAAAAACAGAGGATTTGCAAAAGCTTTTGAAAGCATAACGGGAATGTATTCATTGCCAAAATACAACGAAGTTGATCCAACACCATTATTGGCACCTTTCTATTGTTTCTTCTCAGGAATGATGATTGGTGATTTGGGATATGGATTGATTGTATTTTTAGCAATAATAGTAGCTCTCAAGATTTTTAATCTTGATGAAAAGAAAAAGCAATTCTTGAAATTCTTTATGTTCATATCGATTGCTTCGATGTTCTGGGGATACATTTACGGATCGTTCTTTGGTGGAATTATACCAATGACTCCAATCATCGATACGAGCAAAAATGCAATGACTTTAATAGTTTTATGCTTAATATTTGCTTTTATACATTTATTCTTTGCATTGGGAATCAAGGCTTACATGTTGATTAGAGATCACAAGCCTTTAGATGCATTTTATGATGTAGGACTATGGTATTTAATTATTATTAGTATATTGATATTATTAAGTGGTAACCTATTAGGATTACCTGCAGTGGCAATGACAGTAGCAAAATGGATTGCCATAGCATCAGCTGTGGGGATAGTTCTAACCGCAGGAAGAGATGCAAAAAGTATTGGTGGTAAGCTTGGCTCAGGATTGTATTCGTTGTACGGAATATCTGGCTGGATTGGAGATTTCGTATCATATATGAGACTTATGGCATTAGGTTTATCAGGAGCATACATTGCAGTAGCAATTAATATGATTGTAAAAATGATGGCTGGATCAAGTATTATTGGATTCATATTTGGACTTATCGTATTCGTGGTATTCCAAGCATTCAACGCATTCTTATCGTACTTGTCAGCATACGTTCACTCTGCTAGATTGATTTTCGTAGAAATGTTTAACAAGTTCTACGAAGGTGGTGGAGTGCCATTCAAGAAACTTATAACAGAATCAGAATATTTTAATATAACAAACAAATAGGAGGATATTATGGAAAAATTCTTTTTAGAAAACGGTGGATTAGTTTTAGGAGTATTATCAGTAGTAATAGCAGTTTTATTCTCAGGTATGGGATCTGCAAAAGGTGTAGGTAGAGCAGGGGAAGCTGCAGCTGGAGTAGTTATTGAAGAACCAGAAAAATTCGGTAAGTCATTAGTACTTCAATTATTACCAGGTACACAAGGTTTGTACGGATTCGTAATTGGTATTTTAATTCTATTCAAACTTGTTGGTGGGGATACTTCATTAGCACAAGGATATGTTTACATTGCAGCAGCTATACCAGTAGGTGTTGTTGGATATTTCTCAGCAATTGCTCAAAGTAAGGTAGCAGTTAGTGGTATCAATATCTTAGCAAAGAATGAACCTCAACAAGCAAAAGGAATTATATATTCCGTAATGGTTGAGTTATATGCCATCTTAGCATTCGCTATTTCATTCTTATTAATGAACCAAATCCAAGCTTAATGGTGATTTAGATGTCTAATTTAGATAATATAATTAATGAAATTCTTGAAGATGCAAAAAAAGAATCTGAACAAATTCTAAATAATGCAAATCAAGAAAAAGAAAAAATCATTGAAACTAAAATAGACCAGGCTAATCAAGAAAAAGATACAATATTAAACAAAGCAGAATCTGAAGCAAAAGGCGTGTACGATAGACACTTATCCCAAGTTGTTTTAAAATCAAGAGATAATGCGCTTTTTGCAAAACAAGAAGTAATCGATAGTGTTTTACAAAAAATTAAAGATAAATTAAAGAATATGTCACTTGAAGATTATAAAAAATACCTAACAAATAGTTTATCCAAAATGGATTTGAATAGTGATTATTTGTTAGTATTACAATCTGATAAGTATGATAGTTTGAAGAATGAAAACTTTAATGTAAAAATATCAGATGAAACTGTTGACAGCGGATTTTGTATTAAAAGAGGTAATGTATTAATCAATAATAATTTTTCTTCACTGGTCGATTCAATGAAAGATGAATTGGAAGTAGAAATTGCGAAAACTCTTTTTAAGAAGTAGGTGATAATATGAAAAAAGAAGATTTCATACATCAATCTGCTCTAACTCGTGTCAAAGAAAAGGAATTGTTGAGTAAGAATGATTATGAAAGGCTGATAGATGCAAGTAATTTAGAAGAAACTGTAAGATTACTTTCGGATTCAGTGTATCAATCAGAATTTGCAAAGCTTGATAATTATAAGAATTACGATGTTGCTTTGAAAAATGAGTTAAAAAAGACTTATAAATACATGTATGATATGAGTAGTTTCCAATTTCCTGTCGATTTAATGGCATTAAAATACGATTATCATAATTTAAAAGTGTTGATTAAAGAATATCTAAAAGATGAAGATTTTTCTTCAATGTTAAGCGATATAACTAGAATTGAATTCAAAAGCATGAGAGATTCAATTAGAGAAAATACTGAAATTGAAATGGAACATTTTGATAAAGTTATCAAAGAGTCAATCGCTGATTACGAAGAAAACAAAGATCCTCAAATGGTAGATATTTATGCTGACAGAGAGTATTTTGTGGAAACTTCAGAAATTGCAAAACAAATTGATTCAGATTTGATAAATGAATACGTCGAAGATTTGATAGATTTTACTAATATTAAAACTTTACTTAGAGTTCAAAACCAAAAGAAAAGTTTAGAATTTTTGAAAAAAGTCATTATTCCTAATGGTAGTATTGAATCTGAAAAGTTTGAAAGTGAATTGCATTCTGAAATTACCGAAGATAGTCCGTTATTCAAACAAGCTAGAATTTACTATTATGTAAAAGAAGCTATCAGTGAGTATAAGAAATCAAATAGTTTATCTGTCTTTGAAAAAGCAATGGATGATTATTTGATGGAAAAAATCAAAGAAATCAAAAAGGTTACTTATGGACCTGAGGTTTTGTTTGGATATTTATTTGCAAAAGAAACTGAAATTAAGAATCTTAGGATTATTTTTGTAGGAAAGATTAACTCATTGAAACCTGATTATATCAGGAGTAAGTTGAGGTTAAGTTATGCGTAAAAAAGTAGCTGTAGTAGGTGATAGAGATTCTGTGTTGGTCTTCAAAGCTTTGGGAGTACATGTTTTTGAATCTATTGAAAGCACTGATGCTAGAAAAACAGTTGATAGATTAGCAAAAGAAGACTACGGAGTGATTTTTATTACTGAACAAATAGCAGAAAAAATCAAAGAAACAATAGATAGATATAATGATAAAGTTTCACCAGCTATTATCTTGATACCTTCTAATCAAGGTAGCTTGAACATTGGAATGAACAGAATCAATACCAATGTCGAAAAAGCTGTTGGAGCGAACATTTTGTAAAGGAGAGCTTATATTGAAAGAAGGTAAAGTATTAAAAGTATCCGGACCTTTGGTAGTTGCTGAAGGAATGGAAAACGCAAGCGTATATGACGTTGTTGAGGTTTCAGACGATAAGCTCATTGGAGAGATTATTGAAATGAGAGGCGATAAAGCCTCAATTCAAGTATATGAAGAAACAACAGGAATTGGCCCTGGGGATAAAGTTGTATCTACAGGTCACCCACTATCAATTGAATTGGGACCTGGTATATTAGAGCAAATGTTTGATGGTATTCAAAGACCGTTAAAATCATTGCAAGAAAAAGCTGGAGACTTCTTGTTAAGAGGAGTTAGCGCTCCATCATTAAACAGAGAAAAGAAATGGGAATTCAAGCCTGTTAAATCTGTAGGTGATGAAGTAGAAGCAGGAGATATTATAGGTGAAGTTCAAGAAACTGAAGTAATTGTTCACAAGATAATGGTTCCAGCTAATGTATCTGGTAAAATCAAATCAATTGAATCTGGAGAATTCACTGTTGATCAAACAGTTTGCGTTGTAGAACAAGATTCTAAAGATATTGAAATAAATATGATTCAAAGATGGCCTGTAAGAAATGGTAGACCTTACAAAGAAAAGGAAGATCCAATCAGACCATTGATCACAGGTCAAAGAGTTATCGATACATTCTTCCCAGTTGCAAAAGGTGGTACTGCAGCAATTCCAGGACCTTTCGGTAGTGGTAAAACAGTAGTTCAACACCAATTAGCTAAATGGGCAGATGCTGAAATAGTTGTATATGTAGGTTGTGGAGAACGTGGTAACGAAATGACAGACGTTCTTAATGAATTCCCTGAATTGATTGACCCTAAGACTGGACAATCATTGATGAAGAGAACTGTTTTGATAGCGAACACTTCAAACATGCCAGTAGCAGCCAGAGAAGCTAGTATCTACACTGGAATTACAATCGCTGAATATTACAGAGATATGGGTTATTCAGTAGCTATGATGGCCGACTCAACATCAAGATGGGCAGAAGCTCTTCGTGAAATGAGTGGTAGACTTGAAGAAATGCCAGGCGATGAAGGTTATCCTGCATACTTGGCATCAAGAATTGCGGACTTCTACGAACGTGCTGGAAAAGTAAAATGTTTGGGTAGTGATGGAAGAGACGGATCATTGACAGTTATCGGTGCGGTATCTCCTCCAGGTGGAGATATTTCAGAACCAGTTACACAATCTACGCTTAGAATTGTAAAAGTATTCTGGGGATTGGATTACGCATTAAGTTATATGAGACACTTCCCAGCTATAAATTGGATTAACTCTTATTCATTGTATCAAGATAAAATTGACGAATATTTGGATGGTAACGTAGATAGTAATTTCTCAGATTTTAGAAAACAAGCTATGAAGTTATTACAAGAAGAATCATCTTTACTAGAAATCGTAAGATTGGTTGGACGTGATTCATTAAGCGATGAAGACCAAATCAAACTTGAAACTTCAAAATCAGTAAGAGAAGATTTCTTACAACAAAACGCATTCCATGAAACAGATACATTCTGTTCATTGGACAAACAAGCAAAAATGTTGGATTTAATCTTAACATTCCACAAGGAATCTTTGAAAGCTTTGGAAGAAGGAGCTTATGTATCTGAAATTTCAAAACTAGCTGTAAGAGAAAAAATCACACGTGCTAAAAATATTCCAGAAGATGAATTACAAAGATTTGAAGAAATTAAACAAGAAATTAAATCACAAATTACCGATTTAGTTAATGGAGGTGAACGTTAATGATTAAAGATTATAATTCAGTAACAGAAGTAGTCGGACCATTAATGGCGGTAGAAGGTGTAGAAGGCGTAAAATTCGACGAACTTGTTGAAATAGAATTACAAGATGGAGAAAAAAGACGTGGTCGTGTTGTAGAAATTGACCACGATGTAGCGATGGTTCAAGTATTCGAAGGTACATCAGGAATTAACTTACAAGAAACTACAGTAAGATTTTTGGGAAGACCTTTGGAACTTGGAGTATCCGAAGATATGATCGGTAGAGTATTCGATGGTTTAGGTAGACCAATAGATAATGGTCCTAAAATTATTCCAGAAGATAAAGTAGACATCAATGGTTCATCTATCAATCCAGTATCTAGAGACTATCCATCAGAATTTATCGAAACAGGCGTATCTACAATAGATGGTTTGAACACTCTTGTTAGAGGACAAAAACTTCCTATATTCTCAGGATCAGGTCTTCCTCACAACAAATTGGCAGCTCAAATAGCAAGACAAGCAAAAGTTTTGGGTAAAGATGATAAATTCGCCGTAGTATTTGCTGCGATGGGAATAACATTTGAAGAAGCTCAATATTTCATCGGAGACTTCAATAAAACAGGCGCTATCGACAGAGCAGTATTGTTCATGAACTTAGCTGATGACCCAGCTATTGAACGTCTTTCAACTCCAAAAATGGCACTTACTTGTGCAGAATTCTTGGCTTTTGAAAAGGGAATGCACGTATTAGTAATCATGACAGACATGACAAACTACGCAGAAGCACTTCGTGAAGTATCTGCTGCCAGAAAAGAAGTTCCAGGTCGTAGAGGATATCCAGGATATTTGTACACTGACCTTGCAACTTTATATGAAAGAGCTGGAAGAATCGTTGGAAGAGAAGGATCTATTACACAAATTCCTATCTTGACAATGCCAGAAGATGATATTACTCACCCAATACCAGACTTGACAGGATACATTACAGAAGGTCAAATCATACTTTCTCGTGAATTATACAAGAAAGGATATGAACCTCCTATCAATGCTATCCCATCATTATCAAGACTTAAAGATAAAGGTATTGGTAAAGGCAAAACAAGAGAAGACCATGCAGATACTATGAACCAAATCTACGCAGGATATGCGTCTGGACTTGATGCAAAACAATTATCTGCAATTCTTGGGGAATCTGCATTGAGCGATGCTGACAAAGCATTTGCAAAATTTGCTGAAAGATTCGAAAGAGAATATGTAGACCAAGGTTATTATACTGATAGATCAATTGAAGAAACTCTTAATATCGGCTGGGATTTATTAAAAGAAATACCACGTACAGAATTGAAGAGAATTAAAGACGAATTGATAGATAAATATATTGGAAATGGTGAAGGGACTGATGAGTAATGGCAAGACTCAACGTCAATCCTACAAGAATGGCTCTGTCGGAGCTAAAAGCTAGACTCAAAACATCTTCCAGAGGTCATAAGTTATTAAAAGATAAACAAGATGAACTTATGAGACAATTCATCGACATGATAAAAGAGAACAAAGCTCTAAGAGAAAAAGTTGAAGAAAAACTTCAAAACTCATTCAGCGATTTTCTAATGGCAAGTGCAATAATGAGTCCAGAGTTTTTGGATGAAGCAGTATCATTTCCTAAAACAAAGGTAAATGTAGATATTGAAACTAAAAACGTAATGAGTGTAATTATTCCACAAATGAAATTCTCTCGTGAAGGTGAAGCTGATTCTAGTGAAATATATCCTTATGGATATGCTCAAACATCACAAGATTTGGACTTGGCAATTGACTCATTGAATTCAGTTATGGATGATATGTTGGCATTAGCTCAAATCGAAAAAGCTACACAATTAATGGCGGATGAAATTGAGCAAACTAGAAGAAGAGTAAATGCTTTGGAATATAGAACAATTCCTGATTTGGAAGAAACAATTAAATATATCAGAGCAAAGCTTGATGAAAACGAACGTGCTAATATTACAAGACTTATGAAAGTCAAAGATATTATCGCAAAACAAGAAAACGAAGCATAAAAATAAGACTGGGTAAAATAATCTTAGAATTAGATTACTCAGTCTTTTTTTATGGTAATATAATTAGTAGAATGAAAAATATGTAGAGGACAGTATGAAGATTATAATTTCACCCGCAAAAACTTTTAAAATTAGAAAAATTAAAAACAAAAATTGTGATTGTCTATATGAAAGCAAGAAAAATGAGCTAGTTTCAATTATAAAAGAAAAATCCATCGAAGAACTCAAAGAATTGTGGAAATGTTCCGACAAAATAGCAGAGGAAAGTTACAACCTTTATCAAAATTTCGATGAGGCACCAAAAGGTTGTGCGATATTAAGCTTTGACGGAATACAATATCAATACATGGATGTTAACTCATTGGATGAAAATCAATTAGAATATCTGGAAGAACATCTCAGAATATTATCGGGACTTTACGGAATACTTAGACCATTAGATGAAATATCAAAATATAGATTGGATTTTGAAGACAAATTAATTAATCTGTATGAATTTTGGGAAGATGAAATAAGAAATCACTTTAAAGGTGAGGAAATAATCGATTTGGCATCAAAAGAGTATGGGCAGAATATTTACAAATACTTAGATAAAACACCAGTTAAGATTGATTTTAAAGAAGAAGTATTTGTAGAAGGAGATATTAAATTAAAGACAAAAGCAACTCCATCTAAAATTCTTAGAGGTAGAATGGTAAATTATATGGCAAGAAATAATGTTGAAGATATTGAACAATTGAAGAAGTTCTCTTGTGATGGATATAATTATTCTGAAGATTACAGTGATACAAATAAACTTGTTTTTGTGAAATCAAAAGTGTTTGATTAATTAAAAAAGACTTTGTTTGTAACATGTGTTAAACAAAGTCTATTTTTTGATTTTTTTGATTTTTGTTTTGTATTTGTTTCTATAATCGTTAGGTGTAACTTTCACCACTCTACGAAATGCCTGATCGAAATATGATTGGGAATTGAAACCACAGAGTTTTGCTATATCGTTGATTGGCTTGTTTGATGTTTTTAATAACAACATCGCAGATTCCATTCTCCTGTTTAGCAAAAATTGCATTGGAGTTTTACCGTAATGATTTTTGAATTCGTGGATTAAATGTGACTTAGAGACCATAAATTTTTCTGAAATAGAATCTAGTGTGATTTCTTGATTGAAATTTTCATAAATATAATCTTCGACATGTTTAGTAAATGAATCTTGTGCAGGATCATCCATTGTGAATTTTAAATCGCCACGTCTTTGAATTTCTGTAATCAAAATACTAATCAAACAAGAGCACACTCTTTGATATCTAAATCTCTTGTACTTGGCTTCTTCCAATATTTTGTTGATATAGTACAAAATTACCATATCACGGTCGTTGATGTGATTGTGTTTGATACTAAGGACTGCTTTATCTTTTTGTTCTGTATCGAAAGATACTTCAGAAATAGCTAGTGTATAGAACTCAAAACTTTCTGATTTAGAAATTTCTGTAATTCTGGAACCTTGATTTACTATTAATACATCAAAAGGAAGAATTTCTATCTTTTTGTCATTTACAATAAAAGTTCCATTTCCTTTAAGACAATAGTACATTTGATAAAAAGGAAGTATTCCTCTTTTCATTTCTTCATTCATTTTAAGTTCTGTTTTAGAAATAAATAATAACTTGATGTATAAATCATCTCTAGGCTCAATCTTGTAAAATTCACTATTCATTTTCTTTTTCCAAGCAATCCTTGCATATTCCGTTAATCAAAATATTTGTAGAATTGATTTTGAATCCTTTCAAATCGGAACTTTCAACTGTATTTTCCGTATTAAAATTGTAAATCTTGCCACATTTATCACATTTAAAATGTCCATGAGTTTCAGTCGTTATGTCGTATCTTAGCTCTGAGTTATCGATATTAAGTTCAGATACAATACCAGCTTTCACGAAGACTTTAACTGTATTATAGATAGTTGTTCTAGATAATGTAGTCAATTTGGGAGCTAAATTTCTGTAAATATCATCTACAGTTGGATGAATATGATGATTTTCCAAATAATCTAAAATTACAATTCTTTGATATGTAGGTTTAATACCATTGTCTAATAATTTTGTTCTTAAATAATTTCCATTGTTTTCCATAATAATTTCCTTTCAAATAACGCTTTTTATTATATCAGCTAGAAGATATACAAGTCAAACCACTTGAAATATATTTGACTTCAATGTAGAATATATAGGATAAAAAATCAAAGGAGTGTTTTATGAAAAGAATTATTGGAGTAGACGAAAAAGTATCTCCAAAGATGCTAATACCTCTAAGTATTCAACATACTTTCGCTATGTTTGGAGCGAGTGTATTGGTGCCTATAGTTTTGGGGATTAATCCTAGTATTGTTTTATTGATGAATGGTATAGGTACACTGTTATTTATTTTGATAACAAAAAGAAAAGCACCGGCGTATTTGGGGAGTAGTTTTGCCTTCTTAGGACCAGCAACTATAATAATTGGACAATCGGGATTTCGTTATGCACAGGGAGCTTTCGTTGCAATAGGACTTATTGGATGTATTCTAGCATACATAATTTATAAATTTGGAACGGATTGGATTGACGTTGTTCTGCCTCCTGCTGCTATGGGAAGTGTTGTAAGTTTGATAGGATTTGAACTTGCACAAGCAACTGTTTCTGGTGGTAAGATCGGTGCAAATATCATGACAGATACAAGAACTACAAATGATGTTATAGTTTTCTTGGTTACATTGTCAGTAGCGATCTTAGGTTCTGTTTTATTCAAAAAATTCTTAGCTACAATACCGATATTAATCGCAATTATAACAGGTTATATTGTCAGTGTAGCATTAAAAATGGTTGATTTTACACCGGTAATGCAAGCATCATTATTTACATTGCCTAAATTTCAACTTCCAATATTTGACCTAAAATCTATAATCACAATGTTGCCTGTAATTTTGGTAATAACAAGTGAACATATTTCACACCAAGTAGTTACAAGTAATATCATAGGAAGAGATCTATTAAAAGAACCTGGCCTTCATAGATCGATTTTTGCAGACAACTTTTCAACTGCATTATCTGGATTTATAGGCGGAGTTCCAACAACAACTTACGGTGAAAATATTGGCGTAATGGCAATTACTAAAGTTTATTCGGTATATGTAATTGCAGGAGCTGCTTGTATATCAATTTTAATGGCATTTATTGGACCATTATCAGCATTAATATCATCGATACCAGGAAATGTAATAGGTGGAGTAACATTCTTACTTTACGGCATGATAGGAACAAGTGGTATCAGATTATTAGTAGACCAAAAAGTAGATTACTCACAATCCAAAAACTTAATATTAACTTCTGTAATATTTGTAACTGGACTTTCAGGATTGAAAATAAACTTCTTGGGAGTATCATTATCAGGAATGGTTCTAGCATCAGTTGTTGCAGTAGTATTGAGCTTACTATTCTATGTATTTGATAGATTGGGAATAATGAACGATTAGTAAGTATAATTAGTGGACTTTTATTAGTTCACTAATTTTTTTATTGAAAAATAGCATTCGTATCATTTTTTCGCAAGTTTATGTATAATTTTAGTATGAAGGTTTTAATTATAGAAGACGATAAAATAATTTTAAATTCGCTTAAAGAATATTTAGAAAATTGGGAATACGAAGTGTTCACAAATTCTGGAATAGATATTATGGAGGATGTCAAGAATATAAAGCCAGATATAATATTGATGGATATTATACTTCCTAGTTTTAACGGATATTTTTGGTGCGAAAAAATACGAAAAACAACTGATATTCCAATAATTTTCATATCTTCAAAATCAGAGGATTTGGATATAATAATGGGAATGCAGATGGGAGCTGACGATTATATTACTAAGCCATTTAATTTTGATGTACTTATGGTAAAAATCAACGCCGTAATGAAAAGATATTACGGCAATAACATCATCAAAAGCGTTTTGGAGTTTAATGATGTCATGCTTTTTGTGAATGAATTCAGATTAGAATTCAATGACAATGAAATTAATCTCACAAAAACAGAAATGTTAATTTTAAAATCGCTATTTGAAGCTAAAGGTGAAATAGTCACTAGGGAAAAATTGATGGATAAATGTTGGCAAAATGATTTTTTCATAGATGATAATACTTTAGCTGTGAATATCAATAGAATAAGAAAAAAATTAAACAAACTTGGCTTGGACGATTTCTTGTTGACTAAGAAATATTCAGGATACTATTTAAATGATGGAAGAAATTAAAATGGATAAATTAATGTGTTTTTTAAAGAAAAATCTCAATTCTATTTTCTTTTTTGTGTCAATAAATGCTATTTATTTTATGGTTGTTTATTTGAACAATGTAGACCTAAAAGTGTTTTTACAAGGTTTTGAAATCTGTTTGATAGTATTTTTAATTTATTTGGTGATTAAATACTTAGATTTTCAAAAGGAATTGTCAAAAGATGAGAAAATAGAAGATTTGGAAATTCAAATTGAAAATATTAGAAATCAGTATATTTCTTGGCAAAAAGATATCCAAGAATATTTTTCTATGTGGGTACATCAGATTAAAACACCGATAACTTGCTTGGAAATTCTGACAGATGATAATAAAGAAATGAAAATGCAACTAAAATCAATCGACAATTACACGAATATGGCTATAAATTATTTGAAGTTAAATTTGCACGAAAAAGACATGGATATAAGCATTGTAGATGTGGATAATTTACTGAATATTTTGGTCAAAAAATACTCACTTTTGTTTATAAACTCACATATTAGCTTAGATTTCAGAAAACACGACATAAAATGCATTACAGATAGCAAATGGTTAAGTGTTTTATTGGAACAAATCCTCTCTAATGCGATTAAATATTCTGAAAATTCACAAATTATTATAGATTCATTCAAAAAAGATAATTCAGTTGTGATTTTAATAGAAGATCACGGAATAGGGATTCCAGAAGAAGATATCAATAGAATTTTTGATAAAGGATATTCGGGATTTAATGGAAGATTGAAACAAAAATCAAGTGGTTTGGGATTGTATTTGGCAAAATCTATCGCAGATAAACTAGATATTAGATTGAAAGTCGACTCTGTTGTAGGTCAAGGTAGTAAATTTTATATTATTGTGAATAACTAATCTTACAATTTTGTAAGATTGAATGATTTTTGTTAGTTTAGATAAATGCTACTTTTTCTAAATTCATTTAACATATAGTTATGGAGGGTGTTATGAATATTTTAGAATTAAACAACGTAAGAAAAGTATACAAAACGAAAAATGTTGAAACAGTAGCATTAAAAGATGTGAATTTTTCTGTAGAAAAGAATGAATTTATAGCAATAATGGGGGAATCAGGTTCAGGTAAAACAACTTTACTGAATGTAATATCAACATTAGACAAGCAAACTAATGGCAAAGTTGTGTTAAATGGCAAAGATATTTCCACATTAAAAGAATCGGAAGTTGCAAAGTTCAGAAGGGAAAAGCTTGGATTTGTATTTCAAGATTTTAATTTATTGGATATTTTCTCAAACAAAGACAATATATTTTTGCCAATGGTACTTTCAGATTATAAGCCAAAAGAAATGGAGCAAAGATTGTCTGAAATTCAAGGTTTGTTAGGAATTGAATCTTTTGTGGGCAAATATCCTTATGAGGTTAGTGGTGGACAAAAACAAAGAATTGCTATTGCAAGAGCTTTAATTACAAAACCAGATTTGATATTGGCTGATGAGCCAACAGGTGCATTGGATTCAAAATCATCAGATATGATACTTGATTTATTCACAAAAATTAATAAATTAGGACAAACTATACTGATGGTAACTCATTCTGTGAAGGCAGCTTCGTTTTCTAACAGGGTAATATTCATAAAAGATGGTGTTGTGTTCCATGAGATTTACAAGGGAAATAGCGACAACAATGAATTTATGCAAAGAATTAATGAGTCATTATCTGTTATAAATAATAGAGGTGTAGATAATGAATTCTAAATTATCTACAAAATTTGCTCTCAAAAACTTAAAAGCAAACAAAATCGTAAATATTCCATATATTTTGTCAACAAGTATTATGGTGGCGATTTTGTTCATAATGATATCTCTATTAGATAACAAATATGTTATGCAAAAAGACGAATTTGGAGCGATCATAGTATTCGGATCTATTATAATATCGATATTTACATTTGCGATTATTATGTATGCGAATAGGTTTTTGATAAAAAGAAGATTTCAAGAATTTGGATTGTATCGTGTTTTTGGATTGGAGAACAAACACATAAATAGAATTTTGCTAAAAGAAAAGGCGATATTTTTTGTGATTATTTCAATCCTAACAATTGTTTTTGGGATTACATTGGGAAAAGTATTGTTCTTGGCAGTTGGAAAATTGATGCAAGAAAATTTCAGCATAATGCAGTTTGGAATCTCAACCAAAGCAGTTATATTATCACTGGCATTTAATCTTGTAATTAGCGTGTTAACATTTATCTTCGATATATTAAATATAAAATCTGCTACAACTAGGGATTTATTTGCAAAAGGACAAAAATCTGAATCAGAGCCAAAAGTCAAAGTAGTATTTTTCATTCTAGCAATAGTTCTAACAGCAATTGGTTATTACATTGCGTTGACAATCGAAGGAAGCTTGGAAAGCTTGCTGATGTTTTTCGTGGCAAGTCTACTTGTACTATTTGGAACGTACTGTGGCTTTGTTGCAATAACCATTTTTGTACTAAAATTGATGAAGAAAAACAAGAATTTTTTCTATAAATCGAAAAATTTTATTACAATTTCTGGAATGCTTTACAGAATGAAATCGAATGCTGTCGGATTAGCTAGTATTGCAATTTTGTGCACAGGAGTTGTAGTATCATTGTCGACTACAATGGCGATCTACAACAGTGCAGAAAAAGTTGTCGATTCAACTGTAAACAGAGATTATAAATTGACTGGAACGATTACACCAGATAAGAATTTTTCTAAAAATATCGAAAAAGAAAAAACAAGATTAAAAAGTTTAGTCACAGAAAAAACAAATCCTAAAAATGATTATTATCAAGTTAGTACAATGATGTTTGCAAACCTTGATGGCAATAAATTTTCTAAAATGGGAAAGAATAATACCAAGTCTGTCTATATTATGATTCAAACTTTAGATTCATTTAACAATAAGTTTTCAAAAAATTATTCATTGAACGATGGAGAAATTTTATTGAATTCAAATTATATGAAATATATAACATCAGATAAGATAACTTTAGGAAGTGCTGATTATAAATTCAAAAAAATTGATGAGCTTGAAGGAAGAAATATCGCAGTGGATATGTTCTACGTCGTAGTGAAAACTGATGAGGATTTGGTTAGATTTTGCAATGATTTCAAAATGCCAATGGAAAATGATGCAGGATACAAACCTCTAGAAGTAGATGTAACTTACTTTTTGGATTCAGACAAAAAACTTGATGGAAAAGAATTTATATCTAAAGACAGTTCTCTTCAATTTGTATCTAGGCAAGAAACAAAAACAGGAGTGTACAGTTTGTTTGGAGCGTTCTTGTACATTGGTTTCATCATAAGTTTTGTTTTATTAATTGGAACTTCTATAATTGCGTATTACAAGCATTTGTCAGAAGGAATTGAAGATAGAAAAAACATTCAAACGATGAAGAAAGTCGGACTGTCAAACAAAATGATTAAAAAGACATCATCTCAACAAATATATTGGATGTTCTTCTTACCGCTTTTTGTGGCAGTGATTCATTCAGCTGTTGCATCGAAGATGTTATACCAATTGTGCGGAGTTTTTGGAATAAGAAGTATATCTGAATTTGCAATTCCATTTGCGATTTCTGTAGCTATAATAATAGTTGTATATTTGATAATTTTTAAAATTACAAGTAATGTGTATTATAATTTGGTTAGCGAAGAAGAATAAACTGGAGGAAACTCCAGTTTTTTCGTTGTATGTTTTAAAAAATAATGATTTCGTGATAAAATAGGAATATCAATTAAGAGGGGTTTTTAAATGAAAGTAGTTAGAACTGAGGATGCGGTAGGTCACATTTTACCGCACGATATGACTAGAATTGTAAAAGACGTGGTTAAGGAAAGAGCTTTTAAAAAAGGTCACGTTATTACAGAAGAAGATATTCCTGTTCTTCTAAGTATGGGCAAGGAACATATTTATGTTATGGAATTGGAAGATGATGATTTACACGAGAATGATTGTGCAATTATTTTGAAGGATATTTGTATTAATGAACACATGAATTCATCTGATATAAAAGAAGGTAAGATAGAAATAATTTCCGATGTGGATGGATTTTTGAAAGTCGACAGAGATAGATTATTTAGGTTGAATTCAATTGATGACATTTCCATTGCGACTGTTCTTGGTAATCAACCTGTCAAAAAAGGACAAAAAATTGCTGGAATGAGAATTATCCCGCTTTTCACAAAAGAAAAAGTAATGGATAAAGCGAAGAAAATAATGAATGGAGTTCCTATTTTGGAAATCATTCCATTTGATACGACGAAAAAATGTTCCATCATTACAACTGGATCTGAAGTGTACAAAGGTCTAATCAAAGATCAATTTGGACCTGTGTTAAAACAAAAAATGAAGGATTACAATTGTGAAGTAATAAATCACGTCATAGTCGACGATAATAGTGAAAATATTACACGAGAAATTAATAAGGCACTAGAAAACAAATCCGATATAATTTTGGTTTCAGGTGGAATGAGCGTCGATCCAGATGATATGACACCAAAAGCTATAAAAGATTCGAAGGCAGAAGTGATAACTTATGGTTCTCCTGTACTACCAGGGGCGATGTTTATGCTAGCTTACAAAAACAATACTGCAATTATGGGACTTCCAGGTTGTGTAATGTTCAACAAATCTACAGTTTTCGATATAATCTTGCCTTACATTTTTGCAAATATTAAAGTTACAAAAGATATGATTACTAGTTTGGGTTATGGTGGATTTTGTATGCAATGTGCAGAGTGTCACTTCCCAAATTGTGAGTTTGGTAAAGGATTATGATTGGAAAAGTAATAAACGATAAAAAAATATATTTATCAGCGGCAATAATTGTAGCTTCGTTGATTTTTGGGATTTTCATTAGAAAACAATCGGGTCTTTCATTTGAACCGAAAATAATGAATTTTGCACAAAATCTTACAGATAATTTTACTTTTTATATTTTCAAATCATTCACAATACTTGGAAATTTCAGCACGTATTTTTTGATATTAGCTATTAGCTTATATTATTCAAAACGTATTGGCAAGAATTCATTTTTTTCAATAACATTAATTTCTTGTTTAATTGGTCTTATAGTTATGAATGTGTACAAATATAGTTTTGTGAGAGTAAGACCGTTAGATTTTTTCAAAATAGAACAAGGTGGTTACAGTTATGTTAGCGGTCATAGTTTGGTAAGTACAAGCTTTTATTTTACTTTGAGTTATTTGTTATGCAGTTTGAAAAATTACAAATTCATTTATTTGAGAATAATTCCATTTGTAATTGCTTTTAGTAGGTTGGTTGTGGGAGTACATTGGCCAACAGATGTGTTTTTTGGAATGTTAGTGGGATATGTGTGTTATCTAGCTACGATTTTTGTGGCAGAAAAATATATAATAAAATCAAATAAAAATGTTGATGAACTATAAATTTATTTTTATGGTTCATTTTTTATTGGAAGTTTCCTACTATACATTTGAACTTGGTTGGTATAAAATTTAATATGAAGTATTAAAGGAAGGATTAAAAATGAATAAATACGATTGGTTTGTAATAATAAGTAGCATTGTTCTGTTATCGATTACTTTTTTTCTTGGATTTGTTGTATTAAAAGACAATGAAACAAATTTGGATAGAAGATTGAAGGAACATTTTACTAAAATGGGACATAATTCCCTTATTGCGATGATGGCAAAAATTACGAAGTTTGGAAATGTTGAAACACTTATGATTATAAGTATTCCAATAGTTTTTTTCACTGTAAGTCAGCATAACTATGTATCAGCTTCAGCTATAATTATGAGCGTTATGCTAAGTGTTATAGCGGTTCACACTTTAAAATTTATATTTAGAAGAAAAAGACCAAAAGTTACAACCGGTATCAATTATATGGGATATTCTTTTCCAAGTGGACATTCATGTGTTAGTATGAGCTTTTATTTGACGATTGCTTATGTGCTAAGTTATGGATATAAATTTTTCTTCGTGACGATGTTGATTGCCATTGTGTTTGCGTTTATGATTGCCATTTCCAGAATTATTTTGGGAGTACATTGGTTTACAGATGTCATAATAGGTAGTTTTATTGGGCTAATATGTGCATATTGGTCTATATATATGTTCAAAATGAATTATTATTTTACATTTATTTTTGGTTAGGAGTGAAATTATGAGTACAATTGAAAAATTAAGAAAAGACAAAATGTTAGCTATGAAGAACAAGGATAAAGTTAAATCGGGAGTTATTTCTTTGATTATGAGCAACATTTTATTGGAACAAAAAGAAAAGAAAAGAGATTTGACAGACGAAGAACAATTAGCTTTTGTTAAAAAAGAATTGAAACAAACAATGGATACATTGGAACAAACTCCACAAGATAGAGTTGAAGCGATTGAAGAAACAAAACGAAAAATAGAAATTATTAAATCATATCTTCCAGAACAGTTATCTGAAGATAAATTAAAAGAAATCATAGAAAAATTCATGGAAGAAAACTCACTTGAAAAATCAAATAAGTCGAGAGGACAAATAATGAAATACGTCATGGGAGAATATGGAAAATTCACTGACGGTAAGACTGTTAATAAAGTAGTTGAAGAGATTATAGGTGCGTAGTGGATAAGAATACTGTATTAAATTATTTTAAAGATTTCTCTAAAATAAATAGATGCTCAAAGCATGAAGAAAAAATCTCGGATTATTTGGAAAACTTTGCTAATAATAACAGTTTAGAGTGCAAAAGGGATAAGTTCAACAATATCTACATTAAAAGAGAATCAGACAAAAGTTTGGAAGACAAACCAGGAATAATTCTACAAGCGCACATGGATATGGTCTGTGTTTCTGATGAAGATTATGATTTTAACGATGGAATCAAAATCATGGAAAAAGATGGCTTCATGTTTGCTGACAAGACAAGTCTTGGGGCAGACAATGGAATTGGACTTGCCATAGCCATGGCTACTTTGACATCCAATTACAAACTTCCTCAAATAGAGGCTGTGGTGACTACAAGTGAAGAAGTCGATATGAGTGGTGCGATGAATTTCGATTTTAATTTGTCTGGAAAATATTTCATTAACATAGATTCAGAAGATGAAAATGAATTGATTGTAGGTAGCAGTGGTGGGGAAAATGTCAATGTTGAAATAAACAAAAACTACGGTTCAGAAAGCTTGTCAAATTTTTACAAAATTTCTGTAAAAGGACTTAAAGGTGGACACTCTGGAATGGAAATTGATAAGAACCACCAAAATGCAATCAAGGTTGTGTTTAAATTCTTGGAATCATTAGATGATTATTATATCTGTGATTTCAAAGCTGGATCAAAGGACAACGCTATTCCTACAAATGCAGAAATAATCTTATCTACAGATGAATCCATTGACTCACTTAACAAAAAATCAGAAGAATTTATATCTAAGGTTGATTTGGAAGATTTTGATAAGGATTTGAGGCTTTTAATTGAAGATGTAAGTCCCCAAAAATGCTTAGATAAAAATACAACAGAAAATTTCTCTGGTTTAATTGGAGAATTAAACTCTGGTGTGATTTCTTACATTGAAGGACTTGATGAAACAGTCGAAACATCTTGTAACTTGGCGATTGTAAATTCTTTGGACGATAAATTCGAAATCATATTATCTACGCGATCTTCAAATCATGACAAATTAGTAGCGCTACGAGAAGATATAGTTTCAAAAGCGAACAAACACAATGCAACTGCCTTCGATTACAATTATTATCCTACTTGGGAATTCAATGAAAAATCAGAGTTGATGGAAGTTGCAAAGAAAGCTTTCTCAAAAGTAAACGACAAAGAAGTAGATGTTAAAGTAATCCACGCTGGACTTGAATGTGGAGTGTTTGCAGAAAAATATAAAAAAATTGACTGCATTTCAATTGGACCTACAATGCACGATGTACACACAACAAAAGAAAGATTAGATATTGAATCTTTAGAGAGATTTATTAAATTCTACAATGAAATTTTGAATATGTTGACTAATTAGTTATGCTGTATTATAATAGTATTACAGAAATACAATTAGGAGGTCGTATGAAAAATAATAAAAAGTTTGCAATTATTTTAGCCATAATTGTTTTAGCCTGTGTTGGAGGATTGGTCTTTAAATTAGTTAAAGCTAGTCAGAAAAACGAAACCAAGTATAGCTTGTATACGGTATCTGCAGGAAGTGATTTGGTGTTCAATGCAATATCAAAAACTGGCGATGCACAACAAGTTTATAACAATCAAGCTTATGGTGAGATTGAAAAAGTTCATGTAAAAACTGGTCAATCTGTTAAAAAAGGAGATTCACTGATTACTTTTGTGAACAAGGAAGTTGAAAAACAAATTGATCAGATGCAATTGCAATTAGAACAAGCAAAAAGTCAAGCAAATTATGCACTTGAGGATCGAAATAGTGCATACAAATCTTACAATAAATTAGTAGAAAAATATAACGAAACTTTTTCTCCAGAATTGGAAATGCAAATTGATCAAATGGAACCGACACTTAACCAATCAAATAGAGCTTACAAACAAGCACTTGACCAAGTAGAGTTGCAAAAGAAACAACTTAATGATTTAAAAGAAAGTTCCAGAAAAACAATTAATGCAACTATATCTGGAGTTTGTAAAGTTAATGAAAAAAACATCGATAATCCGATGAGTCAAGGAGCATTGGTTGAAGTTACTAGCGATGAAAATATTATTGAAGGAAATATTTCTGAATACGACTACAATAAATTAAAAGAAAATGATGAGGTTGAAGTAATTCCTATTAATGGGGACGAAAAAACAAAAGGAACTGTAGTAGAGATTTCTAATACTCCAGAAAGTCAAGCTGGATCATTTGAAGCTAATCAAATGCAAAACATGACAGAACAATCTGGAAGTAATTCTTCAAATTTTGTATTTAAAATAAAAACACAAAAACCTATACACATTGGATTCAACGTTCAAGTAAGAAAAAAATCAGATAAGATTGAACTTGCAAAAGACATGGTAAAAGAAGAAGATTCTAAATACTATGTGTTTGAATACAAGGATTCAAAAGCTGTGAAAAAAGAAGTTCAACTAGAAAAAAATACTAATTCTTATACTGTGATTTCTGGATTGAAATCTGGTGACAAAATTATTTCTAAAGTAAAAGATTTGAAAGATAATCAAGAAATAAAGGTTGAAGATTAGTTATGATAGATTTAATTAAAATCAATAAGTTTTACAATTCAGGAGAAAACAAGCTTCACGTTCTAAAAGATGTTAGCCTTAACATTAATAGTGGTGATTTTGTCGCAATAATGGGTGAGTCTGGTTCTGGAAAGTCTACGTTGATAAATATCCTTGGATTTTTGGATAAAAAATTTACAGGACTATATAAGTTTGAAAATGTTGAGGTAGGTAAATTTACAGATAATAAATTGTCCGATCTTCGCAACAAATCCGTGGGATTTATCTTCCAACAATTTCAACTTATCCAAAATTACACCATAGCTGAAAATGTAGAACTACCTTTATTGTATCAAGGTAAATCCTATAAATACGCAAGAGAAAAAGCATTGGAAGCTTTGGATTTGGTAGGAATTAAAACTCAAGCAGACAAAAGACCGAAACAGCTTTCAGGTGGACAACAACAAAGAGCAGCTATAGCACGTGCCATTGTTCACAATCCGAAATTTATTATAGCAGATGAGCCAACAGGTGCGCTTGATTCAGAAACAAGCAAGGAAATAATGGCGCTTTTTAATGAATTGAATCAAAAACTCAAAATCACGATAATAATGGTTACTCACGATAAAAATATTACACATAATTGCAACCGAAAATATTTTATGTTAGATGGTGTTTTAAAAGAGAGGGATAGTTATGAAGTTTAATATTTTATTAAATACTGCCTTCAAAGATATCATCAAAAATAAAAAGCGATCTTTACTTACTATGCTTGGAATTATTATAGGGATTGCAGCAGTAATAACTATTATCGCAATTGGTAGAGGTTTCCAAGATTACGTTGTTGATAGTTTAATGGGTGGAGAAGGAAAGGAACTTAGCGTTGCGTTTTATTTCCAGCCTGAAAATCCAACAAATTCAGTGGGAAGCAATACATCCGTCTTCACAGAGAAAAATATTCGAGATATTCAGCAAATGACAGATGTCGTAAAAGTTGAATCCGATCCAGAACAATTTCAAAATAATCTTTTAAATGTTTCGATACGAAAAAATGATGGAAAATTAGAAAGTGGATTTGCAAAACCTGTCGAAAAAACTGAAAGCAAAATTGTAAATGGTAGAGCTATTACGAAATTAGACGGAGATACTAATCAAAAAGTCGCTGTAATATCAAAAAAATTAGCAGATGATTTATTTGAAAATGAAGATCCGATAAATAAAACAGTGATTTTAAAAAATGATAATTATGTTATTGTCGGTATTAAGGAAAATAATGCTGCTACAAATTTATTTGTCATGGGAAATGATGTAGAACTGCCGAAAGGTACGGTTGAATCTCGTAAACCTAAAAATAATAATTCAATATCGATGATTAATGTTATTCTGAAAAATGGTACAAAAGTTCAAGACAAAGCAAAAGAAATCCAAGAATATCTTGAAAAAAATGGTCCAATGAAAGCTGCAGGATCATATAACTTCGTTGATATTGCGCAACAAATTGAAGGTATTAGTAATGTGTTAGGTTCGGTTACTATATTTATATCTTTAATAGCTGCTATTTCTCTTCTAATTGCAGGAATTGGGATGATGAATATGATGTACATTTCAGTAGCTGAAAGAATCAAAGAAATAGGAATTAGAAGAGCAATTGGAGCAAAGAAAAAAGAAATTTTGTATCAATTTATGTTAGAAGGGATTATTGTAACTGTTATTGGTGGAATAATTGGATACATTATTGGAATGATAGCTGCATTTATTGCATCCAAATTCTTGCCATTTCCAATCAAACTAGAACTGATGCCGGTTTTGATATCTTTAGGAATATCTTTGGGCATAGGAATTGTGTTCACTTATTCTCCGGCAAATACAGCGGCAAACAAAAATGTAATAGATATTATTTAAGATTAGAAAATGAGTTTATTAATCAATAAGCTCATTTTTTATTTGATTTTTAGCATAAAATCCTATATATTTTTAGTGGGTGATTAAATGATATTAATGATAGATAATTACGATTCATTCACTTATAACATTGTTTCTTATTTGAGAATTTTGAAAGAAGAAGTTATTGTGAAAAAGAATGATGAGATAAATTTGGAAAAAATCAAACAATTAAATCCGGAAATTATTGTGATTTCTCCAGGGCCTAAAACTCCAAAAGAATCCAAAATTTCTCTTGAAATATTTGAAAAATTAAAAGGGGAATATCCAATTCTTGGAATTTGTTTGGGCCATCAAGCATTGGCTTACTCAATGGGGCTTCACATTATAAAAGGGCCACGTCCAATGCATGGGAAAATGACAGAGATTAAACATGACGGCAAAGGAATATTTACTGATATTCCAAATCCTGTAAAGGTTATGCGTTACCATTCGTTAATCGTTGATGATAGCAAATTTGAAAATGGAATGTATGAAGATATGGTTATAACATCAAAGACTTCTGATGGAATAATTATGGGATTTAGAGATTCGAAAAATAAGATAGAAACTGTTCAATTTCATCCTGAAAGCGTGGGAACTGATTTTGGCTTGAAAATGATTGAGAACTTCTTAAAGGAGGTAAGAAATGATTCATTCTAAAAAAATCAAATCAGATGTAACCGTTCTAGATATTTTATATAACATTAAAGACAAGAGTTTACCTTTTTTATTAGATAGTGCAAAGGGAAGTTACAATCAAGGTAACAAATCATATATCGGTTTTGATCCGGAAATTGTTTTAAAATCAAAGGATAACAACGTTGAAATCAGTGGTTTTGTGAACAAAAAAGTATGTGATAATCCGCTTAATCAACTCAAAATATTGATGGATGATTATTTTGAAGAAGATGATAATCAATTTATTGGTGGAGCGGTTGGACTTTTATCTTATGATTTTACAAGTTCTAATTGTAATGTAGTTTTAAATTCTGAAAAAAACACCGAAGTATACGATGCTTATTTTGGAATTTACTTCAAAATAATAGAGTTTGACAATAATACACAAGAATACACGATTTATTACTTGGATGATACAGATATTAGAGATGTTGAAGCAGCATTTGTCAAACCAGATTATGTAGATAAGGAATATAAAACATCTGAACTTATAAAAACTGTAACAAAAGAAGAATATGCGAAAAGCTTTGATGACATAAAAACTATGATTGAAAATGGTGAAGTGTACGAAGTTAACTTAACACAGCAATTCATTGTAGATACGACTAAAGATAAGTTCGATATTTATAAGAAACTTCGCGAAGTTAACAAGGCAGATTTTATGGCTTATATGGACTTTGGGGAATACTGTGTTTTATCTTCATCTCCAGAGAGGTTTTTTGATTGTCAAAACGGATTTGTTCAAGCTAGACCTATTAAGGGAACCATTAGAAGATCTGATGATAAAGATGAAGATGAAAAATTGAAAAAAGAATTACTAAATAGCGACAAAGATATTTCAGAATTATTGATGATAGTGGACTTGATGAGAAATGATTTGGGAATGAGTTGTGATGCTGAAACTATAAAAGCTATTAGCAATTATACGTTGGAAAGTTATGAAAATGTTCATCATTTAGTAGCTACAATTGTTGGTAAATTGAGAGAAGATGAAGATGTGTTTAGCTTAATCAAAAATATTTTTCCAGGAGGATCAATCACGGGTGCTCCAAAACTTGCATCAATTGAAGCTATTGATAAGGTTGAAAAATACAACAGAAATATTTATACAGGATCTATTGGCTACATTTCATTTAATCAAAATTGCGATTTAAATATTTTAATCAGAACGATTTTAAAAATAAAAGATCGCTGTTATTTTTCAGGTGGTGGTGCTATAACTTGGGATTCTGAAATGAATAGCGAATATGATGAAACAATTCAAAAATCAAAAAAAGTGTATGAGGCTTTGATATGAACGATGGAATAAAATACGGTAAAGGACTTTTTGAAACGATAAAAGTTAAAGATTCTAAGCCAATTTATTGGGAAGATCATATTGAAAGACTTGAAAATTCAATGAATTTTCTGGGAATAAATACGGATGATTTAAGAGACAACATCTACGAAAAAATACAAAATATTGATTTGAATGCAGATTGTTTGAGGATAATGGTATTGGATAACAATGGCGATTATGATTTATATATTAACACTAGAAACACAGATTATTCCGATTTAAAGTACACACAAGGATTGAAATTAAAAGTTCTCAATCAGTTAAGAGACAAAAACAATCCTCTTGTTTATCACAAAACCAATAATTACTTACTGAATGATTATTTGCACAAAGAGTTATTGAAAGAAGGGTTTGATGAGGGGGTTTTTCTAAATCAAGACGGAAATGTAACAGAAGGAACGTACACAAATTTGTTTTTTATTCAGGAAAACACAATCATCACGCCACCTGTAACTGATGGTATGTTGCCAGGAATTTTTCGCAAAAAACTTATAGAATTTTTAGAGACAAATGGTTATAATATCATTGTAAAGTCAATTAAGTTAAACGATATACGAGTTATGGATTGTTGTTTTGTCACGAATTCTTTAATGGAAATGAGATTTGTTAAACAAATTAATGAGATAATGTTTTCGAAAAACAATCTGTTTTGCGAATTATCGGAAAAACTTATGAAAGAAAATTAATTTACAATTTTAAAATTACGTATTTTTGAAATCGGAGGAGTTTATGGATCAAGACTACAAAACCTACATGAAGTTGGAAAATCAGCTTTGTTTTAAACTTTATGCAGCTTCTAGAATGGTGACAAGTACATACACACAATTTTTGAAACCTCTAGGGTTTACCTACACTCAGTACATTGTGTTATTAGTTCTCTGGGAAAAAGATGGAATTACTGTAGGAAAGTTGTGTGAAAAGTTATATTTGGATAACGGTACTATCACGCCTGTTATCAAAAAGATGCAATCACAAGGTTATCTTGAAAGAGTACGTAGCTCAAAAGACGATCGAGTTGTAATAATTTATCTAACAGATGAAGGGAAAAAATTACAAGAAAAAGTAAAAGATATTCCAAAATTAATGAATGGTTGCTTGGAATTACCTGATGAGAAAAAAGTTCAATTATATGATTTACTACAAGATTTTTTGAATAGCAATTATAACAATAAGAAATAGGAGAAAACTATGAAAAATGTATATGATTTTAATGTCAAAGATATGGATGGAAACGATGTAAGCTTAGAAAAATACAAAGGTAAAGTATTGCTGATAGTTAATACTGCTACTGGTTGTGGATTTACGCCTCATTACGAACCTTTGGAAGAAATGTATAAAGTATTTAAGAATAAAGGTTTTGAAATTTTGGATTTTCCTTGTAATCAATTTGCAAATCAAGCTCCTGAAAGTAATGAAGGCATTCAAAAATTCTGCACAATGAAATTCGGAACAGAATTTCCTCAATTCGATAAGATCGATGTAAATGGAGAAAATGCCGATCCGTTATTTTCTTATTTAGCTACAGAAAAACCGTTTAAAGGGTTTGGTAAAGGAATAAAAAACCTTGCACTTGATAAATTTGCCAAGTTAAACAATAATAAATTTGGAGACAAAGCTTATATAAAATGGAATTTTACAAAATTTTTAATCGATAGACAAGGAAATGTTCTAGAAAGATTCGAACCTACTGTAGATATGGATATAGTAAAACAAAAAGTTCAAAGTGTCCTTTAGGAGTTTGATTATGTACGAAAACCAAAATTTAACAGCAAACAATTCTAGACGAGAAAAGATTATTATTAAAACAAGTATTTTAGGAATTATTACCAATGTATTTCTAGCAATTTTCAAGGCTATAATTGGTTACATTACAAATTCTATTGCTGTAATTTTGGATGCTATCAACAACATTTCAGATGCGTTATCATCTGTTGTTACTATTGCTGGAGCAAAGTTAGCCTTCTAAAGCACCAGATAAGAAGCATCCTATGGGCTATGGAAGGATTGAATATTTGAGTTCAATGATTGTGGCAGCAATTGTTTTATATGCTGGTATTACTTCATTGGTTGAATCAATAAAGAAAATAATTCATCCACAAGAAGCTGAATACAGTATTATTTCAATTGTTATCATCGCAGTAGCCGTAGTAGTGAAATTTATACTCGGGAAATACGTTAAGAGACAAGGTGAAAAAGTTGACTCTGGAGCATTAATCGCTTCAGGTGCAGATTAGATTTTCGATTCAATTCTATCATTATCTGTATTCATCTCGGCAATAATTTATATGATTTGGAGTATTTCGCTTGAAGCATATGTTGGGGTACTACTTTCTGGATTTATCATAAAAGCCGGTTTTGAAATGATGATGGAAACTATCAATCATATAATTGGTCAAAGACAAGATAAAGAGATTTCAAATAAAATAAAAGATCTAATTAATGACGAAAAACAGGTAATAGGAACTTATGATTTGATACTTTTTAATTATGGTCCCGATAAATACTACGCTACAGTTCATTTAGAACTTCCTGACACAATGTCTGTAGCTGAAGTAGATCAATTAACAAGAAGACTTCAATTGAAAGTTTACAAAAAAATGGAAATTATTTTAATTGGAGTAGGGGTAGATTCCTACAACACAAAAGACGATGAAGCTTCTAGAATTAGGAATGACGTTCAAAAGCTTGTATTATCACATGATTGGGCATTACAGTTACATGGATTTTATATTGATATTGAACAAAAAAACATGAGGTTTGATGTAATTGTAAGTTTTGAAAAAGATTTTAAAGATGCAGTTGAAATTATAACTGATGAAGTGCAACAAAAGTATCCTGATTACAAAATACTGATGATTCCAGATATAGATATTACAGATGTTTAAAAGAAAAACGACTAATATTAGTCGTTTTTCTTAATTTATTCTAGATAATAATAATTTTACGATTTCGCTGTTATCATCTAATTTTATAGCTGGTATAGTTCCAACTTCTTCATTAGTTGTGCCATCTTCATTAAGACCTTGTCCAAGTGGATACTCCACGATTAATCCTGTGTTAGGAAGTGACTTGTAAGTGTGAACTATATTCAGACCATTTCCAGAAGTTGTTTCTCCTACAGTAGTTGCAAACTTCGTTCTGTTGGCTATTTGACACACGAAATCAGCACTGTTTCTGGTATTTTTGTTTTGTAATAAATACACATCGCATTTTTGTTCTTCTGATTTTTTTATTGCTAGTTTAAAATTAGTAATGTATTTTATACTTTTTTGATTATCGTTTATTTTGATGTTCGCCACATTTTCTGTAGTTTTAAAGCTGATACCATTTCTATCTAGAATGTTTTTTGAGATAATAGGTTGAGTTTTATTTGCGACATTAAACTCAACATTTATGTCTGATTTTAATAGAGGTTTGATTATCACATTAATCGCATAATCTAAATTATCGGAATCATTATCTCTCAAATCTATTATGATTTTATTTTTCTTTTTATTAGTTTTCAAGATACTGCTGAAAATTTGGGCGTCCTGTTGAATATTTACTGAATCAAAGTCTGATACTTTTACATATAATGCATCTTTGTAATTATCTATGGAATATGCTCTGAAAGTTTTTTCAGGAATTTCTTCAGTCAAATTAGAATATCTCTTCATTGATAAATTATTTAATATTTGATTGTGATTATCTTGTTGTAGAATTTCACTAAAAGTGTGTTTATCCGCTATTCTAACATTTGAATCATAGAGCTTTTTCAAAATACCATTGTACAAATCAACTACTTCTTGTGTCGACATTTCGTCTTTCTTCTTGCCTGATTCCAATTTTATTTTAGACTTAAAGTTGGGTTTTAAAGATAAAAAGTCGATATCTTTGTATTTTTTTGTTTGTGGTAAATTCATATATGAACTTTCAATTTGATTACATAACTCATCAAAATCTCTGAGTATGTATTTTTTGGGAATCATTTGACTGTACTCAGCTGGTCTAGAATTTATGTATTTGTAACCGAAAAAGCAAAAGATAAGTAATAAAACCAATAAAAATATTTTATTCGCAATTTTATTTCTTTTTCTTTGTTTATTCGCTCTATTATGTGATGTTTTCATTTCTCACCTCTTTTTAATCAGTATAATATAAAAAAAAGAAAGGGTCAATTGAATAAAATAGTAGAAATTGGGTATATAAATATAGAAAGAGAAAAAGAGGTTAGTTATGAATAATGTTTTACTGATAAATAGAATAATTCCAACAATTGATGACGATAGAATTTGCAACATTACTTTTGTAATTGCAGACATGCATTTACAAGAAGTTCACGACAAAATAATTAAGGTTATTGACTCATCAGAATATATGGATTTAAATAACACCGAAATAAATTACAATGGATTTACTACCAAACAAAAGGCAAAATTGATTCCTGAAATCATGAAGCTATTGGTAGAAAATAATCTTAAAGTTTACGGTGTTTATGATTTGTATTCTTAAATTTTAAGTAAAATGATTAACTAACAGTCACATAAATTAAATTATAAGGAGTATGATAAAATGAACAGAGAAGAATTATTAAAAAAAATTGACGAACAATTAGTTTTTGAATTACAATCAGGCTATGAATACAAACAAATGGCTTCTGAATTCAATGATATGGATTGGGATGGATTTGAACACTTTATGGAAATGCAAGCCCATGAAGAATATGAACATGCTGAATACTTCAGAAAATGGTTACAAGAAGTTGGATATAAGATTGAATATAAAACAATTGAAGCTCCAAAAGCTGACTACGATAAAGATGTATTAAGCATTTTCAAAGCTGCTTTAGAACACGAAAAAGAGGTTACAAGAAGAATCAGAGAATTATTTGATGCAGCTCATGAAATCAAATTCTATGAAGTATACACTCTTCTACAAAAATTCATTGACGAACAAATCGAAGAAGAAGCTACTTTTGATAATATCATAGCAAAACTTGAAAGAACTGAAAACAGTAATGCTGGTCTTGCAATATTAGACAAAGAATTAGGACAAAGACAATAATTTAGATTAATCAAAGCGACTTTTTGAAGTCGCTTTTTTAGTGCAAATAAATTAAAGTTTTGTTATAATAAGTGTTATATTTCTTAAATATTTAATGGAGGTGAATATGAAAATAATTAATTCTGATTTGGAAAAAATCGCTTTTTTGAAAGAACAATATCCTGATGAATCTCTACCAGAAATTGCTTTTTGTGGAAGAAGTAACGTTGGTAAATCATCTTTTATTAATTCTATTTTGGATAGGAAAAACTTAGCAAGAACTTCCTCTAAACCTGGAAAAACGCGTACAGTTAATTTTTACAATGCAAATAATGAGTTTAGATTAGTAGATTTACCAGGATATGGGTATGCGCAAACATCAAAATCTGAAAAGAAAAAATGGGCGCAAGTTATAGAAACTTATTTAAATAATAGAAGAAATTTGTACGAAGTATTTTTAATTGTGGATATTAGACACAAACCAACCGTTCAAGACAAAGAAATGTATAATTGGATTATTCAAAGTGGATTTTGTGGGTTTGTAATAGCTACAAAATTAGACAAAATCGGAAAAACAATGATTAAAAAGAATTTGAATATAATAAAAAAAGAACTCAACATAGATGATGATAATCTCATCTACGAATACAGTTCAACTTCCAAGACAAATAAAAAAGCTGTTATGGAACAGCTTGAAATGATTCTAAAATATGGTAGTGGAATTGAAGAATAAAAGTAAGTAAACCCCAAGTAATTGGGGTTTTGTTTTTAAATATTTTGTGTGTGACAATAAATTTTATGTCATGTATGAATTATTATTGCCAATCATATAATTTTTTTGGATTATTCTACAACTGAGAAGTCGTCTTTTCCAGCGCCACAAATTGGGCAAACCCAATCTTCAGCTAAATCTTCAAAAGCTGTTTGTGGTTGAACACCTGCGTCTGGATCTCCTTCAGCTGGATCATAAATATATCCACATACGTCACATACATATTTTTTCATGTTTAATTTCCCCCTTTAAGATAATTACCTGTTATCAGGTACAAATTATATATACCCACTGTAAAAATTTCTAATCATTTTTCGGTTTTTTATTTATAAATTAAATATTTAATGATAAGTTGTTAAATTTATTGAACATATGGGTATATAAATATTGGGTGATAATATGTATATGTTTAAGAGGCAATTTGTCAGCGATAGGACAATTGCTACTAAAAATATTCATACTATGCTCAGACTATTAAGAAAAGTTGTACCAGATGAAGAACTACTTTATGATATACGATTAATAACTAATGAATTGATCTTTAATGGACTAGAACATGGTAACCAGTTTGATATAAATAAGAAAATAACTTTTAAAATAAAATTGAATGATGATTCGATAAAAATATGTGTACAGGACGAAGGTACAGGGATTGATTATTGTTCAAACAGTTATTTTAATAATGATATTTATGTCAGAGGTAGAGGATTATTTATAGTAAGTAAATTAGCTGACGAATTAAAAATTAAAGAAAATTGTGTTGAAGCAAAGCTATTAGTAAGACCTAATTAATTAGTGATCTAATAGCTTGTTTTATTGCAAAAAATTACTAAATGTGATTTTACACAAATTTTTCTTTTATTTTTTTCAATTTATGATATAATGAAGTGTCACAAATTAGAGGGAAGTGGAATTTTGAAAAGAGAAGATGTAAGAAACGTAGCAATTATTGCCCATGTTGACCATGGTAAGACAACTTTGGTAGATGGGTTATTAAAAACAAGTGGTATTTTTAGAGAAAATCAAGATGTACAAGATCGTGTAATGGATAGTAATGATATAGAACGTGAAAGAGGAATTACTATTCTTTCTAAAAACACCGCAATTGACTACAAAAATCATAAAATTAATATTATAGATACTCCGGGTCATGCTGACTTTGGAGGAGAAGTAGAACGTGTATTGAAAATGACAAGTGGAGTTGTGCTGGTAGTGGATGCTTTTGAAGGACCTATGCCACAAACAAAATTTGTATTAAAAAAAGCTTTTGAATTAAATTTACCTACAATTATTTGTATCAATAAAATTGACAGAAAAGAAGCTAGGGTAGATGAAGTAGTAGATGAAATTTTGGATTTATTTATTCAATTAGATGCAGATGAATCTTATTTGGATTCTCCATTTGTATTTGCTTCTGCAAGGGAAGGATTTGCAACTGACGATTTGGAAGAAAGACCAGAAGATATGACTGCCTTATTGGACAAAATCATAGACTACATTCCAGCTCCAGAAGGAGAAGAAGATGCACCATTTAAGCTTTTGATTTCTACAACTGATTTTAGCGATTACGTTGGTAGAATTGGAATTGGTAAGATTGAACAAGGTAAAGTAAAAGTTAATGATAGCTGTGTTATAGTAAATTACAATAATCCAGATAAGAAAAAGAAGATTAAAGTAACTAAGATTTACGAATTCGATGGATTAAACAGAGTCGAAGTTAATGAATCTAAATTCGGTTCTATCGTAGCCTTAACTGGTGTAGAGGGAATAGAAATTGGAGACACATTAGCAAATGAAGAAGATTGTGAACCTATTGAGTTTGTAAGCATTTCAAGTCCTACGTTGGCGATGAATTTCTCAGTTAACAATTCTCCATTCGCTGGCAGAGATGGAAAGTTTGTAACAAGTAGACAAGTTCGTGCTAGATTGTACAAAGAATTAGAAACCGATGTAAGTCTAAAAGTTGAAGATACTGATTCTACAGATACTTTTAGAGTTAGTGGTAGAGGAGAACTTCACTTATCTGTTTTAATAGAAAATATGAGGCGTGAAGGATTTGAATTCCAAGTTTCAAAACCAGAAGTTTTATTCAAAAAAGACGAAAATGGAAAAGTTCTTGAACCAATTGAAATAGTTACAATTGATGTTGAAGAAGGATTTGTTGGTACTGTAATCGAAAAATTGGGAACTAGAAAAGGTGAGTTGCAAGATATTTCAAATACTTCTAGCGGATATACAAGGCTTACTTTTGAAATTCCTTCTAGAGGTCTTATTGGATACCGTCAAGAGTTTTTGAGCGATACAAAGGGTAATGGAGTTATCAACACAGAACTTAAAGGATATGAGCCTTATAAAGGCGAAATTCCAAAACGTCAATTAGGTTCATTGATTTCATTTGATACAGGAGTTGCTACAGCTTATGGATTAAATGCAGCACAAGACAGGGGAATTTTATTCGTACAACCTCAAGATGAAGTATATGAAGGAATGGTTGTAGGGTCTAATGCAAAAGGATTAGATATTGAAGTAAATATATGTAAGAAAAAAGCGCAAACAAATATCAGATCTTCTGCAGCAGATGAAGCATTAAAACTATCTCCTCCAAAAATCATGAGTTTAGAAGAAATGATGGAATTTGTTGAAGAAGATGAATTAATTGAAATTACTCCTCATCATTTGAGATTGAGAAAGAAGATTTTGGATACTCAATTAAGGTACAAATCAAAAAAATATAATAAATAATTTTAGCGGGAATTTATCAGTTGATAAGTTCCCTTTTTTTAATTTAAAATTTTTAAAATAAAATTAACAATAAAATTGAATTGTCGAGAATAAACACTAACATTAATGGGTATATAATGTATATAAAAATATAAAGTATCATAATTTTTCTATTTAATTAGTATAGAGATATATATTAGAAGTTTAATTTAAAAAAACATTTGCTTTAGTTAGAAAAAGCGTGTATACTTAAATTATCAAATGCATTATATTATATTTTATTAATGGGTAAAGGTTACCTAAAAAAATTTTAAGGAGTAAAACTATGGCTGAAATTAATATCAAGGATAACACATTAAATGAGTTTTTCGATGCAATTATGATGTTAAACGGAAAAGAGGAGTTACAACGTTTTTTTGAAGACGTTTGCACAATGAGAGAGTTACATTCAATTTCACAAAGATTAGAAGTAGCAAAATTACTCAAAATAAGAAAAACTTATAGCGAAATTGAAAAAGATACTGGCGCGTCTACTGCGACCATTAGTAGAGTGAATAGATCTTTACAAAACGGTGCTCAAGGTTATGAACTTGTATTAGATACTTTAATAGCAAGAAATTTGGAAGAAAAAAGAAAAAGAAAACAAAAATAACTTTTTATCCGCAAACTTTATTTTGCGGATATTTTACTATGACATAACATTTTGGGTATATAGTAAATAAGAGGTGATTTAATGAAAATTACATTTTTAGGAGCTGCACAAGAGGTAACAGGATCTTGTTATCTTGTGGAGACTGAAAAACACAAATTTATGGTTGACTGCGGATTGTTCCAAGGAAGTAAAGAGTTAGAACAAAAAAACCATGATGAAATAGACTTTAGTAAAGCGGAGTTTATGATTTTGACTCATGCTCATATTGATCATACAGGAAGAATTCCGTTTTTATATAAAAATGGCTATAGAAAACCAATCTACTGCACAAAAGCTACAAAAGATTTGGCAGAAATAATGCTAATGGATAGTGCCAAGATTCAAGAGAGTGATGTTGAATGGGAAAATAGAAAAAGACAAAGATCAGGAAAAAAACTTTTAAGTCCACTTTATACGACGATAGACGCAATGAGTTGTATTTCATTATTTCAAGGGCGTTACTATAATGAGGTAGTTAAAATAAATGAGGACATAAGTGTTATTTTCAGAGACGCAGGTCACATGCTTGGTTCGTCAAGTCTTGAAATATTTATCACTGAAAATGGAAAGACTACAAAAATTATTTTCTCAGGAGATATAGGGACTTCAAATAATCCTATTTTAAACAATCCATATGTTTTATCTGGTTGCGATTATTTAGTTATGGAATCCACTTATGGTAATAGAATTCACGAACCTTACAAAGAAAGTGTACATTCTTTAATTGAGATAATTGAAAAAGTGTCATCAAGAGGTGGAACTGTAATTATTCCTAGTTTTGCAGTTGGAAGAACTCAAGAAATCATTTATGAACTAAACAGTTATTACGATTATCAAATAAAAAATCATTATGAGAAGAAAGTCCCAGTATACGTAGATAGTCCGATGGCTCTCGAAGCGACAAAAGCATTTATGAAAAATACCGATTTATTTAATCAAAAAGCAAAGGATTATATTTCAAGTGGAGATAATGTATTCGAATTCGAAAACTTACATTACGTTAAAAATGTAGACGAATCGAAAATGCTTAATAGCGTAAAATTCCCTAGAGTAATTATTTCTTCTAGCGGAATGGCTACAGCTGGACGTGTTCGTCACCATTTGAAACACAACTTGTGGGATGAAAAAAACGCAGTTGTTTTTGTTGGATATCAAGCGCAAGGATCACTTGGAAGAATTTTATTGGATGGTATAGATGAAGTTAAACTTTTTGGCGAAACAATAAAAGTAAACGCTGAAATATATAATTTGGGCGGATTTTCAGGTCATGCCGATCAAAACAATCTTATGGATTTTGTAGACAATATGAAAGTAAAGCCTAAGAAAATCTTCATAACACATGGTGAAAATGAAGGAGCAGAAACTTTATCTAATTTGTTAAAAGAAAAGTATAATGTTGAGGCTGTTATCCCAAAAATTTATTCAACAGAAGAATTTGAAGCGGGAAATTACAATATAGAACAAGAAATATCTACAAACCGAGAAAATAATGATTTGTATGCCGAATTAGAAAAGATAAAGAAAAAAATCGATCGATTGTATGAAAATAAAGAATTATTCGACCATAACAATATGGATTCTGAAGAATACAATCAACTTAACAATCAAATTTTAGATTTGAAGAATAAAATCATGACAATAAACATGATAACTGGAGAATAAGTCTGTATAAAAGGCTAATTAAATAGCTGGGAGAAAATATGGAAAAATATTTTTATCAGGGAAATAATGAAACGGATGTATATTTGTTTCATGAAGGAAACAATAATAATTTGTACAAATTTTTAGGAACTCATATTTACTCAGATGGATTTGGAACCTACACCAGATTTTTGGTGTGGGCTCCTAATGCTAAGCACGTAAATTTAGTTGGAGATTTCAATGATTGGGACGATTATTCACTTCCGCTTCAAAAATTACATGACGAACAAATCTGGGAGATTTGTATTAGGGATGTTAAAATCTTTGATTCATATAAGTACAGAATAGTAACACAAGATTCAGAAGTTTTATATAAAGCGGATCCATTTGCATTTCATAGCGAATTAAAACCTAAAACAGCAAGCAAGGTTTATGACATTGATGGTTATAAATGGAATGATATAAAATGGCTCACAAAAAGAGAAGAAACTGATATATTTCACAATCCTATGAGTATCTACGAAATAAATCTTTCTTCATGGCGAAAACGTGATGAAAATTACCTTTCCTACGTTCAATTAGCAGATGAACTTGTATCTTATCTCAAAGAAATGAATTACACACATGTTGAATTTATGCCATTAATGGAACATCCATTTGATGGATCATGGGGATATCAACTTACGGGTTTTTTTGCAGCGACATCTAGATTTGGTTGTCCAAAAGATTTGATGTATTTGATTGACAAATTACACCAGAATGATATTGGAGTTATCATGGATTGGGTGCCGGCTCATTTTTGTAGAGATGATTTTGGACTTAGAAAATTTGACGGAAGTAATTTATTCGAAAAATCTGACCAATACTTAGCTGATAATGATCAATGGGGAACGTTGAACTTTGACTTTTCAAAAAAAGAAGTGGTAAATTTTCTTATATCTTCTGCATTATTTTGGCTCAAATACTATCATTTGGATGGAATAAGGGTTGATGCAGTTGCTTATATGATTTATTTGAACTTTGCTGGAAAAGATATCAAAAACGAAGATGGCGGCTATGAGAACAAGGAAGCTATCGAATTTATTAAAAAATTAAATCAAACAATCAAACAAGAATTTCCTAGTACGTTTGTCATTGCAGAAGAATCAACTTCTTGGCCAAATGTTACAAAACCTGTAGAAGAAGATGGACTTGGTTTTGATTTTAAGTGGAATATGGGTTGGATGAATGACATAATCAAATACATGAAGATGGATCCAATCTTCAGGAAAGACCATCATAATTTATTAACTTTTTCGATAATGTACACCTTTAATGAAAATTACATTCTACCATTTAGTCACGACGAAGTAGTTCATATGAAAAACTCAATGATTGGTAAAATGCCTGGAACTTACGATGAAAAATTCGATCAAATAAGACTTTTGTATTCTTTTATGTTTGCTCATCCAGGTAAGAAACTTTTATTTATGGGTAATGACATAGGACAATTTGATGAATGGAATGAATACAAAGATATCACATGGGAAGTTTTGGAATACGAGAAACATCAACAATTAAAACATTTCATGAAAGATTTGAATAAATTTTACAGAGATAATAACGAGTTTTATGATTTGGATACTAGCTATTCAGGTTTTCAATGGGAAGATGTGAACAACGCAAATGAATCTTTGATTATTTTCGAGAGAATAAATTCTAAAAACGAAAAAATTATTTGTATTTTTAATTTCACACCTGTAAAAAGAGAGAAATATCCTGTAGGTGTCGATTATTATGCGCTTTATTCAGTTGTACTTAACTCTTCAATGAAAAAATATGGCGGTAATTTGCTAAGGAATAAACCTTATTATTCCAAAAATAACGGACACAATGACAGAAAATTTTCTATCAAAGTTGATATAGAACCATTTTCTGCGATGTTTATAAAATTAAATAAACTTAGAAATATCAATATAAAATAGGAGGATTTATGAAGGCGCGAAATAGAGTTGTCGCTATGCTCTTAGCGGGAGGACAAGGTTCAAGACTAAAAGCATTGACAAAAAATGTTGCAAAACCAGCAGTGTCATTTGGTGGAAAATATCGAATAATTGATTTTGCTTTGAGTAATGCTGCAAATTCAGATATAAGAGATGTAGGAATTTTAACACAATACAAACCATTCAAATTAAATTCACATTTAGGAAATGGATCTAGTTGGGACTTATCCAGAAATTCTGGCGGTTTAAGAATTTTATCTCCATTTGCCACAGAAAGTGGTGGTAATTGGTATGAAGGTACAGCCAATTCTATTTACGAAAATATGAATTACTTGGATGAATTAGATGCAGAATATGTTGTGATTTTATCTGGTGATCATATTTACAAAATGGATTACAATAAAATTTTAAAATATCATAAGGATAAGAATAGCGAACTTACAATAGCAGTAATGGAAGTAGATTGGAGTGAAGCTAGTAGATTCGGTATTATGAATACTGATGAAGACGGAAAAATTGTTGAATTTGAAGAAAAACCAAAAAATCCAAAAAGCAATTTGGCTTCTATGGGAATATATATTTTCAATTGGCATACTTTAAAAAATTATTTGATCGAAGACAATGAAGATAAGAATTCTAAGCACGATTTTGGAATGAATATAATTCCTAAGATTATAAATGATGGACTAAATGTTTTTGCATGGAAATTTGATGGCTACTGGAAAGATGTGGGAACTGTAAGAAGTTACTGGCAGGCTAATTTGGATTTATTAAATCCTGATAATAGACTTGACTTGTACGATACTAATTGGAGAATTTACACAAAAAACAGAAATCTTCCGCCACATTATGTTGATGAAGTTGCAGAGGTCAAAAAATCTTTAATTAATGAAAATTGTTTGATTTACGGAAATGTGAACAATTCCGTTTTGTTTTCTTCGATAACTGTAGAAAAGAATGCAGAAGTTCATGATTCTGTTATTTTAAGCGATACCGTTATCAAAAAAGGTGCAAAACTTTACAACTGTGTAGTCGCAGAGTCCATGACTATTGAAGAAAATCAAGTAATTGGTGATAAAAACTCCGACAAAATCTTCTTGGTTAGCGAAGATGGAATTGAAGAGTGTTAGGAGGAATTTATGCAAAATTGTATTGGAATTATATACGGCGGAAAAAGTAGACAAGATTTTGGTTATTTAACAGATTCTAGACCAGAATATATGCTTCCTTATGGAGCAAGATACAGAATTATAGATATTGCTTTGAGTAACTTTGCAAACAATGAATTTTCAAATGTTGTTTTGTATGGTGGCAAAATTATGAGGTCTACTCTTGATCACTTGGGAAATGGTGAAAGTTACGAATTGAACAGAAGACGAAATGGACTTGTCATATTTCCTCCAACTTTTGAAAATGCAGGTAAGGAAATTGTAGCTTATAATGAAACTAAAGATTTTTATTTGAGATCTAAAGAAGATGAGTTGTACTTCTACGATCCAATGGTTATTTTTAGAGAAGATTTTTCGGTTTCTCATGATAGATTTATAAAAGAAAATTTGGACATATTATTGTTCTGCAAAAAGATGGATAATGCAACGGGATTATTCATCGGTGAGACTAGATTAAACTTGGATGATAAAGGCAATCTAATCAGCATAGGAACAAATCAAGGAGTCGATGATGAATTTAATTTGATGACTAACATCGGTTACATGAAAAAAGAAGTCTTTTTGAATTTGATTCACGATGCAGCTAAAAATTCTAATTCTAATGAATTAATTGATGTTATTATTTCTAATTTGGATAAATTAAAAATCGGTGTGTACATGATTGACGGATATGTTGAGGTAATCAGAAATTTGACTCAATTTTACGATGCGAATTTGAAATTATTGAATGCCGATATTTACAATAATGTATTTTTCAAAAATGGATTGTTGTTAACAAAATCAAAAGACGAGCCGTCAGCATTGTATGGTGATTCTGCTTGTGTGAAAAATTCATTGATAGCAAACGGAGTCAAAATAGATGGTAAAGTAGAAAACTCAATTATTTTTAGAGGCGTAGAAATTCAAGAGGGTTCTGTTATCAAAAATTCCGTTATTTTCGAGAGAACTGTTATAGAAAAAAATGCAGTAGTTGTAAATACGATTACTGATAAAGGAGTTTTGATAAAAGAAAATGTAACTGCGGTTGGTAATCCAAATTATCCGTACGAATTAAAAAAGAATGCAATATTAGAAGATAAATAGGGGAAAGTAAATGAAAATATTATATTGTGCAGCAGAGGCTGATCCGTTTATAAAAACTGGTGGACTTGCAGATGTTGCAGGTACACTTCCACTTGAAATGAAAAAGCAAGGTCATGATGTGAAAGTGGTCATCCCTTTGTACAAATTGATAAATGAGGAATACAGAAAAAAATTTGAATTTGAGGGAAGCTTTTATGTAGATTTGGATTTTAAACATCATTATGTTGGTGTGTTCAAATACATTCATAGAGGTGTGGAATTTTATTTTTTAGATAACGAAGATTATTTTAACAGAGATAATGTGTATGGAGAAAATGACGATTGCGAAAGATTTGTGTTTTTCTCTAAAGCTTGTGTCCAATTATTAAGATATATCGATTTTGATTGCGACATTATCCATTCCAATGATTGGCACACAGCAATGGTAAATGTTTATGCTAGAGATTTTGCTAAAGGGGATCCGTTCTATGAGTCGATTAAAACTGTTTTTACAATTCACAACCTAAAATATCAAGGTGTATTCAGTTCAAATTCACTTAGACAAACAGATTTATCACCTATGTATTTTTCTGAAGATGCATTGAAATTTTACGATGCAATTAATTTTATGAAAGGTGCGATAGTTTTTAGCGATAAAGTTACAACTGTTTCTAAAACTTATGCCGATGAGATTAAATACTCATTTTTTGGAGAGGGTTTGGATGGTGTTATCAGACAATATCACTACAAAATATCTGGAATTACAAATGGAATTGATACAACTATTTGGAACCCAGAAAAAGACAAATATTTATTTAAAAATTACTCACTGAAAAATATCAAAGATAAATCCGTGAACAAAAAAGCATTACAAAGAATGTACGGTTTGGAAGAAAAAGATGTGCCTATATTCGCCATGGTTACTAGATTAGTTGAAAATAAGGGGCTTGAACTTGTAAGATACATTATGGATGAGTTTTTGACGACAGAAGATGTACAAGTGATAATTCTGGGAACAGGTGATTATTCGTATGAAGAAATGTTCAAATATTATGAGTGGAAATTCCCAGATAAATTAAAAGCAAATATTTATTATAACAATGAAGAATCACACAAGATTTATGCAGGAGCAGATTTCTTGATGATGCCATCAATATTTGAACCTTGCGGAATATCTCAATTAATTGCTATGAGGTATGGAACAATACCAGTAGTGCGTGAAACTGGAGGATTGAGGGATACTGTTCAATCATTTAACGAATTTAGCAAAGAAGGAAATGGATTCTCTTTTACAAATATCAACGCGCATGACTTCTTGTACACATTGAGACGTGCAATATCATTTTATTACAATGATGATTTTAAAATAATTCAAGAAAATGCTATGAAGTCAAAAAATGATTGGGAAAAATCTGCAAAAGAATACATCCAACTTTACGAGGAGATTATTAAATGATTGATATTTCCGAAGATCGATTAAGAAAGCTATTGCAGATAAAATTATCGTATAACTCATTAGTCGATCTTCAAAATGCGGATGTCTATGAAATTAGAATAGCATTAAATGAAGTCATTAAAGAAATTATTTCTGAACAATACACAAATATAACTACTAACAAATCTTATAGAACATATATAGTGTCGTTTGAACTAATGGTAGAAAATTTGTTTGAAGATTATATTGAAGAACTCAATTTAAAGACTCCATTACAAAAAATATTACAAGAAAAATATGAAGATATTGTAAATATGGACAATGATCTGCACCTAGGACAAAGCTATATAGGAAGATTCTCAGTAGATTTGTTTGAGAAAATTTCAAAACAAGGAAAGTTTTGTAAAGTGTATTCTATTTTTTACAAAAATTCACAGTTTAAACAACAAATAATCGATGAAAATCAAATTGAGACAGTATATAATAATCAAAAAACAAGCGTCGTTTTTAAAAGATCTAATGAATACGACATAGAATTAGATAATAATAAAATTAAATCACGAATATACGATATTCCTTATATAAATAGGAATACGAATTTTATCAGATTATTTGCACCAAAAGCTAATCCCAATCTTAATTACGAAAATTTTATTCGCGGAAAAATTGAGGAGATTTATTCTGAAGAAAACAAGCTAGACTCAATTTGCCAATTTGTTTATACACCTCAGATTGATGAATTTGGAAAGTATATTAAATTCTTGCAACAAAAATTTCTTGCAGATTCAATAGTGGAAGACATATTTAATGACGAAATCAAATTTTTCAAAAATCCAGATAACATCGAAGACCATATTCAAATTAATATCGTTGAAACAAATGTTGCTCTGGTAATAATCGCATTCTTGCAAAAATTATTGGATTTTGGATATGATTTTGAAAAAGCTTTGGAAAAATCTAATAAAATTTTCAAGTATTATAATATTAATCTGCACAGAGAGTCATTTGAATCAATGGATTTGAGATTTTTGTATCAGTTTGATTATATTAAAAATATTATCCATTTGCTAAATGAAAATGCTCATAAAAATGGGTACGCACAAATTATCAAAGACAATTTTCTAGATTGCTTTAATCTTATTGCTTTCGTAACACATTCTATAATTGTTGGGTCTGATTATCAAAAGAAATATCTATTGAATAGCAAATATGTGAATATCACCAAAAACGTTGAAAGTAAAATTGTGACAGAAACCTATGGGTTTAACGACGATTTATTCTATAAAAGTCTGGAATGTGATAATTTGTATTCTAGCAAACTAAAATACAAGAAAAAACTTGTAGAAAAGTACAGCTTAAAAAATATAAATGATAAGAGCATTTTTAATATGCAATTATCAGATTTTCACGAGGGTAAGAGACAAGTTCTAAATGTCTTTTATATTTTGTATTTGTACTTAAAACTAAAAGATAATGTGAATACGATAATTACTCCTACGACGTTTTTTATTGGAGGGATGAGTTCGTTTGATTATTTGTTTTGCAAAAAAACAATTAGTTTGTGTCTTGGCTTATCTAAGATGATTAATTCGGATAAGTTAATTCAAGAAAAAATAAAATTAGTGTTTGTCGAAAATATTATGCTAGATCAAATGCCAGATTTCGCCAAAGCTTGTGATGTTTTCAATTATATACCATATAAAAACTTCGATATTTCAAACACATATCCTTACGCATTTATGAATAACGGTTCAATTATTTTGACAAGTAATTCCAATGTTTATGAAAATATGAGTCGATTAAAAGATATTGGAGTAATCAAGTTTGATGAAGAAAATTTCGCAAATACAGAATCCAGTTGTATGGATTTTATATTAAAAAATATCGAATTATTAGAAAACAAAAAATTCATAGATGAATTTTATGAGATTTATAATTTGATTCTTAAATACAACGATAGTTTTAATGTGATAAATTCTTTTGATAATTTTGTGGAAGTTAATGAAAAAATTCAAAAATCGTATTTGAATGAAAATTTATGGAACGGTTTAATTATTAAAAATATAGATATATCCAAAAAATTCGGAATTAACTATTTAAAGGATGTTTAGGAGTTATAAATGTATGATTTAGGATTTAATTATAATAAAGAATATACAGTTTTTAAGATTTATGCTCCGCAAATAACTAGTGTAAAATTATTGTTGTACGAAAATTACGATGATGTAAGATACAATTCTGTTGATATGAAAAAAAGTGATGGATATTTTGAAGTCAAGGTTGAGGGGGATTTAGAAGGAGTATATTACAAATATCAGCTTGATGAAAAGTTTGAAGTTGTAGATCCGTTTTGTAAAGCTTCTTCAATCAATAGCTTAAAGTCATGTGTCGTAGATTTGAATTCCACAAATCCAGTAGGGTTCATAGATGAACAATACAAAATAGCAAATAGGAATGAATCTATAATTTATGAATTGTCGATCAAAGATTATTCTTCAGATATTTCTAGCAAAGTTGATGAAAAATATCGCGGGAAATTTTTGGGATTGGTAGAAGAAAATGATGTTTCAGGAATAAATCATTTAAAAAATTTGGGCATAACACATGTTCATTTAATGCCTGTATTTGATTTTGTAGGCGTTGATGAGAGAAATTCAGCAAAATTTTCTGAAGATAATTACAATTGGGGTTACAATCCTGAAAATTATAACTGTATTGAAGGTAGCTTTGCTACAGAATCAGAAAATCCAAAGAATCGAATTTTTGAATTCAAAAAAATGATTCAAACTTTACACGCTAATAATATCGGTGTGATTATGGATGTGGTTTATAATCACACTTTTAGAAATAAAGATCATCCATTTAATTTGATTTATCCACAATTTTATAGACGTGATAATAATGGAGATTTTACAAATGGATCTGGTGTTGGTAATGAATTAAACACAGAAGATGAATTTGTGAGAGATTTTATTATTCATAGCTTATTATATTTTCAAAAAGAATTTCACATTGATGGTTTCAGATTTGATTTGATGGCTCTGATAGATTCAGAAACAACTGATAAAATCGTAAGTGAACTTCGAAAAGAAGATGATAATGTAATTATATACGGAGAGCCATGGATGGCAGATGAATCTCCACTACCAAAAAACAGAAGAACCACTTTTGGTAGTCAAAAAGGAAAAGATTATGCGTTATTCAATCCTTTTTTTAGAAATGCCATTAAAGGTGATAACGATGATATTTCTACAGGTTTTGTTCAAAAAAATGTAGATAAAATTAGTTTGGAAGTAGGAATTTGTGGATCGATATACTATGATGAAGATAGACGTGGGTTTTGCAAAAATTCTAATGAATCTATTAACTATTTTAATTCACACGATAATTTAATACTTCAAGATAAATTACTTAAAACAAATGCTGATATTGCAACATCTACAAAGCTTTGTTTTGATTTGATAATGCTAAGTCAAGGGATACCATTTTTCCATTGTGGAAATGAGTTTTTGAGAAGCAAATTGATGTTTAAAAATACTTATAATTTACCACTTGATATTAATGCAGTGAATTGGAAGTTGAAATATGATAACAATGAAATATACCAATATGTAAAATCGTTAATTGAATTTAGAAAAAGATATTCAGAATTTAATCTAAAAGATGAAAATGAGATTAGAAACAAAATCAAATTTTACGATTTAAATGATTTTTGTATTTGTTTTAGTATTAAAAATGATAAAGGATTTTTGCTTGTTTTTATAAATTCAGGGGAACAATTTGAATTTGATTTGAGCAATTATTTTAAACATTTTGTAAATTGCACGAAGATTTTTGATGAAAAAATAATTGAAACAGAAGTAAGCGGAAATATAATTTTGATTGGGGAGAGAAAAAGCGGGGTATATTCAATAAGTATGGAGAAATAATGGATACTAGATATGAACTTCAAGATGTAGATAAAATTTTGAGTATAGAAGGCTTCTTTGGTGGAGATCAACAATGGTTTGAAGATGTTTTGCATTCAAACTATCTTACTAAAAAAGGTTGTTCAGTAATTGCCATCACAAATTTTCTTATCTACATAGCAAATACAAAAAAAGAATATGCTAAGTTAGTTCCAGAAAATTTTATTGGCAGTCCGATAAACAAGACTGATTATATAAAATTTGCTGACAAGTTATCTACATTTGTTAAACCTAAACTATATGGCGTTCCATTTTTATTTCCAATGAACAGTGCTATTCGAAAGTACGCCAAGAAAAACGGAGTGATCCTTGTTGTAGAAAACTACAATTTTACTTGGAATATCAGAAATATAGTGACATATATTATTGGCGCAATAGCAAATGGCTATCCGGTTTTGATGTTGACGTTAAATCATAAAAATCCTGATGTTAAATTTCATTGGGTTACGATAACTTCGATCTATTATGATGATAGTTGGAAAATTGAATGCTCAAACTGGGGAACAAAGAGAGTGTATGATTTAGAAAAATGGTTTAAGGAAAAGTCTTTGTACAAAGGTTTAATTTATTATCAATAGGAGGATTTTATGGATTATTTAAAAAAATATAATGAATGGTTAAATGATGATTGTTATGATCAACAAACCAGAGACGAATTGATGTCAATAAAAGATGATGATGAAGAAATAAAAGATAGATTTTATAAATCATTAGAATTTGGTACTGCAGGTTTGAGAGGGAAAATCGGGGCAGGGACAAATAGAATGAACAAGTACAACATAATGAAAACAACACAAGCACTTGCAGATACTATAAAAAATTACGGCGATGAAGCTATGAAAAGAGGCGTAAGCATTAGTTACGATGTAAGAAAATTCTCCAAAGAATTTGCAGAAATATCAGCAAACGTATTAGCTTCTAATGGAATAAAAGTTTATTTGTCTGACGATATTAGACCAACACCAATGTTGTCTTATTCAATCAGAAAATTTAACTGCATTTCAGGAATTATGATTACAGCATCACACAATCCAAAAGAATACAATGGATACAAGGCTTATTGGGAAGAAGGTAGCCAAATTCTTGAAGATAAGGCTAATGAAATTTTGAATAATTTGGACAAAATAGAAAGTTTTACAGAAGTGAAGATAGGAGATTTTGAAAAATTAATAGCCGATGGGAAGATAGAATATTTTGGAGAAAATTTAGATAAAGATTATTTTGATGATGTTCTAAGCCTTACAATTAATGACGATAATATTGATAAAATTGTTAAAATCGTATACACTCCTTTAAACGGAACCGGAAATAGATTTGTAAGACATATCCTAGATGTTAGAGGATTCAAAAATGTTTATGTTGTAAAAGAACAAGAAAATCCAGATAGTAACTTCACAACTGTTCCTTATCCAAATCCTGAAAACCCAGAAGCATTTGAATATGCTATTAATTTGGGAAAAGAAGTTGGAGCTGATTTGTTATTGGCAACAGACCCAGACGCAGACAGAACCGCTGTCGAAGTTTTAAGTAATGGAGAATATGTCTTCTTAGATGGTAATAAAATTGGAGCATTATTGACTAATTATATTTTAAGTCAAAGATACGAAAAAGACGATTTGCCAGAAAATCCAGCAGTTGTTAAATCAATTGTAACAGGAGATTTGTCTGCTAAAATTGCAAAAAAATACGGCGTTGAAATGATTGAAACATTAACTGGATTCAAAAATGTTTGTGGAAAAGCAAATGAATACGAAAAAACTGGAGAAAAATCTTGGGTATTCGGATATGAAGAAAGTATTGGTTATTCCTATGGAACATTTGTAAGAGATAAGGATGCTGTAAGCTCTTCAATGATGATTTCAGAAATGTTAGCTTTTTATAAGAAACAAGGAAAGACATTGATTGATGTTTTAAATGATTTGTATGAAGAATTTGGATATCATGAAAATTCACTTTCTTCTGTTGTGTTAGAAGGATTAGATGGTCAAGAAAAAATCGCAAGAATTATGGAAGAATTTAGACATAATCCAATTAATGAAATAGGTTCTACAAAATTAGTTGAAACAAAAGACTACGATGTAAATTACAAAGATTATGGAACTCCAAGATCAAATGTTTTGAAATATTACTACGACGATGGATCATGGTATGCCTTGAGACCTTCTGGAACTGAACCGAAAATCAAACTATATATTTATTCTGTTGCAGATTCAAAAGAAAAAGCTGAACAAAAAGTTTTGGATATTGAAAAAATAGCAAAAGAAAAAATGATGAATGTTAAATAATTTAAAATATCACTTGCCCTTTCATTCTTGGGTAAGTGATATTTTTTAATTGGCAAATATTGAGATTTTTTGATATTGTATGTATAATATACTATATTAAATTCTAGGAGAGAAAAATGAGAAAACTTGAAGAAAGAATAATGAAAGATGGTCAAGTATTACCAGGAAATATACTTAAAGTAGACAGGTTCATTAATCACATGATTGATCCTGTTCTTTTTGAAGATTTGGCAAATGAATTTTATGAAAAGTATAAGGATAAAAAAATAAACAAAATACTTACGATTGAAGTTAGTGGAATTGCAATTGCGTATGCATGTGGGATTAGATTTAATTGTCCTGTTGTTTTTGCAAAGAAAACAAGTTCAAAAACTTTGGGAGATAATTGTTACAGAACAGAAGTGTTTAGTTTTACTAAAAATAGAAGCTACGAAGTAATGGTTTCAAAAGAGTACTTAGATGAAAATGATCATGTTTTATTAATTGATGATTTCCTTGCAAATGGTAAAGCATTGGAAGGCTTGATTGATATTTGTTCACAAGCGAATGCAACTGTTGAAGGAATTGGAATCTTGATAGAAAAAGTTTTTCAAAAAGGTGGAGACAATTTAAGACAACAAGGTTACACTATAGAATCATTGGCGAGAATTAAAGGGTTCACCGACGATTCTGTTATATTTGAGGATTAATTTTGACAAATTGTAACTTTATTATTCATTTTTTAAGTCCAAAATATGATATATTAGATTAGGATACAATGTGAAAGGATGGGAGCCTATGAAATACATTATTGACATATTGGACGCATTCTTTTCTATACAAATTACTCCAAATTTAAAATTATATAATTTAATTTCTATGTTTTTTAAATATTTGTTTGTAATAATAATTTACTATTTTATTTTCAACATAATCAAGATGATTTATTTGGACATAAAAGGAACAAACAATATGAATTACAGTTCAAATACTTATTTAAAACTAATTAATAGAAAAGAAAATTTGCCTTTTAAAATACAAGAGCATTATTTTATAGGAAGAACTGCTAATATAGGAAGAGACGACAGCAATCAAGTTGCATTAAAGGATAGGTTTATATCGAAGAGACATGCACGTATTTATAAAGAAAAAAATAATTATTATATCGAGGATTTGAATTCTGCTAATGGAACTTTTTTGAATGGACATAAATTGATTAATTCTGCAAGATTGAACGACAAAGATTTGATAGATATCGGACAAATTGAATTTATGTTTGTAAATGGTGACAAAGATGCAAACTAAACGTAAGAAAAATAGCAGATTTAAAGAATTTATCGATAATTTAAAACCAATGCGTGTAAATAGTAAAATGATAAAGCCAGTTTATTTGATATTACTGTTTAACATATTTGGTTTTTTTCTAGCTTTGGGTTCAAACGAAAAAGGATTAGATCCGAAAGCTTTAGCTTATTTTTTGTTTGCTACAATTTTAATGTTTTTGGCAAATAAATACGTAACGAGAATCACTAAAGGTGATGGATATATATTACAAATCGCTTGTATGCTATTTAGTATTGGTGTAATCGTGATTTATAGGCTTAATCCTTATGAAGGATTGAAGCAGATAATGTGGTTTACCATAGGGATATTATTGTTTTTTGGAACATTTTTTATTTTAAAAAGCTACAAAAAGTGGTACAAATTCACAGCACTTTATTTGATAGGTTGTGTTGTGATGTTTCTATTTACATTACTTCTTGCTGAAGATAAATACGGAGCTAGAAACTGGATTAGCATATTTGGAGTTGGATTCCAACCATCTGAAATTACAAAAATTTTGTATGTATTTTTCTTAGCTAGTTATGACTATAACACTGATTTGTTAGATAGGATAAATATAAAGTCAGCGCAAAAATACAAAAAATATCTACCTATAATCAAAAGATATTTCTTGATGATTGTTGTGTATCTGTTTATTGGGATGTTTTTCTTGCAAAAAGATTTGGGAACTGCAATGATTTTTTACGGGTTATTTTTAGTTTACCAAATTGTAAATCAAGAAGACATCAGATTAATTTTGTTAAATTTACTCATAGCTATTGCCGGAGCGGTAGCTGCATATATGCTTTTTTCCCATATACGAATAAGAGTGTCTACATGGATAGATCCATGGAAGAATATTGACGGAATTGGATATCAAATCACACAAGCTTTGTTTGCGATTGCAAGTGGGGGATTTTTTGGAACTGGACTTGGATTAGGAAGACCTGATGTAGTTCCTGTAGTCACAAGTGATTTTATTTTTGCAGCGATATGTGAGGAAATGGGGACTTTCACAGGAATGGGTGTAATAATGTTGTTTTTGATTTTGATTTATAGAGGAATGAAAATTTCTTTGTATCAATCAAATAAATTTTACAAGATTGTGGCGCTTGGAATTTCTGTTATTTTTGCAATTCAAGGTCTTGTTATGTTTGGCGGTGTTATGAAGTTGGTTCCTTTAACAGGAATTACTATACCATTCGTAAGTTACGGTGGTACTTCAATGGCGATGTCATTTATTTGCCTTGCGATTTTACAATTCTGTTCAACTGATCAAGGAGAGGAAGATATTTATGCAAAATAAAATGAACAAAAGAATTATTGTGGTTTTATCTTTCTTGATGACTTTGTTTGTGTTGTTGGTTTTGTATTTGACTTATTTCCAGATAGTAAAAGCTGATAAAATCGCAAACAATGAATACAACAAAAGATTGTGGGTAGATGAAGATAAGGTTGAACGTGGAACAATCTATGATAGAGATAAAAATGTTTTGGTAGAAACCAAGAAGGATCAATCTGGGAAAAATTATAGATTTTTTGATTATGCTGATATTTATGGAAATATAACTGGATACAATTCAAAAACCTACGGTACAGCTGGTCTTGAAAAATCATACATGAAAGAACTATTAAACATTAACAAAGACACGCCTTTATCACAATTGAGAAATATCGTAGGCTCAAGCAATAAAGGTAACGATCTTGTTTTGACCACAAATTCTACATTACAAAAACTTGCATACAATTTATTAGACGGCAAAAAAGGTTCAATCGTAATGATGAATCCGACAACTGGTGAAGTTTATGTAATGGCAACTTTTCCTTCATATAATCCAAACGAAGTTTCATCACAATGGCAAGAACTTTTAAATAGGGAGACATCTCCACTATTAAATCGTGCAACACAGGGAATGTATACTCCGGGATCGGTTTTTAAAATAATTACTGGTAATGCAATATTAGAAAATGAAGACAAAGTTGACAAAGTTGTAGAAGATAATACTGGTACAATTGAGTTTAACAAGTACACTATTTCCAATAATAATGGCGCTGTTTTTGGAGAGACGGATTTGAGAAAAGCTCTTGAAAAATCATCGAATGTTTATTTTGCATCGCAGGGTGTAAAATTAGGCAACAAAATTTTAGAAGATAATGCTTCAAAATTTATGATTGGCAAGAAAATTCCTTTTGATTTACCAGTAGCAGTAAGCGTTAATGGATATTCTAAAACAAAGAGTAATGCAGATATTGCAACAACAAGTTTTGGTCAAGGAGAAACTTTGGTGACTCCATTGAATATGGCGATGGCAATGAGCGCTGTAGCAAATGATGGACAAATGTTAAAACCTTATTTGGTTAGTCAAATAATAGACTCAGAAGGCAAAGTAATTAAAGAAACTAAGCCTGAATTATTATCTGAAGTTGGCAATAAACAAAATATGGAAACATTGAAAGATTATTTGAGATCTACTGCAGAAAGTTACGATACACTAAATGTTAGTACATCTGTAATCGCAAAATCAGGTACGGCAGAAATTAAAGATAAAACAAGTACCCACGCTTGGTTTGTCGCTGCTGCACCGGCAAAGAAACCAAAATTTGCGATAGCAGTTATTTTGGAAGATGATAACTCTTATGGTGTAAAAACTGCAGGACCTATAGCTTCAAAAATGCTCAACGCAGCAATTAATGAATTAGGATTAGAAAAATAAAACAAAACATGGATGGCGATGATTCATTGCAATCCATGTTTTTTTATTGCTTATAAGAATTTGTCTTTGATATTTAACCAATACCAGTCTTTTAAGAAAACTAATTTATTGATATACTGATCTGAATAAGTGAAGTTTACATAATCTACATTGTCATAACTTCTATTCAATCCATCGGCTAAAACGATGGAGCTTTTTCTGTCGAAATTGTGATCTCTAAAATACAAAGTAACGTTACTTTTTGATGGAACAACAAGGGAATTTAAAAGAGAACGATATGCTTTTGAATTAATTGGGGCAAGAGGCGTTACTTGAAAACCATCAAGCCCGTGATACAATACGGATCCACCTGCTGAGAAGTTATACGCAGTTGACCCAGAAGGAGTGGATACAATTATTCCATCTCCAGCAAATGATTCTAAGTGATTATCATCGATGTATACATCTAAATATACAATCGATGAGTCATCGCTTTTTACCACGAATTCGTTTAGCGCTTTGTGCGTATAAGTTTTGCTGCTATTTCTGATTGCAGTTTTTGATTCGAGTAGGGAAATTTTCTCAATTCCATAATTTTCATTAATTAAATCTGAAATGAATTTGTCGATGTTTGGAATAAGAATTTCTTGATAAAAACCTAAGTGACCGGTGTTTATTCCAACAAAAGGAATAGTTGAAAATTCGTATTTGTGAACTGCTCTTAGGAATGCTCCATCTCCACCGATACAAAGATTAATCAGCGCATTCTCATCAAAATCGAATGTAGGTTTGAATCCTTTTTGTTCTAATTTTTCCTTTACAATTAAAGCTGTTTCAAGTGATTTTTGGTTATCGTTTACATATATATTTATAATTTTGCTGTTTTTGTTCATTTATACTAAAAGCTCCTAATATTTGATATAATTTTATTATACCAAATAACTGGAGATTTAAACAATGAAACAAATTAGTTTTGATGTAGATAAAAAAATAAGGTTAGATGAGTTTTTGAAATCAAATCACATTTCCAAAAATTTATTTCTCAGTATTTACAAAGATGATATTTTTATAAATGAGAAACATGCAAAGAGAAATTCTAAGTTAAAACAAGGTGACAAAGTAACCATCAATCTTAGAGATGAGGAGAATAATTACGAACCAATAAACTTAGATATTGAAATTTTGTATGAAGATGATGATATTTTTGTATTAAATAAACCTGACAAACTTACAATGAATACAGAAGGAGAAGAAAGCTTAGCTAATTTTGTGTCTTATTTATTTAAACAACGAAATATTAATCAGAAAGTTAGATTTATTAGCAGATTGGACCAAGATACATCGGGTGTTGTAATGGTTGCTAAAAATAAAATAGCTCAAGCCTATTATCAAAAAAACTCGTTTAAGAAAAAATACTTGGCAATCGTAAAAGGAAATCCCAAAAACCAAAAAATACAATTAAACTTAAAACGCGATGGAATTAAAACAGAAGTTGATGAAAAAGGTAAAAATAGTGTAACTATTTTACAAAATCTTAAAAATTATGGGGATTATTCATTGGTTAGTTTAAAGCTTGTGACAGGTAGAACTCATCAAATAAGAGTAAGCATGGAATATATTAATTGTCCAATAGTCGCAGATAGTTTGTACGGAGAAAAAATAGAAGGATTTTCTCAAATGCTACATGCAAATGAAATAGAATTTGTTGATATGAAAAGAAATAAGCATATTATTACGACAGAAATTCCACAAAGATTTAATAAATTTTTGAATAATTAATCTTACTTGAAAACACTTTTATGTTGTAGTATAATTAAATTAACCTCAGAAGAGGAACCCTGAAAAATTAAACCGACACACACTATAAGGGATGACGGACGTTCAATAATTGATGACGAGCCCTCTTTGAAGGGATGTCAGATGTTTGAGACAGTCAACCCACCTTCACATACTGAAGGTCATTAATTGATTAGGGTCTTCTGAGGATATTTTGAAAATAAAAGCGATTTCGCTTCTTAGCATGGGACAAAATCTCATGCTTTTTTCTTATGTGTTTAATTTGAGATTATCTATTCACTAAAGTAGTATGAGAATGTATAATATATGATAGATAAGGTGAGTGATATTATGAAAGATTCTAATTTAAAGAAATGCCCAAATTGTAATTCATTTGTTGGCGTTGAAGATAGATTTTGTAGAGTTTGTGGTCATGATTTTTCAAAAGATGATGATTTTTCTTCTGAAGGAAAAACATTTGAGGATTTTTTGTTAGAGGCTTCTAAATTTAGAAACGAAACTCAAAATCACGATCTTGGTTTTATAAAAAAAGAAGAAGATAGTTCAACAGATAATGAGAAAAATTATTCTAAGATAGATAATGACTCTAATCAAGATACAACTGACAGATTAAATGTAGTGGATATTGAATCTGAATCATTGAAAGAAGAAAGAGAAAAAGCATTCCAAGAAACAAATACAGATTATGATGATTACTACGATTATTATGATGAAGATGATGAAAAATCATCGATATTTAAGAAAATTATATTTTCAATTATTGGTGTGGCTTTATTAATTGGTATTGTATTTGGTATTAAATACATAAAACCTATGTTCCAAGAAAATCTTGCTGGAAAAACCATTACAGCTGAAACTGTAAAAGCTAAATTTATTCAAGCAATACAAGCTAAATCCTCAGAACAAATGATGAGTATTGTAAAATCATCAAATCAATCTGTGCCGTTTAGAAACAAAGATGCTGAAGAATTTATTAACGAAATAAATTCTAACCCTGAGCATCAAACAACTATTTTGAAATGGTTAGAAGATGATGAAGCAAATCTAAAATCAGATAAATCTTATAAAAGTACTAACCCATTAAAAATGGTAAAGGAAAATGACGGATATAAAATTTTGATTGATCCTATAAAGTTAACAATAGAAAATCCAAAAAATGCAAAGTTGAGTTTAGAAAATGCTTCACAATACGCATTTCCAGGAAAGAAAATTTTATTAATAGAATCTAATGATTTAACTTTGAGACAAAATTATGATTTATCTTTCTTCTCAAAAAATAATGCGATTAATTGGGATATTGTAGATATAAATAAAACATTGCCTGATTTTGATGTAGCAAGTGGAGAGAAAAATTATGAAATCAGAAAAACAATAGATGATGATTGCCTTGTATTTGTAAATGACAAAAACACTGGACTTACTACTGATAAGTTTAATGAAAAAGGCAGAAAGAATTTAACGGAAGACCAAGATTTTGTAAGAATGGTTGCCAAAGGGAAAAATGGTTTATTGAAATCGCCAAAACAAACTGTTGGCTGGGAAACCTGGGTTAGATTGTATCTAAAAGATTAAAACTTTATAAAATATTCACTAATAATGTTTGAGATATGAAATTAGAGGGTATACAATAATCATAAGAAAATTTATTTAAGGAGATGTTATTATGAGTTTAATGGATTATTTAGAACATAAAAGAAGAGAAAAGGAAAGACAAATCAAATGGGAAATTGCTAAACGTAAATATGAAGACGAAGCTAAAATTACTTTAGGTACAGTTATTGGTGCTTCATTAGGTTTAGCAGCAGGATTATTATTAGCACCTAAATCAGGTGAAGAAACTAGAAAAGACATCAAAAAATTTGCAGAAGAAACAAAGAAAACAGCAGTAAATAACTTAAACGATGCAGTAGATACTGTAAAATTAACTGCTGACAATGTAACAGACAGTGTTAAAGACAAATATCAAGATTTCCAAGATAGAGGAATGACTGAACTAAATAGAGTTTCTGATCAATTCGATGAAGTTAAAACTGATTTGGGAGTTCTTGGTGAAGATCTTAAAGATGTAGTAAAAAAAGACGGAAAAGTAATCAAAGAAGACGTTAAAGATACTAAAGACCAAGTAAAAGATTCTGCAGAAAAAGTTGGAGATTCAGCTAAAAAAGTAGCAGAAGAAGCAAAAGACGGTGCAGAAAAAACTGCTGAAGAAGGAAAAAAACAAGCAAAGAAAACTGCTGATACTGCAAAAGAAGAAGCAAAAGAAGTTAAAAAAGAAATCAAAAAGTAGGTAAGAAATGGTAGATGCTTTATATATATTTAAAATAATATTATATATTTGTTTATCTGGATTCTTAATTGCTTTAATCGTATTTTTGTTCAAACTTACTGACTTAATAAAGAGCATAAAAGCTGTTTTAGCAGATAACAAAAAGGATATCGATAGATCAATTGGTGAAGTACCACAAATATTAGACAATGTAACTGGTATAACTAACAAGGCCGATCGACTAATAGGTGATGTGTCTCCAGATGTAAGAAATATTACAAACAATGTAAGTAACACTTTATCACACGTTGAGTCAGTTTCAAGCAACGTATCAAATACTGTGGATTATGTTGCTGAATCTGTAACTGATACTGCAACTAATATTAAATACGGATTCTTAAATTCTACAGATTATGTTGGTTCTGCAAGAGATATTATTAATTTCGTAAAAAGTTTAGCTAAAAGATAATTAAATAAGATTTTATAAGCCAATCGGAAAATTTCTGATTGGCTTATCGTAAATCTTTAAAAACTTTTATAATTCATGAAAACAATTGTAGAAATTGTTAAAATCCTATTGAAAAACAGTTAATTTTTTGGTATGCTATTAAGGAAAGATGGGATAGAATGAAAAAAATAAAAATTATCTCAAATCCTTCATCAGGAAATCAAACACACGCAAGAGATTTAACAAAACTTATTAATTATTTAATTGACGATAATTTTGTAGTTCAGCTTTTTAAAACAAAAGGCAAGAATGATGCATATAATGAAGCGTTAAACACATCTTCTGATGAATGGGATTTGATAGTTGTTTCAGGCGGAGATGGAACGGTTAATGAGGTTGTTCATGGAATTTGCGATAGCGAAAGCGATATTCCTATTACGATTTACTCCACAGGTACAGTAAACGATTTCGCAACTTACTTAAACTTGCCCACAACACCTTACAAATTATATAGAATGATTAAAACTGGGAAAATAATTAAAAGTGATGTTGGAAAAGTCAGCAATGAAGACTCGCACAGGTATTTTATCAATGTTTTTGCAGTTGGAAATATTGCTTCTGTTAGTTATGTTACCGATAAAGCTCAAAAAGCGATTTTTGGTAGGCTGGCGTATATTGTTGAAGGTTTGAAAGAACTTCCTAACACATTAAATCAACCTATGGAATTGAAGATTAAAACAAATGATGATTATTTAGAAGTAAAATCTCCTATTATGATTATTTCGAATTCAAATACTGTAGGTGGTTTTGAAAATATTTGCCCACAAGCAAAAATTGACGATCAAAAACTAGATGTTTTAATTATTAAGCATTCCCGTCTTAAAGAAGTTGCTCAGATTTTAATAGATGCTTTTAGTTCAAAGCATATTTATTCTGAAGATGTATTATATTTTCAAACTGATACTTTAACCATTGAATCTAATCAGACAGTTCCAGGAGATGTGGATGGAGAATATGGTGGGAATTTACCAGTGAAAGTTGAGATTAATAATAAACCAATAAATATTTTAGTAAGGAGCGATTAAATGTCATCACCAACAATTAAAGACGTAGCAAAACTTGCTGGAGTTTCGATTTCTACAGTATCTAGAGTTATGAATGATTCCAAGCCGGTTAGTCCAGAAGCGCGTAGAAAAGTTTTAGATGCAATTGAAAAACTTGATTTCAAACCAAACGAATTGGCAAGATCTTTAGTAATGAAAAGATCCAATTTAATAGGCGTAGTAGTGAAAGATATCGGCATTCCATATATGGCACAAATTGTAAGAGGTGCTGAAGAAATTGGAAGAATGTACAAATACGATATACTATTGTCTTCTACATACGGCGATTTGGAACAAGAAAAGAAGATTATAGACTTCATGTTTACTAAGCAAGTAGAAGGAATAATTTTGATTTCAGAAGACATTGAACCAGAGGTTATATTCAAGTTGAAAGATCAAACTGTTCCTTATATTCAATTGGATAAATTCTGGAATATAAAAGACGTGCACACAGTACAAATCGACTACAAAGAAGCTATGATAAATATGATTAATCATATTTATGATTTAGGTCACAAGAAAATTTTATTCGTAAAAGAAAATCAAGATACTGAAATAGGTCAAGAAAAACTTAAGGGATACAGACAAGCTTGTGATGATTTGAAATTAGAAAAAATTGAAATTTCATCAGAAGGAGTTTCAGTTAAAGATGGTTACGAGGCAGGAGATAAGATTTTCGAAATGAAAGATTCGAAAGACATAACTTGCGTAAGTTTTAGTGAAGATGCACAAGCAATAGGATTTATAAATTATTGCTATGATAATAACAAGAAAGTTCCAGAAGATATTTCCGTATCTGGATTTGGCGATATACCAATGACAAGTATTTACAGACCTACTCTTACTACAGTTCAAGAACCTTATTATGACATAGGTGCTGTATCTATGAGAACTTTAGTAAAGGTTTTGAAAGAAAATAAAATTATCAACGAAAAGGCAATATTAGGTTCTCAAATAATGAAGAGAGAATCTGTAAAAGATATCAATTAAAATATTTTCCTGTTTAAAAAATCAATTAATAGGATATAAATAAAGTAGTCATAGGAGGATTATTATTATGGTAGAACAAAATGTTATAGTAAAAAACGAAACTGGTTTGCATGCTCGTCCAGCTGCATCTTTGGTACAATTTGTTAAAAATTTTGATGGTAAAGTTGAACTTATTAAAGATGGTAAAACAGCTAACGCAAAATCTATTTTCAACGTTATGGCTTTAGGTATTTCTCAAGATACTGAAGTCACTGTTAGATTAGATGGTGAAAACGAAGAAGAAAACTTAAAAAAACTAGTTGAATTTATAGAAAACTTAGAAGACTAATTAAAGCAAGAATTCATAGCCGTCACTTTTGTGGCGGCTTTAGTTTATCAGGAGGTATTATGAGTTTAATTAAAAAAGGTATTATTGCAAGTGAAAATTTAGCTATTGGCAAAATTAAACTTATGAAAAAACAAGAAGTTAAGATAAGTAGCGAAAAAATTTCTGATGATGAAATTAAACTTCATGTTGATAAATTTAATAAAGCTTTGAATGATTACAAAACAATCTTATCAGAAACAAAAGTTGACAATGATACACAAAAACAAGTTATAGAAGCCCATTTGAGTATGTTGGACGATCCTTTTCTATCAGAAAGTGTGATTTCAAAAATTAATGAAAATTTTGCAAGCGACAAAGCTTTAAATGATACGATTGATGAAATGGTTATGATGATGCAGTCGCTAGACAATGAGTATATGAGGGAAAGAGCGTCCGACTATAAAGATATCGGTCAACAATTACTGTACAAAATTAAAGGAATTGAAAATCAGAAACTAGATTCATTAGAACCTGATACTATTTTGGTTTCAAAAGAGCTGACTCCTTATGAAACATCAATAATTGATAAAGATAATGTTGTTGGATTTTTAATGGACTTGGGAGGAAAAACTGCACACACTTCAATTATTGCGCAAACCTTAGGTATTGCTTGTCTTGTTGGCATGAAAGATATAACAGAAAATGTTAAGGATTCTCAAACGGTTATTATAGATTCATATAAGGGAATCTGTATAATTGAACCTGATGAAGAAACTCTTTTAGAATACAAAAATAAAAAGTCTGAATTGGATGATGAAAAGTCAAGGCTTGAAAAAAACAGGTATAACAAAGCAATTACTAAAGATGGAAGAGACATTGATGTAATGACAAATATCGGAAATATTGAAGATTTAGAAAAAGGCTTAGAATCTGGTGCTGAAGGCGTTGGTTTATTTAGAACAGAATTTTTGTATATGTATAATGACAATTTCCCGACAGAAGACGAACAATTTAAATCTTACAAAAAAGTAGTGGATATTTTAGACGGAAAATCCGTAATTATCAGAACTTTAGATATTGGTGGAGACAAAGAACTTCCTTATTACAAGTTTCCTAAAGAAGATAATCCATTTTTAGGTTGGAGAGCTTTGAGATTTTGTTTTGATATGAAGGATGTTTTTGATGCTCAAATCAAAGCAATATTGAGAGCTTCTGCATTTGGAAAAATACGAATTATGCTTCCTATGGTTATTTCAGTAGAAGAAATAGAAAAAGCACTTGAAATAATTGAAAATAATAAAGATGAATTGAGAGATAAAAATATTGATTTCGATGAAAATATAGAAGTTGGTATAATGATTGAAACGCCAGCAAGTGTTATTGTCGCCGAAGATTTAATAGAATACGTTGATTTCTTTAGTATTGGAACTAATGACTTGACGCAATATGTCCTAGCAAGTGATAGAGGAAATGATAAAATTTCAAGTCTTTATAACACATACAATCCAGCAGTTCTTAGATCTATCAAAAAGGTTATTGATGTTAGCCACATACACGGAAAATGGACAGGAATGTGTGGAGGATTTGCCGGTGATACTAAAGCAACGAAACTTCTTTTGGGTATGGGATTGGATGAATTTTCTGCGCCAGCAGCTTCAATTCCGAAAATAAAGGATGTTATTGCTAACAATTCATTTGAAGAAGCAAAAATTTATGCAGATGAAATTTTACAAATGAAAAAAACTACAGATATTGAAAGAAAAATATCTGAATAAATATTTTGTTTTAAAATTCTGATTATTAATGATAAAATTGTATTGGTGATTATATGGAAATCAAAGATTTACAATTTTTTAAAGATAAAAATATTTACGATTGTGATTTACAAGATGATAAGTACATTGTAAATACAGATTCTGGTAAATATATCGTTGAAATATACGAAGGGGATTTGGAGTCTTTTTTGAAATACAACCAACAAAATAATTATTTGTTGTATGAGTTAAATGACAAATTTGCAAAGATTGAAGATAGTGGATTTGAAAATGGTTATACTTTTGTGATTAAAAAATTCATTCAAAATCTTACAGATCAAATCTCTGTTGAAAAGCAAATACAACTTGGAAGTGAAATAGGCAAAATTCTCAGAAAACTTCACGAAAATAGCCAAATTAACGATGATACTACTTGGTCGAAGATTTTTAATTACAAAATCAATAATCTTATATACAACTACTCAATGACAAACTTCAGAGGAGATAAGGATTATATTGTATTTGACTACATTGAAAATAATAGATATTTAATTGAATCGAGAAGGTTGAGTAATATTTATCTGTTTGATAATTTAGAATCTATCTATGTAGACGAAAATAATTTGAATTTTGTATCAAAAAATGTAAGTTATATGGCGGATTCTTTCTTTGAATTTAGAAAAATAAACGAAGCTGATGAGAAAAATAGGATTTTCTACTATTCTTTATTAAAATCTTATTTTAATGGGAAAATTCCCAGATTATTTTATAGAATTCTTGCCATATACACTATTTTGGACATTCTGGAACCAAAATTAAATGGAGAAAATGATGTTGACTTGACAGGAGAATTCGATAGAATATTAAGCATTTACAATGATTTTGATTGTATAATTCCTGTGTGGATTAAGGAAACTGAAGGAAGGATAAGGGAGCTTAGTGATGAAGGTAAATTGTAAGTTTTGGTTTGAAGATGACAATGGAAAGAAGTTTTTCGGTAAAGGAAATTATCTTCTGCTAAAAGAAATTGACAAGACAAAATCTCTTAACAAGGCTTCAAAAAATCTCAAAATGAGTTACAGCAAAGCTTTTAATATTATAAAAAATAGCGAAAAAATTTATGGAGAAAAGTTTGTGGATACCGAAATTGGAGGAGCCAATGGCGGAGGATCGACATTAACAGAAGTTGGTGAAAGATTAATCAGAGAATATGAAAAAGGTATGTCAAATTTTACCAGAACTAGCAACAATTTAACAGAAAAAATTACAAAAAATTCCTAAAAAGCTTGTATTTTTTATAAAATCAGTGTAATATATATTTATCGAAGTGTCTTAATAATTAAAATCTCAATGGTTAACATTGGGATTTTATATTTGGATACTATTTTTAATTTATAAAAGGAGTTAAAATGAAGAAAGTAGTTTTAGCATTAGGTGGAAACGCTCTCGGAAATTCACCTGAAGAACAAATCAAAGCTGTTAGAAAAACAGCTGTATCTATAGTTGATTTAGTTGAAGATGGTAACGAAGTTATCGTTTGCCATGGAAATGGTCCACAAGTTGGTATGATTAATTTGGCTATGGAAACTGCTCATAATTCTAATCCACAAATTTCTAACATGCCATTTGCAGAATGTGTTGCTATGAGCCAAGGATACATAGGATATCATTTACAAAAGGCTATCAAAAACGAATTATCAAAAAGAAACATGAAAAACGCAGTGTCTACTATAATTACACAAGTTAAAGTGGATAAGAATGATGAAGCTTTTGCTAATCCAACAAAACCTGTGGGATTATTTTATTCAAAAGAAGAATCTGAAAAACTTGCTGCAGAAAGTGGATATACTTTTAAAGAAGATGCAAACAGAGGATACAGAAGAGTTGTTCCATCTCCAAAACCGATTGATATTATTGAAAAAGAAGAAATCAATACTTTGATTAAAGAAGATTTCATCGTTATTGCTGGAGGTGGGGGAGGAATTCCTGTCGTAGAAAATGATGGACAATTAGAAGGTATAGGAGCTGTTATAGATAAGGATTTCACTTCAGAAAAATTAGCGGAAATTTCTGATGCAGATTTATTAATCATTTTAACTGCAGTAGAAAAAGTATGTATTAATTACGGGACAGAAAATGAAGAGGGCTTGGATGAGTTAAACTTATCAAGAGCACAAAAGTTAATAGAAGAAAAACAATTCGCAGAAGGATCTATGCTACCTAAGGTTAAGGCTTGCTTGAGTTTTATCCAATCAGGTGAACGTAAAACTGCTTTGATAACTTCTTTGGAAAAAGCAAAAGAAGGAATCAATGGTTTAACAGGAACTAGATTTGTAAAATAATAATAGTACTTCCAAAACAAGAAATTGATTTGTTGTTTTTGGAAGTATTTTTTTAATGCTCTTTAAATTATTTTGAATTTAATATAGAATATAATTTAATGAAATTAAAAGGAGAGTGTATATGGAAAAGAATTCGAATTCATTATTTGATTATTATGGCAAACCTTCCATGCTTAAATCATTTCCGATAGCTATGCAACACTTATTGGCTATGATTGTGGGTAATGCGCTGCCATCAATAGTCTTGGCGAGTGCTTTGAAATCAAGTGAACATGCAATTACAGATGCACAAGCAATTTATTTGATTCAAGCAGGAATGTTTATTGCTGCAATAGCGACATTATTACAATTGTATCCAGTTTTAAAATTTGGTGCAAAATTACCAGTCATCATGGGCGTAAGCTTTGCTTACATTCCAGTTTTATTATCAATTGGAAAACAATATGGAATAGGTGCTGTGTATGCATCACAGTTGGTTGGTGGTATTGTGGCGATATTCACGGGAGTATTTATTGGAAAAATTAGGAAGTTCTTTCCTCCTATTGTTTCGGGTACAGTTGTATTAACAATTGGGCTTAGTTTGTATTCGGTGGCTGTAAATTATATGTCAGGTGGAAATGGACCTATGCAAGGAGAAATCAGAAACTGGGTTGTAGCGATTATAACTTTATGTGTTGTTTTGTTTTGTAATATGTTTATGAAAGGTTACATAAAATTAGCGGCAATTTTGGTTGGAATTATTGTAGGATATATAATTTCATTATTTTTAGGAATGGTTAAATTTGACAATGTTGTTAGTGCTTCTTGGTTTATGCTTCCACAAATTTATCCATTCAAATTTCAATTCCATTTGGATGCTATATTGACTATGTCAATTATGTACATTGTAAACTCTGTTCAAGCAGTTGGAGATTTAACTAGTACAACTATTGGAGGAATGGATCGTGAACCTACCGATGTAGAATTATCTGGAGGCATAAAAGCAAATGGTCTTGTAAGTGTTATTGGTGCATTCATAGGAGCGCTTCCAACTGCCACATATTCACAAAACGTTGGAATTGTATCAATGACAAAAGTGATTGCAAGAAAAGTTTTGTTGATTACTGCTAGTATGGTATTTATCTGTGGATTAATCCCAAAATTTGGAGCATTGATGCTTTCAGTTCCACAAGCTGTAATCGGTGGAGCAACTATATCAGTATTTGCACAAATAGCCATGAGTGGTATGAAACTTATAACTTCAAGCGAAATGAGCGTAAGAAATACAACTATTGTTGGATTGGGAGTTGCACTTGGAATGGGTATAACACAAGTTGGACCAAACGCTGTGAGATATTTCCCACAATGGTTCAGAATGGTATTCACAGCATCACCTGTAGTTGTTGCAACTTTGATAGTATTTTTCTTGAATATTATTATTCCAGAAAAAACATTAGAACAAGAAGAAAAAGAAAGAAAAGAAATAGACTAAAAAATCCCTCGCGAGAGGGATTTTAATATTTCATATATTTTTTATCGATATATCTTTTTAGTACGAATGAAAGATGAGAATACAACGTAAATCCTTTATAGTATAATAGCGCTTTTTCATTTCCACAATATAAAATTTGCATAGGATCAGTGTCTGGAACATAAGATTCTAATTCTTCATCGTTCAATGTGTGTGCTATATTTTTCATTAAAATAGGCGATTGTCTTATAGCATACACACCAGCTTTTGGTAGGTTAGGGTATTTGTCGATACTAACACAATCTCCAACGGCAAATATTTTGTCCGAAATTCTCATATACTCATCGGAAATCAAGAAGTTTTTATCGGTTGTATTTAAATTTCCAAAATCAACATTCACACCGCTAGAACCAATGCACATAATCAATTTATCAAAATCAATATCAATTTCATTAATAGAAGATACGTTTTTGTTTTCGTAAACTTTTATACCTTTTTTACTTAATAACTTTCTAGCTTTTTTATTAGCTTTTTCGCTGAATCCTTCCATATTCACACTGCCTCTTGTTAATATGGATATATTCTTGTCGGGATAAATAGTTTTCAGCACGAAAGCTAATTCCAATCCACTTGCACCAGCTCCTAATATAAGGAGATTTTTATCAGTGTCTTTGATTTTTTCTTTTAAATCGATAATTGTGTTTATAGGCTTAGAATTTATTATATTTTCTCCAGTTCCAATAGTTTTTTGAGTCGCTCCTAAATTAATGCTCAAGTAATCGTAGTCTACTGTGTGATTTTTTGCTATGACTTTTTTATTTTCATCGTCGATTTTTATGATTTTATCGAAAATCAAATCTGCTCCGTATTTTTCACAAACTTTTCTTACATCAAAGCATATCTCATCATGAGAGTATACTCCTTCCAAAAAACCGGTATACATACCAGAATAATACTGGTATTCGTTGTCTGTTATAACAGTTATTTTAATATCTGGATATTTTTCTTTTATATTTTTGATTACAAAAATATGTCCGTGACCACAGCCACACAAAACTAAATTCTTCATTTTGTCTCCTTCAGTACATTTTTTATTTATAATTATATATATCATATCAAAAAAGTAAAGCAATGTTAAATTCATTTTTCGTTTGACAATATTGTTAATAATTGCTAAGATTATATTGTATAGAAGGTATCTATATTTACACGATAACAACGTTTACGTTATCAAATGAAAATCGATAAATTTTTATTAAGTTTTTTAATTGTAAGCAAATGTTATCACAAAAATTTAAGGAGGACATTATGTCAAAAGTTTACAAAAAAATAATTGCTTTATTTCTTTGTTTAAGCATGGTTTTTGCAACTGCATGTGGTGGTGCAGGCAAAGATTCATCTGATAATGGAAAATCATCAGATACTAATGAAAAGAAAGAACAAGTAAAAGTAACTATGGTTACTGACCAAGGTGGAATTAACGATAAATCTTTCAACCAATCTGCATATGAAGGATTTGAAAATGCGAAAAAAGAAGGATGGTTGGATTACAGATATATCGAATCACACAAAGAAAATGATTATGCACCAAATATGGAAACGGCATTGGATGATGAAAGTGATGTAATATTTACAATTGGATATGCATTATTTAAAGCAACAGATGCTGCAGCAAAAGAAAACACTGACCAAAAATACGCAATAATCGACAATGCAAACGTAGAAAAAAGACCAAACATGATTGGGGTTTTATTTGCAGATAACGAAAACTCATTCTTAGTTGGATACATTGCTGGTATGACAACTAAAACAAACAAAGTTGGTTTTGTTGGTGGTATGAAGAGTGATGTAATTGACAGATTTGAATACGGATTCAAAGCTGGAGTAAAGGAAGCTGAAAGACAAAAGAAACAACCAATTGAATTCCAATCGCAATATGCTGATAGTTATGCTGCACCAGATAAAGGTAAATCAATTGCTAACTTAATGTACCAAAAAGGTGTAGATGTTATATTCCACGCTGCAGGTGGTACAGGTTATGGTGTTATTCAATCAGCTATTGATAATAACAAATATGTAATCGGTGTTGATAGAGATCAATCTGAAGATGCTCCTAAAAACATGTTAGTTTCTACAGTTAAAGGTGTAAATGTTGCTGTACAAAAAATCTCAAAAGATATTAAAGACGGTAAGTTTGAAGGTGGAAGTACAGTAACTTACTCATTAAAAGATGGAGATGCTGTAGATATTGCTTATGCTAAAAATGATTTAGTAGCACAAGATGTTAAAGACAAAGTAGAAAGCTTAAAGAATGACATCAAAGAAGGAAAAATCAAAGTTCCACAAAACGAAAAAGAATTTACAGAATTCGGATTTGATAAATAAGGTTGAGAACAGGGATTGAAAAATCCCTGTTTTTATAACTGTTTTTAAAAATGAAAGGGAAAAACATGAACGATGAAAAAAACATTGTTGTAGATTTAAAAGACATATCAAAATCTTTTGGCAGCAATAAAGTACTTGATAATGTAAATTTCACACTCCATGAAGGAGAGGTTCATGCTTTGTTAGGTGAAAACGGAGCTGGGAAGACAACTTTAATGAATATACTTTATGGGTTGTATGAACCTACATCTGGAAGTGTTACAGTAAAAGGAAAAACTTTTGATCAAATGACTCCTAAATTAGCAATACAAACTGGTATAGGAATGGTGCATCAACACTTTATGCTTATAGAACCATTTACTGTTTATCAAAATATTGTTTTAGGAAAAGAAATAACAAGTAAAGGTGGAATTCTGGATAATAAAAAATCCATTGATGCTGTAAAAGAATTGTCCGAAAAATACGGTTTGATGATTGATCCAGAAGCGAAAGTTGCTGATATTTCAGTAGGAATGCAACAAAGAGTTGAAATCTTAAAATGTCTATATCGTGGAGCGGATATTTTGATATTTGATGAACCAACAGCGGTTTTAACTCCACAAGAAATAGATGATTTTATAAAAATTGTAAAAAATCTTACAGAATTAGGAAAATCAATAATAATAATTACACATAAACTATCTGAAATTAAGGCAATGGCAGATTACTGTACAGTAATTAGACGTGGAAAATTTATCGATAAGTTAAACGTCAAAGAAATCGATGAAAATATTTTAGCAGAAAAAATGGTTGGTCGTGATGTAAGATTTAATGTTGAAAAAGAAGACCAAGAGCCAGGCGAAGTTGTATTAGATATTAAGGATTTGGTTGTAAAAGATTCCAGAAATATTGATGCTGTAAAGAATTTGAATCTTCAAGTAAGGAGAGGAGAAATTGTTGGCGTTGCAGGTGTAGATGGCAATGGCCAATCGGAATTGATTGAGGCAATTACTGGTCTTAGAAAAATAGAATCTGGACAAGTTACATTAAAAGGAAAAGAAATCACAAATCATTCTCCAAGAGATATTATAGATTCAGGAATGAATACTATACCAGAAGATAGACAAAAACACGGACTTATATTGGATTATTCTATCGCTGACAATCTAATTTTGGAAAATGTTAAAAAGAAACCTTTTAGTAAAGGGTTAAAATTAGATTTTGATGCTATAAATGACAATGCAAAACAATTAATCGAAAAATTTGATATCAGACCTAATGATTATCATCAAAAAACAAAGAATTTATCAGGTGGTAACCAACAAAAAGTAATTATCGCCAGAGAAATTTCCAATGATCCTGATTTGTTAATAGCAGCTCAACCAACTAGAGGATTGGATGTTGGGGCAATAGAATTTATTCACAAATATTTAGTGGATCAAAGAAACAAAAATAAAGCAGTATTGTTAGTTTCATTTGAATTAGATGAAATAATGGATTTATCAGATAATATAGCAGTTATTTTTGATGGCAAAATCGTTGGAGAAAAACCAGCAAAAGAAACTAATGAAATGGAACTTGGTAGATTAATGGCTGGAGGTGTTGTAGATGAAAAATAACAATGAAAAAATTTCAATATTCACAAAGTACAACAAGCTATTCTTCATGCTTTTATCTATTTTGATAGGTCTATTAGTTGGAGCTTTGGCTTTAATATTAGCAGGTTATAATCCTTTAGAAGCATACAAGCTAATGCTTGAAGGAATATTTAAAAGACCGAAAAATGTTGGCTGGACAATTGTAAATGCCATTCCAATTATATTCACAGGACTTGGTGTTGCGTTTGCATTTAAAACAGGATTATTCAACATCGGGGCAGAAGGTCAATACATTGTTGGAACAATGGTTGCATTTTTATTAGGATATAATCTTCACTTACCAGCATTTATTCATGTACCTGTAGTAATAATTGTTGGAATGTTAGCTGGGGCAGCTTTTGGAGCATTAGCTGGATTTTTGAAAGCTAAATTTGGAATACATGAAGTTATATCAACAATAATGCTTAACTGGATAGCTTTTTACTTTAACAATATGGTTGCGAATTATCCAAAATTCAAAGCAGCGAACTCTATGGGAACTCACGAAGTTCAAGAAAGTGCAAAAATTACATTGATGCAAAATGTAAAAGGGCTACCAAAAGCAATCGACAACTTCTTCAAAGCTCCAATTCACTTGGGATTGATATTAGCAATTGTAGCAGCAATTTTATTATGGTATATTTTGAAGAAAACTAATTTAGGATATGAATTAAAGGCTGTAGGTCTTAACCAAGATGCGGCAAAATACGGTGGAATTGATGTCAATAAAAAATTGACATTATCTATGGCAATAAGTGGCGCAGTGTGTTCACTTGGCGGAATCACTCAAGTTTTAGGATACAGATACACAATTTCTGCATTATCTAGTATGGAGAACTTTGGATTTGATGGACTTGCAGTAAGTTTACTTGCAAATAATAACCCAATAGGTTGTATTTTCTCTGGATTATTTTTTGGTGGATTGAAATACAGCGGTGCAAACGTACAAAGAGTTTTGCATGCGCCAACCGAAATGATTAATATAATAATGGGAACCATTATTTTGTTCACAGCAATTCCATTGATGTTCAGGATAATTAAATCTAGATTTAAAAACAAAGGAGGCAAATAATGAACTTAGTACTTTTAGGATTAGTAATAGGTAATACATTAATCAATGCGACTCCTATTTTATACGCTGGATTAGGTGGTATGATTTCTGAAAAATCAGGAGTTACAAACATCGGACTTGAAGGGATGATGACAATTGGTGCATTAATTGCAGCAACTGTAGGATACTACACTCACAATCCTTGGTTAGCATTTTTGTGCGGTGGACTAAGCGGAATGGTATTTGCATTAATTCACGCAGTTGTATCCATCACATTTGCAGGAGATCAAACTATTTCCGCAATAGCTATAAATTATTTAGGACCTGGTGTTGCTTTATTTGTTTCTAGAATATTCTTCGATGGAGCAACTCAAACGAAACCAATTGAACCACAATTCAAAATTCCAGTATTATTTGACGGAATTCAAAATAAATTCTTAGCTAACGTAATTTCATTACCTGCTACAGTTTATTTGGTATTTGTTTTAGTATGTTTGATTTATATATTTATGTACAAAACAAAATGGGGAATGAGATTGATTGCAGTTGGTGAGCATCCAAAAGCAGCAGAAACTTTGAACATAAATGTGTTTTTCGTTAGATACATGGCTGTTTTATTCTCAGGATTTATGGCTGGTTTAGGTGGAGCTACAATGTCTATTTCCCTTGTATCTTCATTCTTCCCTGCATTAGTTGCTGGACAAGGTTTTATAGCTTTGGTTACAGTAATATTCGGAAAATGGACTCCACAAGGTGTTATGTTAGCAGCGTTATTCTTCGGATTCGCTCAATCAATATCTGTTGTGTTGGGAGGAACAAATCTACCAATACCATCAGAATTAATATCAATGATTCCATATGTTGCAACATTAGTTGTATTGATACTATTTGGTGGAAAAACAAAAGCACCTACAGCAGATGGAATTCCTTATTTGAAAGATGATATAGCACTTTAATTGAACAAAAATAAAGGTAGTGTGAATTTCACACTACCTTTTTAAAATTTAATCTAAATTAAATTACGCTCTACATAAAAGCTCAAGATTTTTCCGTCGTAAGAAATTATTCCAGAGTCAACCATTGAACCAAGTAGATTTATATCATTATAATCTGATTCCCATCCCAATAAATTTGCATAATAATCTTCAATTTGAGGAGATCTTCTTACATTGATAAGTCTTTTCATATCTTCAAGATGTTGTGGTGTTTTTGTTGGCATTCCTTCGGCAATAATTATCAATTTATCATCTTTAAATTCTGAATCAATTCTGATACTTTTTGTGTCGTACATGAAAAAATAACTTAATATTTCTGATACAATTAATTTAGCTTTTTTTTCTTCGTTACTAATCATCGTTTTTTAACCTCACTCTCATTAAGAAATTATCCATTTCACTAAATACTGGAACTAAAATACCAGCGACAAATCCTCCTGAAAATCCATTGTTGTACAAATTAACTCCGCCATGAACTACTCCTATGTTTAGAACCATAGCCATGTGCAAAAATCCTGCTAAAATACCTCTGAAAAAGCCAAACTCACCAGCGATTGGAGCAAGAGTCGTTCCAAATAAAGCAGCTAAAAGGCTTGATGTAGATAGAGGATTAACTGTATTTAAAATAGATGCTAGGAATACACCAATTAAAATAGGGATAGTGTTTTTAGGGTGTTTACCAAATGCAGAAAAACCTGTTACAGTGAAAATTCCTCCTATTATTGGTCCACTTATCTTGCCACCTATAATTATGATGTAGCTTGTCGCAATTAGTCCCATAATGCCCATATTAATCATCGTTTGATATAAACCATCAAGCGATATAAAATCCGTCGCTAATCTACCCGAATTGTACATTATATTTTCATATCCATGGAAGGATAAATTATTCTTTACAAATCCTAACAAAAATATGGAAATAAAAAGTAAATACAGAAATATTATTATTCTTATATCATTAACTGGATATACCAAGTTAACAGATTTTATAGTCACATTAAACATTCTTAAAATTCCTACATAAAGCATTCCAACAATTCCTGCTGTAAATCCCATGTTGTATAAGTTATAACCTTGATGAAATCTCAAAAAAGTTCCGGATAAAGGAACCATAATAATTCCTATACTTATTCCAACTAAATAACTTAATATAATTGAATGTACGATAGATAAATTTGAGTCAAATGCTATTTCACTAATTAAAGGCCCTAATGCGCTACCAAATAACGCTGGAAGTATTACAGATGCTCTTGATGTATTTTCTATTTTTGCATAAATTAACACTCCAATAGTTATAGGAATTGTGTTGAAAATATTTTTGCCAAAAAAAGCAAATCCAGTCATAGTGAAAATAGCTGCAACTCCTGGACCAGAAATAACAACATTAAAACTATGTGATAAAATAGTTGATAATAGACAAATCAAGCCAGCATTAAAAAATGCCGCTCCAATACTTGCTAAATACATATAATCAGTAATTAAAGTACAGGGACTTTTAATTATAGTTATCAAACCGTTAAAAATTTCTGTCGGAGAATTAAATAAAAACGCCACTACCATCAGTAATCCAGCTAATGTGTAAAGAAGTTTATAAATCCCCATTGAGTGAAAAACTTTTTCTTTATCTTTCATAAGACCTCCATTTATAATTTAGTATATTTTATTATAAAGAAGTATAAATTTCAACAAAAAAGGAGCGATATTAAAATATCACTCCATAAAATTCTAGTTAGGTTTGTTTAAAAGTCTGTTTTTTAATTCTTGTTCCATTGCCATTAATTCTTGTTTTGCTTTTACTCTATTTTCGTGACCTTCTATTTGAATATTGCGGACTTCATCTAATGCACTGATAAGTTGCTCGTTAGTGTGTCTAATTGTTTCGACATCAACAATTCCTCTTTCGGTTGCTTTTGCAGTTTCTATAGTACTCATCTTCAATGTGTCAGCGTTTTTACGCAATAAATCATTAGTCAAGTCTGTAACCTTCTTTTGCGCTTCTGCTGCTTGCGAGTTATGATAAACACCTAATGATAAAACCATTTGGTTTTTCCAAATAGGAATAGTATTCACTATTGTAGATTGGATTTTTTCTACCATAACAGCATTTGAAGATTGCACCATTCTTATTTGTGGAGCCATTTGCAAACTCACCATTCTCGTAAGCTCAAGATCGTGTAATTTTTTTTCGAATCTAGTAGCCAAATCTCTTAAATCATTTGCTTTTTGCGCAGTGATAGAATTAGGAGAATTTTCGGCCTCTTTGAGCATATTTGGAAGTTCTTCATTTCTTACTTGATCCAGTTTCTTTTGTCCAGCAAGAATGTACATGCTTAATTCCTTAAAATATTGTTCATTTAGCTTATACATTTGGTCTAACAATGAAATATCTTTCATCAAAGTAATTTGATGATTTTCTAAAATTTTTGAAATCTCATCTACATTTTTTTCAGCCTTTTCGTAGTTTGCTCTCAAAGCAGTAATTTTATTGGCACCTTTTTTGAAAAAACCAAACACACCTTTATCTTCAGTTTCATCAAATGATTTTAATTCTGTAACTACGGAAGATAAAAGATTACCAACTTCTCCCAAATCTTTTGTCTTTACTGAATTTAATGTTTTTTCAGAGAAACTAGCGATTTTCTTTTGGGCTCCAACTCCGTATTGTAAAACTATGTTAGAATTAGATAAATCAATTTGTTTAACAAATTCATCAACAGTTTTTTGTTCCTCAGGAGTAAGGTTAACTTTTTGTTCAAATTCAGGGTAAAAAACTTCATCTTCTTTTACTTCATCAAGTGTAGGTTCTTCTACATCCAAAGTCAATTTAATAGGTTTATCTTCCATTATTCAGCACCTCTCTTAAACATAGTATTTTTCTCAATCAATCCATCTTGTGACAATAAAGTATTCATAACTTCGATTTCCGAGTTAATATTCAAAATATCATCGCTGTACAAATCTGTTAAAAGTTTTGAAAAAGCTTTGTTGATATTTTGAATAGCATTTTTAATATTGTTTTTTGATTTTTCTACGCTTAATATATCATTCTTTTCATTTTCAAATTGAATGTAATTTTTCACCAAATTTATAGCAGTTGGAGTGTAATAATCTACAAATTTATTAAGTCCATTGACATCTGAGTTGTCGTTTTGAATTTGATTATTTATCGACACTAACAAATCTTTTAATTTAATGACATCTTGTTTGAAATCAAAATCCTTAACAGATGTGATTAAATTTTCAGTTATAGTAATATAATTAGTAATATCTCTTTGTGAATCTATTTCTTTTTGATTATCTTCTGATTTGCTTTCATTTAAGTAATGAGCCTTGTATGCATCATAGCTTGTCCTGTCCAATAAAAATAAATGACCGTTTTCCACGACACGAGCTTGAGGGAAGTATCTTTTGTTTATGAAATAAATTAGTTCCTTGCTACATTTTTCAACTGGAAGATTAACTGCTGATGCAAAATCTTCTACGTTTAAAATTTTATTGTCTCCAATTTCTGTTTTGTATCTTAAAAATCGTTGTAATTTTGATGCGTGAATATGTGACAAAAATCCCACAACACCAAAAGCTAAGCTTACCATAATACCAGAAAACAGATCGGGTAAACTATGGGTCAACGATGAGACAGAGCCAAATAAAGTCATAGCGCCTATAGCATAACTAATATTTCTTAGTGCAAAATAACTTTTTGGATTAATCTTTTTTTGGGTTACTAACTTAGAGTCTTTATTTGCCAGATATTGTTGTTTCGGTTTAGGTTTTAGATTAAATGTGTTCATAACTACATTTAAACCGTTTTTTGATAAATCCAACGCCATATCAATAGATTTTTCTATTATTTCACCAACTTTTGAAAAATCATTGTCGCTTATAGCGTTATCTATATATTCTTCTAATTTGTTTTTCTTCATTTCACACCTTCCTATTACTATTGTATCATATATAGTAGTTGAAATTAAATGAATTTTATTTACAAAAATTCAAATGATTTTTTAAATATCGCTTTGACTTTTAAATATTTTCAATTCAGTTTATAATAGTATTAGATTTTCAAAATAAAATACAGGAGGATATATGGAAGAAATAAGTGCAGGTGGGGTTGTTATCAATAATGGTAATGTTGCTGTGCTTAAAAAGTTCCGTGGTGAATGGGTTCTTCCTAAAGGTAGGGTAGAGAAAGGAGAAAGCTTAGAAGAAACTGCAATTAGAGAAGTTTTTGAAGAATCGGGACTAAGAGCTGAGATTGTTAAGTATATTGGATATGTAAAATATAAATACAGACACATGGATGGCACGAAAGTTCTTAAAACAGTTCACTATTTTTATATGGTAACGAAAGATAATAATATTATCCCACAAAGAGAAGAAGGCTTTGCAGAAGGAGATTTTATGAATCTCGACAAAGCTTTAAGATATGTGCGTCACAGCGCAGAAAAAAATATGATAAAAACAGCTAAATCGTTTATAGAAAAAAGGTAAAGATATGAGCTTTTCATCTGATATTAAAACTGAAATAATAAGTAATCTTGATGACTATGATGTTTTAGCAATGCTATCAGCTTTTACTAAAACAATAGGAACTTTAAATTATAATTCATTAGGTGTAAAGATTACATTAAAAACAGAAAGTAATCCAGTTGCAAGATTGATCTTTTCTAATTTAAAAAAACATTACAATTATGAATGTGATATGAAAGTTATTCACAACAATAATCTTCGTAAGAAAAATATCTACGAAATATTGATTGATGATAAGATATCAAAACAATTTTGTGAAGATACGCACACTTCAACTAGCCCTTTTGACTTTGATTTGGGAATTGATGAAGAATTAATTGATTCTAATATCAAGAAAATTAGTTTCCTACAAGGCGCTTTTTTGGGGACGGGTTTTTGTTATGACCCATCAAAAATGTATCATTTAGAGATGATTTTCAAGCAAGAAAATGTTGGTAATCAAGTAAAAGATTTACTTCAAGGTTTTGGAATAAAATCTTCTATTTTTGAGAGAAGTGAAAATTATGTTTTGTATATCAAAGAAGCTGAAGCAATTTCTGATTTTTTGAGTTTGGCTAAAGCATATAATAGTGTTTTAAAACTTGAAAATATCAGAGCATTCAAAGATATAAAAAATAATGTCAACAGAAGGTTTAATTTTGAAACAGCAAATTTGAATAAAACGGTTGATGCTGCTTTGAAACAAAAGCTTATAATAGAAAAAATTGAAAACACGATAGGTCTTGAATCGCTAGATCCACTATTGTTGGAATTAGCTTATGCCAGAATAGAAAATCCAGATGTTTCATTAAAGGAATTAGGAGAAATGATGACTCCTAAGATTTCAAAATCTGGAGTTAGTTACAGACTTAATAAACTTAAAAAAATTGCTGATGATTTATAATTGTCAGCAATTTTTCTTTTAAAATAACCAAACTTATTATAAAATAAGGCTAAAGGAGTTTGAAATGATAGATACGTTTACGCATTTACATGTTCATACAGAATACAGTTTACTAGATGGATTTTCCCCAATAGAAAAACTTTTAGATAAAGTTGAAGAATTGCAAATGAAATCCATTGCTATTACTGATCACGGTAGTATGTTTGGAACAGTAAAGTTTTATAAGGAATGCAAAAAAAGAAACATAAAACCTATTATTGGTTGTGAAATCTACACGACTAATAAGGATCATAAAATTAAAAATCCAGAAAATAAATTCTACAATCATTTAGTTCTTTTGGCTAAAAATCAAATAGGTTATTCTAATTTGATGAAAATTGTGTCACTTGGATATGTTGAAGGATTTTATTATAAACCAAGGGTGGATAAGGATACTTTGAGAAAATATTCTGAGGGAATCATTGCTTTGTCTGCGTGTTTGAAAGGAGAAGTACAAGAATCTCTAATTAGATATGGATATGATAAGGCAAAAGATGTTGCAAAGGAATTAAAAGATATTTACGGAGAAGATTTTTACTTAGAATTACAAAACCATTCTTCTCGAGAAGATATGGTAGTTATGGAAAATATTCCAAAAATCGCTAAGGAATTAGATATCGGACTTGTGTGTACTAATGATGTTCATTATATCGAAAAAGAAGATTATAAAATACACAATATTTTGATTTGCCTTCAAACAGGCAAAACAATCGAAGAAGACAATAAAATGAGCTACATTCCAGGGGAGTTTTTTCTAAGAAGTGAAGAACAAATGAGAGATTTGTTCAAAGATTATCCCGAAGCAATCGAAAACACGAAAAAAATTGCAGAAATGTGTAATGTTGAACTTGAATTCGGTAATCTTCATCTACCTTATTTTGCGATTCCTGACGGCTTTACAAACAGTAGCTATCTAAAAAAACTTGTTTTTGACGGATTAGAAAAAAGATTTTCAAATGATGACAGATTAGAAGAAGCGAAAGAAAGATGCGAGTATGAGCTATCTGTAATTGAAAAGATGGGATATGTCGATTATTTTTTAATCGTCTGGGATTTTATTAGATTTGCAAAATCACAAGGCATTCCTGTTGGACCTGGACGTGGTTCTGCAGCGGGAAGTATTATAAGTTATTGCTTAGAAATTACAGATATCAATCCATTGGATTACAATTTGATTTTCGAAAGATTTTTGAATCCTGAACGTGTTTCTATGCCAGATATAGATATAGATTTTTGTTATGAAAGAAGAGAAGAAGTAATAGATTACGTAGTTAATAAGTACGGCGAAGATAAGGTGGCACAGATTGTAACTTTTGGAACAATGGCAGCTAGAAATGCTATAAGAGATGTTGGAAGAGTTCTTGCTATGGATTTTAAAACAGTGGATGACACGGCTAAGAAAGTTCCTAATCTTTTGAATATTAATATAGACAAATCACTAGAAATTTCTCCGGAATTTAGAAAAGCTTACGAAGAAAACCGTGATGTAAAAAAATTAGTCGATGTTGCACGAAGAGTTGAAGGAATGCCACGTCACACATCAACTCACGCAGCTGGTGTGGTTATTTCCAAGCTCCCAATCATGGAATATGTTCCGTTGGCAATTAACAAAGATGCTGTCATTACTCAATTCAATATGACAGAACTTGAAGAGCTCGGATTGCTGAAGATGGACTTTTTGGGTCTTAGAACTTTAACTGTAATCAGTGATTGCATGAAATTTATCAAAAAAAATAAAAATATAGATGTAAGCTTTGAAGATATGGACGAAAATGATCCTAAAGTTTTGTCAATGTTTACAGTTGCACAAACTCTGGGAATATTTCAATTTGAATCACAAGGCATGAGAAATTTCTTAAAAGAATTAAAGCCAACTAAATTTGACGATTTAATTGCTGCAAATGCTTTGTTTAGACCTGGTCCAATGAATGAAATTCCGACTTACATTCACAATAAACACAACGAAAAAGATGTTGAATATTTATCTCCGTTACTTGAAGATATTTTAAAACCAACTTACGGAACGATTGTTTACCAAGAGCAAGTTATGCAAATTGTACAAAAAATCGCGGGATTTAGCTTGGGAGAAGCTGACAATTTGAGACGTGCTATGAGTAAGAAAAAAATGAAAGTTATGGAAGATGGTAGAAAAGAATTTATCTTTGGAAAAGAAGATGAAGATGGAAATATTTTGATTGAAGGAGCTATTAGAAGAGGAGTCGGTGAGGATATTGCAAATAAAATCTACGATTTGATGATAGACTTTGCAAAGTATGCATTCAACAAATCTCACTCTGCAGCTTATTCATTAGTAGCAATGAGGACGGCTTGGTTAAAATATTATTATCCAGTAGAATTCTTAGCAGCGCTTATATCTTCGGTTATGGGAAACACTTCACAACTTTCGTTATATATTGAAGAAGCAAGAAGACTTGACATCAAAATTGAGGCGCCAGATATCAATTACAGTCTAGATAAATTTGATGTGAAAGATAATTCTATAATTTATGGATTGAAAGCTATAAAAAATGTAGGAACGAATTTAATAGAGCAAACAATTATTTCAAGAAATGAAAATGGTAAATTCAAAAGTTTTAGAGATTTTGTGGAAAGAATTTATGCAAAAGATAAATCAGCTATAAATAAAAGATCCATTGAATCGTTAATAAAAGCAGGAGCATTTACATCTCTAGGTGAAACAAGAGCTACATTAATGCTTCAATACCAATCTATCATTGACTCAGTTCAATCAGGTTTAAAAAACAACGTACCTGGTCAATCAAATTTGTTCGATATGTTTGAGTCCAAAGATGACGATGAACGAGACGATTTTACTAGAAGAAAAGAGTTCGATAAATCAGAACTTTTGAGAATGGAAAAAGAGGTATTGGGTATATATTTATCAGACCATCCTTTAAGAACTTACTCAAACATCATAGAGAAATATTCTAATTTTTCTACAGGGGACTTAGAAGATGATGCTTACAATGAGAAAAACTTCGACGGGAAAAGAGTTAAAGTCGTAGGAATAATTGAATCAATCAATAAAAAATTCACCAAAAATCAAAAGATAATGGAATTTGTTAAATTTGAAGATCTATATGGAACTATGGAATTGATAGTTTTTCCACAAAAGTACGAACAATATTCAGATATTTTAAATGAAGATGAAATTTTGATTGTGAGTGGAAGATTGAATATTATTGAAGGAGAAGATCCAAAAATTTTGGTAGATAACATTCAAAGTATCAAAACTATTTCAAACGTTGAAAAACAAGATGAAACACAGCCAAAATTATTTTTAAGAATTACAAAAAATATGCCAAGTTATATCTTGGATAAAGTCAAACCAATACTACTCAATAGCAAAGGAAATACTCAATCAAATATATATTTTGAAGAAAAGAAACAAAACTACTTGCTTGGAAATGAATTTAGAATTTCTTGTGAAGACAATACTATTGATCAATTAGTTTCATTATTAGGAAGAGAAAATGTAGTTTTAAAATAGAGGTTAATTATGAAAACAATAGCAATATTGACAAGTGGTGGCGATGCACCTGGAATGAATGCTTGCATTCGTTCTATAGCAAGAACTTGTATTTACAATGGAATAAGAGTAATGGGAATAAGATCTGGATATGATGGTCTTATGAATGGAAATATTTACGAAATGAATGTGTCTTCAGTTGCAGATATTATCCACAGAGGCGGAACTATTTTGGGTTCTGCTAGATGTAATGAATTTAAAACTGAAGAAGGTCAAAACAAAGGCGCACAAATATTAAAGGATTTCGGAATAGATGGACTAGTCGTTTTAGGTGGAGATGGTTCATTTAAAGGTGCAAGTGCACTAAGCAAAATAGGAATATCTACGATTGGAATTCCTTGTACAATTGATAACGATATGGGTTATACTGATTATACGATTGGATTTTTTACTGCCGTTGAAACAGTAAGTGATGCGATATCAAAATTAAGAGATACATCTTCAAGCCATGGTAGAGCAAATATAATTGAAGTTATGGGAAGAAATTGTGGAGATATTGCTCTTTATTCAGGTGTTGCATCTGGAGCAGAATCAATCCTAGTTCCTGAAGTAGAATTAAATATCGATGAAGTTACAGAAAAGATAGAACGAGGAAGAAAAAGGGGAAAGCTTCATCATTTAATCATGCTTGCTGAAGGAGTCGGTGGAGCTTACGATATTAAAGACATAATTGAAGAAAAAACAGGAGTTGAGACTAAAGTTACAATTTTAGGTCACGTTCAACGTGGAGGTACACCTTGTACTTTTGATAGATTAATGGCAACTCAAATGGGAAATTTGGCAGTAAAATTAATCATGGAAGAAAAAACAGGATTAGCAATCGCTATGAAAGACAATAAGATAATCACAGTTCCAATAGATGAAGCAGTAGCAACAAAAAGAAATTTCAGAGAAGATTTGTACGAAATATCTAAGGAAATTTCAATATAGATAGGAGTAAATATGTTAAAGAAAACTAAAATAGTCTGTACTATAGGTCCGGCATCAGATTCATTAGAGACTTTAAAAACATTGATGCAAAGTGGAATGAATGTGTGTAGATTGAACTTCTCACATGGAAGTCATGAAGAGCATTTACAAAGAATAAAAAACATAAAACAAGCACGAGAAGAATTGGATTTGCCAATAGCAATAATGTTAGATACAAAAGGGCCTGAAATTAGATTGGGAGATTTTGGAGTTGATCAAGTTCAACTTTCAATTGGTGATCAATTCACATTAACTACAAGAGATGTAACTGGAGATCAAAATATCTGTTCAGTGAGCTATAAAGGACTTCCAGATGATCTGGATATCGGGAAGAAAGTATTGATAGATGATGGATTAGTTGAATTAGAAGTTGTAGAAATAAAAGATACAGATGTGATTTGCAAAGTTAACAACTACGGTATTTTGAAGAGCAAAAAAGGAGTCAATATTCCTAATTCAAAAGTAAAATTACCAGCAATCACTGAAAAAGATATTTCAGATATAAAATTCGGAATTGAAAATGGAATTGATTATATAGCTGCATCTTTTATCAGAAAATCACAGGACGTATTAGATATTAGAAAAATTTTAGAACAAAATAACGGAAACGACATAAAAATAATATCTAAAATTGAATCGCAAGAAGGCGTAGATAATTTGGACGAAATAATCAACACTTCTGACGGAATAATGGTTGCAAGAGGAGACTTGGGCGTAGAAATTCAAACTGAAATTATGCCTATTGTTCAAAAAGAAATAATCAAGAAAACTTCATTAGCTGGAAAACCAGTTATAACTGCGACACAAATGTTAGACTCTATGATTAGAAACCCAAGACCAACCAGAGCGGAAGTTACAGACGTAGCGAATGCGATTTTGGACGGCAGCGATGCTGTTATGCTTTCTGGAGAGACTGCAGCAGGAAATTATCCAGTAAATGCAGTAAAAGTTATGAATGATATTGCAATTAATACTGAAAATTCTGAAGAGTTTAAAGAAGCTGCGAATAAAAGGTTGAAATGGTTGGACATTACAACAACGAATGCAATAAGTATTGCAACTAGAAGTATTAGTGAACAATTGGGAGCAAATGCAATTGTAGTTGCGACAACTTCAGGTTCAACAGCTAGAAATGTTTCAAAATATCGTCCGTTGTCACCAATAGTTGCAGCTACTACATCAGAAAGTGTAATGAGAAAACTATCTTTAATTTGGGGTGTTCATCCAGTTCTTAGCGAATTAAGTGAAAACACTGATGAAGTAATTGATAGATCAATTTCTGCGGGTATTAAAAAAGATTTGGTTCACGAAGGAGATTTAATTATAATCACAGCAGGCCTTCCGGTTGGAGTTTCTGGAACTACAAATTTATTAAAAGTTCACACAATTGGAGATATTTTGATTGAAGGAACAGGAATTGGTAAAAAATCCGTTACTGCAAAAGCAAGAGTTGCTAAAGGTGTAGAAGATTTGGCTTCTAAATTTGAAGATGGAAATGCAATTGTATTGTACAGTTTGGAAAGAGAATTCGTTCCATATATTCAAAAAGCTTCTGCAATTATTGTGGAAGAAGGTGGACTAACATCACCTGCTGCAATTGTTGGATTGCATTTGGGAATTCCAACGATTGTAGGATGTAAAGATGCTGTAAGAAAAATCAAAGATCAAGAAATTTTGACTATTGATCCAATAGCTGGGTTAGTTTATCGCGGAGCAGCCAAGATTTTATAACGGTAATGTGGTACAATAAACTTAGAGGTAGAAAATGAATACTGTAATATTTGATATGGATGGCGTAATAATTGATAGCGAAGTAATTTATATTGATTTTTTCAAAAAAGTACTTCAAGATTTTGACGTCGAAATATCTGAAGAAGATTTGTTTTCTCTTGCTGGTTTGAGTCAACAAAAAACCGATGAATTTTTGAAATCAAAACTTCATAGAAAACCTGAGGAAGTATATAGTTTGATGAAAAAATACATCGATGATGATAAAATAAACTACAGTTCTATAGTAATGGATGGATTTTATCCATTACTAAAAGAACTAAAAAGAAAAAATTTCAAGATTGCATTAGCATCTTCATCACCAAAAAAAACTATTAACAATGTTTTAGAAGAATTAGATATAAAGGATGAATTTGATGCGGTAATAAGCGGTGAGGATTTTGAAGAATCAAAGCCAAATCCCGAAATTTACATTAAAACATGTGAGATTTTGGGAGTACGTCCCAAAGATGCTATTGCAATTGAAGATTCTGATTACGGTATTGATTCTGCAAAGAATGCAGGATTAACAGTAATTGCCAGAAGAGAGAATAGATTTAATTTTAAACAAGACAAAGCTGATTTTATTGTCGATAATTTACAAGATATTAAGCTTATATTGGAAAAATTTGAAAAAGAAAAAAATGGCGTTTACAAAATCAGAAGAAAATCAAAAGAATTTGTAAAAGCAATGTTTTTTATTGATCGAGAATCTTTCAATGATAATGTGGATGATTGTGATATTTATTGTTTATATCGAAATGATAAAATGAAATCTGCAATCATAAAAAAACATGATAAAATAATATATAAGAATGTAGAATCAGAGTTGGATTATAAATTAATACTAGAAGGAATAGAAAATAAGGAAATAGATGAGATTAGATAAATTTTTAAAAAATTCAAGGATTATTAAAAGAAGAACTGTAGCAAAAACTGCTTGTGAATCCCAAAGAGTGAAAATCAATGACAAAATCGCTAAACCTGGAGACAACGTAAAAGTCGGAGATATAATTGAAATAAGTTTTGCTCAATCGGTTTTAAAGGCAAAGGTTACTGAATTGATAGATAATCCAAAGAAAGACGATGCAGATAAAATGTTTGAAACTTTAGGAGATTAAAATGAATGCCAGGGATAATCAGATAAGAAAAAGAAGAAAAAACGTTAATAAATTTAGAATAATAGTTTCTGCAATAACTATTTTTGCTTGTGTTACGTTGTTATTTACAATTTTTAAACAACAAATTCAAATCAGAAACATTAATAATGTTAAGTTGGAACAACAAACAAAAAAGGATGAACTTGAAAAAGAAATAAAAAAATTATCTGAAGATTCCAAAAACTTAGACAATCCTGAGTTGATAGAAAAATATGCCAGAGAAAAATTAGGTATGGTAAAACCTAACGAAGTTTTGATTAAGGATGAAAAGGAAAAACCAAAAAAAGATACAAATTTTACACCGTCGCCAACTTTTGACAAAAAGCCTGATAAATAATTATTGACACCGTTTTTTTAGTAGTATATACTGATATATAGTATTATATTAGGAGGAAGATATTGCGTATGTCTATATCAGTGGGCGATATTGTTGAAGGTAAAGTAACAGGAATTACTAAGTTTGGGGCATTTGTAGAATGCGAAGACGGAACTAAAGGATTAGTTCATATTTCACAAATTTCTAATGATTACATAGAAAAAGTTGAAGATGTGTTAAAAGTTAATGATGTAGTAAAATGTAAAGTTATGAGCATTGAAGATAATAAGGTTAGCTTTTCAATAAAGGAATGTCTTCCGAAAAAAGAACACAAAAAAGAATTTTCAAAGAAAACTTATTCAGAAGATGATAAGAATTCAAACAAAGAATCTAGCAAAGAATCAAGTTTTGATGATTTACTTTCTAAGTTTATGAAAGAAAGTAACGAGAGATTAGATTCTATTAGACAAAGAGAGAATAAAAAGTTTTCGAAGAAAAGAAAGTATAATTAGGAGTAACGCCGCAGATTTATGCGGCTTTTTTATTATTATGGATTTGATACACAAAATAAAAAATACTATCATCAGAGAAAACTTAATACAGAAGAACGACAAAATTTTGATAGGATTATCAGGTGGGGCAGACTCAGTATTATTATTCAATGTTTTATACCAACTAAAAGATGATTTAGGTTTTGAGATAAAAACATGCCACATTAATCATTCTTACAGAGTTACTGCCGATCGAGATGAAAATTTTTCAAGGGAAATATCTGAAGAAAATAATATTCAATTTTTTTCAAAAAAAGTAGATATGAAACAATTTTCCATCGATAATTCTATTAGTTTGGAAGACAGCGGTAGGATTTTAAGATATAATTGTTTCAACAAAATTTTAGAAACAGAGAATTTCAATAAGATTGCTGTAGCACACCACTTGGACGATCAAGTGGAGACTTTTTTCTTACATTTGTTTAGGGGAAGTGGAATTGATGGATTGTGTGGAATACAATATCGAAACAAAAATGTAATAAGGCCACTTTTAGATGTATCAAAAAATGAAATCCTAAATTATTTAGATAGCAATAATATTGAGTATGTAACTGATGAGACAAATTTCATAGCCGATGTTAAAAGAAATAAAATTCGACTTGAAATGTTGCCATATATTCAAGAAAATTTCAATAATTCTATAAATGAATCGATATATAGGACTATAAATATTTTACAAGATTCAAAAGAAATAATTGATGATATTACTAATCTTAAATTCGAAAAATTAGTTAGTCAAAGAAATGGTGAATATTCTATAGATGTAAAATTATTTGAAATCGAAAAGACCTCTATTCAAAGAAATATAATTAGAAAACTTTTAATTGAATTAAATGGGTCTAACCAAAACATTAGAATGGCTTATATAGATGATATTATAGAATTATTTGATTTAAAAAACGGAAGGGAATATATATTTAAAGACTACAGTTTTTTCAAAAGTTATGATAAAGTAATAATTAAGAAAATTGTAGACAACAAAAAAAGTCAAAGTGTTAAATTTGAACTTGGGACAATTATTTTTGGGGATTTTAAAATTAGCAGTTATCTAACGAAAAATACTAATATTAAACCTTCAAGAAATAAAATGATTTTTGATTCTAAAATTCTATCACATAATCTTGTTTTACGAAGAAGAGAAAATGGAGATAGAATTAAATTAAAGGGATTTACCAAGAAAATTAAAGATGTATTTATTGATAATAAAGTTTTACAAATTGAACGCGATAATTATCCCATTTTGAGCGATGAAGAAAATATATATGCCATTTTGTCGTTGAAAAGATCAAATTTGTACATGAAAAATTCTAACAGCAAAGAAGTTTTAGTTATAGAGGTGACTTATGAAAAGTAATTTATGTGATGCAGTCGAAAAGGTGCTAATACCAAAATCAGAAATCGACAAAAGAATTGAAGAATTAGGAAAAGAAATCACTGAAGAATACAGAGATAAGGGAGAACTTATCGTAGTTGGTATTCTAAGAGGCGCAGCGATGTTTATGAGTAATTTAACATTGAATATCGACTTAGAAGTTGGAATAGATTTTATGGCAGTATCAAGTTATGGACATTCTTCAGAATCTAGTGGAACTGTAAGAATCATCAAAGATTTGGAAGAAGACATCGCCGGCAAAAATATCCTTATAGTTGAAGATATTGTGGACAGTGGTCGCACATTAAATTACTTGGTTCGAAACTTAATGGATAGAAAAGCAAAATCAGTTAAGATAGCGAGTCTTTTGGATAAACCTGAAAGAAGAACTAACGAAGTTGATGTTCAATTCAAAGGTTTTACTGTACCAAACGAGTTTATAGTTGGTTATGGATTAGATTTTGCACAACAATTTAGAAATATTGAAGATATTTGCGTGTTGAAGAAATCTTTTTATGAAAAGGAGATTTAATGAAAAAAGTAACTAAAAGTTTAGCGATATATCTTGTTCCAATTATTTTAATAGCTTTTTTCGTGACTATGACTCAAAACAATACATTGAGCACAAAATATTTTACTGTCAACGAAATGATTGTAAATGTCAAGAAAGATAATGTTAAAGAAATTGTTGCAAGAGGAAATGATATAAAAGGCGTTCTAAAAGATAGCAAGGGTACTCCTTTTAGAATGTATATGCCCCCCGAAATGTGGGAAGTTTTTTACAATAATTATCTGAAGGAATCTGTTGAAAACAACAAGATCGTATTGAAGACTGAAAAAGATCCTGGCAAACCATGGTATGTTGATATAATGCCAACTATATTAATTATAGTCGGGCTTGGAATAATTTGGTTTATGTTTATGAATCAAACACAAAACTCTGGAAATTCTAAGGCTATGAATTTTGGAAAATCAAAAGCAAAACTCAACCAAGATTCAAAAGAAAAGGTTGTGTTTGCTGATGTAGCGGGATTAAAAGAAGAAAAAGAAGAATTGATGGAAATCGTAGATTTTCTGAAAAATCCTTCTAAGTATATAGACATTGGTGCAAGAATTCCTAAAGGAGTTTTGTTAGTGGGGCCTCCAGGAACTGGTAAAACATATTTATCGAGAGCAGTCGCAGGTGAAGCAAAGGTTCCATTTTTCAGTATTTCTGGTTCTGATTTTGTCGAAATGTTTGTTGGTGTCGGTGCATCGAGAGTTCGTGATTTGTTTGAACAAGCTAAGAAAAATGCTCCTTGTATCATTTTCATCGATGAAATAGATGCAGTAGGTAGAAAAAGAGGAGCAGGACTTGGCGGAGGCCATGACGAAAGAGAACAAACGTTGAATCAATTACTTGTTGAAATGGATGGTTTTGGAAAAAATGAAGGTGTAATTGTAATGAGTGCTACTAATAGACCTGATATTTTGGACAAGGCATTGTTGAGACCTGGAAGATTTGACAGAACTATTTATGTGGGACTTCCAGATGTGAGAGAGAGATTAGAAATATTAAAAGTTCACACAAAAAACAAAAAACTTAAATCAGATGTGGATTTGGAGAATATTGCAAAAACAACTACTGGTTTTTCTCCAGCTGATTTGGAAAATTTGTGCAATGAAGCAGCACTTCTTGCAGCAAGAAATAATGAAGCAGAAATTTCAAATGAAGTGTTCAAAGAAGCATCTATAAAAGTTGTTGCTGGTCCAGAAAAAAAATCACAAGTTGTAATAGAAAAAGAACGTGTGCTTACAGCTTATCACGAATCTGGTCATGCGATTGTATCCGGATTCTTGGAAGATAATGACAAAGTTCACATGATTACAATTATTCCTAGAGGAAGAGCCGGAGGATTTACGGCATATCTTCCACAAGAAGATGCAAAATTTATGACTAAAAGACAAATGCAACACAAATTGATTTCGCTTTTAGGTGGACGTGCAGCAGAAGAAGTTGTGCTTGACGATATTTCCACTGGAGCAAGTAACGATATTGAAAGAGCAACAAAAATCGCACATGCAATGGTAACAAAATACGGTATGAGTAAAAGATTGGGACCTATGATGTACGGTGGAGATGACGCTGAGGTATTTTTAGGTGAAGAGCTTGGTAAGAACAAGCAATATTCTGACAAAATAGCTTATGAAATTGATTCTGAAATGAGAGAACTAATCGATGAAGCGTACAACAAAGCTTTAAATATTTTAAATGAAAACATCGATTTGTTACATGCATTGGCAAACAGACTTTTAGAAAAAGAAACTATTGGACAAGAAGAATTCGAAGCTATATTCGACAAATACACTAAGACTAAAATTCACGAAAATGAACCAAAAGAATTAGTCGATGTAAGAAAAAAAGACGAGGAAATAGAAAACAATATAGAAAATCAGGAGAAATAATGAGCGCACAAAATATTATTAATGTGATGTATATATTGATTTTGCTTTTTGGATTGAAGCAAATGTACAATGTATATAAAGTCAAAAAAAATATTGGTAGAGTCATCAAAAACTTTAACCAAAGAAAAAGAGTTTTAATGATGGTTGCATCATATTCAATTGTAATATTGGGATTATTGTATCTTAACCAACAAAAAACATGGTTCCCATTAATTTATATATTACTTGGAGTTATATTCATTTATTTAACATACGAAAAAATCTCATTCACAGATAAAGGGATTTATTTCAATGGATTTTTGGCTGAGTATGAAGACATCAAACAATGGAAATACTCCAAAGATAAGAGGTTTTTGGAATTAACTTTGAAAAACTCCAAAGCTACTAACAAACTTATTCCGATCAATCCAAGCGATGCTTCTGAAATGCTAGTAATCATAAAAAAGAATAAGAAAAAACAATAAAATACTTGACAACAAAACTGTGATTAAATATAATAAAAAAAACACTATTTTTGTTTTTCATAAATTGGCTTTCTTTGATTGCCAATTTTTTTTATTTTAATACATGGAGGTATTATGGATACAAATAAAATTTTTGGGATTGACACTTTTGATAAGAGACAAATGAAAGATTCACTACCATTTCCGATTTATCAAAAATGGAAAAACGCAGTTAGAAAAGAAGATTTACTTGATATTGAAACAGCAGAAATAATTGCGCATGCTATGAAAAAATGGGCAATTGAAAGAGGAGCTACTCATTTTTGTCACTGGTTCCAACCATTAAATGGTTTAACAGCAAAAAAACACGATTCATTTTTGGATAGAGGAGACGATAATACTCCGATTAATAGATTTTCAGCAAAAGAATTAATTAAAGGAGAACCAGATGCTTCATCATTTCCTACAGGATCAATTAGATCTACGTTTGAGGCAAGAGGTTATACTTATTGGGACTGCACATCTAACACTTTTATAGTAGATAATATAATGTATATACCATCAGTGTTTGTATCTTATGATGGAACTACTTTAGATAAAAAATTACCACTACTTAAAAGTTTGGACTACTTGTCAGATTATGCTACTAAACTTTACAATGAAATTTCTGATGAGCACTGTTACAGAATGAAAGTCAAAATCGGATTGGAGCAAGAATTTTTCCTTATAGATGAAAATGTATACAAACAACGTATTGATTTGATTAATACAGGAAGAACTCTTTTAGGAGCACAAGCTCCCAAATCGCAAGAACTTACTGACCATTATTTCGGCTCAATTCCACAAAGAGTTGAAGCATTCTATAAAGATTTTGACGAGAAATTATTCAGACTTGGAATATATGCTAAGACTGAACACAATGAAGTTGCTCCAAATCAATTTGAAGTAGCAATACTTTTTGAAAACGCAAATATTTCTGTAGACGATAACCACTTAGTTATGGAAATACTTAAAACTACTGCAAGAAAACATCATTTAGTATGCTTATTGCACGAAAAACCATTTAAAGGAGTAAATGGATCGGGTAAGCACAATAACTACTCTTTAGTTACTAATCACGGTAGAAATGTATTTTCACCAAAAGCTGACATGGAAAATGATCTTGTATTTTTGATATTCACAGCATGTTTGATAGAAGCTGTAGACAAATCACAAGCACTTTTAAGATCAGCATCATCCACTACTTCCAACGATTATAGATTAGGAGGAGATGAAGCTCCACCATCAATAATATCTATGGATTTGGGACAAGATATCGAAGAAACATTTAATTCGCTTATGAATGAAGAAGAAATTGTCAGAAATTATCCTGAATTTTCGATAAATAGATTTGATTACATTCCACCAAATATGACAGACAGAAATAGAACAAGTCCATTTGCCTTCAGTGGAAACAAATTTGAATTTAGAATGTTAGGCTCTTCAAATAGTGCAAGCGATGTGAACATAGTTTTAAATACAATGTATGCAAATGCAATTAAAAGAGTATATGAAAAATTCAAATCTCAAAATGAGAATATAGAACAATTTATTAAATCAGAAGTTGTCAATATTTTGAAAAATCACAAACATATTTTGTACAGACAAGACAACTACACAGAACTTTGGAGAGAAGAAGCAAAGAAGAGAGGTTTATTGGATTTAGTTCATTATTTTGATTCTTTATATTCCTTGATTTCAGAAGAATCTATCAAGGATTTTTGTGGTATACTAAGTGAGGAAGAATTACACGCAATCTACGATGTTGGATTGGAAGATGTAATAACAACTCATGAAATTGAAGCGAAGACTTTGATTTATATGTTAGATAAATTCGTTATTAATGCTTTCTCAAAGCAACTTATTCAAAACAGCAATTTAATCGAAAAATGTGGAATTAATAGTTTGGATTCTACACAAGAAAAATTGAAAAATGGTTTGAATGAAATTATTGACAAAAGAAATAATTTGGAAGAAATGATACAAAAATCTGATTTTGAATCTAAATACGAAAAGGCTAAATATTTTCAATATAAAATTAGTCCATTAATTGAAGAAATCAGAGAAATACACGACGGTCTTGAAAAATTTGTCTACAAAGAAAATTATAGTTTGTGTGATATTCAAGACATATATTCATCATTAATATAATTATAGGAGGAGTAATGAGTAAATTTATTTTTATTACTGGAGGAGTTGTCTCTGGTATAGGTAAGGGAATTAGCGGAGCAAGTATTGGAAGAATGCTAAAAGATAGAGGGATTTCTGTATTCATGCAAAAATTTGACCCTTACTTGAACATAGACCCAGGTACTATGAGTCCTTATCAACATGGAGAAGTTTTTGTAACAAAAGACGGAGCAGAAACTGACCTAGATTTAGGCCATTATGAAAGATTTATCAACGAAGAATTAACTCAAAGATCTAACATTACGACAGGAAAAGTCTACAACGACGTTATCAAAAAAGAAAGACGTGGAGATTATAACGGCAAAACTGTACAAGTTATTCCACATATTACTGATGAAATAAAAAAAGCAGTGTACAAAGCAGCTGAAGAATCTCAAGCAGATATTGTTATAACTGAAATCGGCGGAACTGTAGGTGATATTGAATCATTGCCATTCTTGGAAGCAATCAGACAAATCCACGCTGAAAACGAAAAAGAAGATGTATTATTCATTCATACAACTTTAGTTCCAACAATTCCTGGAAGCAATGAACTAAAAACAAAACCTACACAACATTCTTATAAAGAATTGATGAGTTTAGGTATCAAAACAAATGTAATAATCCTTAGAAGTGAGGGAATAGTTACAGATGAATTAAAAGAAAAAATCTCATTATTCTGTGATGTTCCAGTTGAGGCTATTATTCAATCATTTAATGTTGACTTTATCTACGAAGTTCCTTTGAAATTCCAAGAACAAAATTTGGATAAATATATAATGAGAAAAATGAAACTAAAATCCAAAGGCGAAGAAGATGGAAAATGGAGAAAAATGATTGAAAACTACAGAAAAGCGACTGAAACTGTAAATATAGGTTTAGTTGGGAAATACACAGAACTTCACGATGCTTATCTTTCTGTAGAACAAGCTTTGATAGATGCTGGATATGCAAACAATCATAAAGTAAATATACGTTGGATTAATTCCGAAGAACTAAGTAAAGATAATATAAAAGAATCATTCGAAGGATTGAATGGTATTATCGTCCCAGGCGGATTTGGTGGCAGAGGCATGGAAGGAATGGTTGAAACTTCAAAATATTGTCGTGAAAACAATATGCCATATTTCGGAATTTGTTTGGGAATGCAAATTGCAGCAATAGATATAGCTAGAAATGTACTTGGTTTAGCTGATGCTAATACAGCGGAAGTTGTTGCTGATTGCAAAAACCCTGTAATAAGTTTAATGAAAGAACAAAGAGATATTGAAGATATAGGTGGAACATTAAGACTTGGTAACTACGAGTGTCACTTGAAAGATAAATCTTTGGCAAAAGAATTGTACGGTGAAGAATTTATTCAAGAAAGACACAGACACAGATATGAATTCAACAACGATTACAGAGAACAATTTGAACAAAATAATGTTGTATTCTCAGGAATTAATGACCAATACAACTTGGTAGAAATGCTTGAAATACCACAAAATAAATTCTTCTTAGGTTGCCAATTCCATCCGGAATTCAAATCAAGACCTAACAAAATTCATCCTTTATTCGATGGATTCATAAAAGCATCCATTGAAAACAAATAAAGAAGGTGGAAGATATTTTACTTGTAATAGATATTGGAAATACTAATATTGTATTGGGTATTTTCAAAAATGATGAGTTGATTTTTGAATGGAGAATATCCACAGATTTGCACAAAACTAGTGATGAATACGCTCTAACATTAAGACAAGCTTTGGAATATTCAAATATTAAAAAATCTGATATAAAAGAAGCTATTATTGGTTCTGTAGTACCAAATCTGATGCCAACTATACCAAAAGCAGTAAAAAAATATTTGGGAATTGAACCATTGATAGTAGATGAAAATATAAAGACGGGAATAGTTAATAAATACGCAAGTCCAAAAGAGGTCGGCGTAGATAGAATAATCAACGCAGTAAGTGCTTGTAAAAAATATTCTACTCCAGTTATTATCGTAGATATTGGAACGGCGATTACTTTTGATTATATTTCTGAAAATAAAGAATATTTGGGAGGAGCAATAGCTCCGGGGATTGCAATTTCATCAGAAGCATTATTTATGAAGACTGCAAAACTACCAAAGATTGAAATAGAAATGCCGGATAAAGTTATTGGAGATAGCACCGTAAAAAGTATGCAATCAGGAGTTGTATTTGGATTTATAGGATTAATAGATTATATAATTGAAAAAATCCTAGAAGAAAAACACAAAACAAAAGATGAAGTTACAATTATTGCAACTGGTGGTTTTTCTTATTTGATTGCAAAACAATCAAAGTATATTACAATTATTGACAAACTAATCACTTTAGATGGCTTAAAAATTATTAACGAATTAAATAGAAATGATTAAAGAAAAATTAAACTTAAATAGTAATTTGTTTTTGGCACCATTAGCTGGAGTTACAGATATTCCATTTCGAATAATCTGTGGAGAATTGGGAGCGGGGTTGTGCTTTACAGAAATGATAAGTGCCAAAGCACTTTACTATGATGACAAGAAAACTAAAAAACTTTTAGATACAGATCCAAGAGAGAACAATACATCTGTTCAAATATTTGGACACGAACCAGAAATCATTGCATATGCAACTAGATTTTTGACTGAAAATTACAATTTCAAATCAATTGATATAAATATGGGATGTCCTGCACCGAAAATTTTCAAAAACGGTGACGGCTCAGCTTTAATGGGAGATTTGAACTTAGCGGAAGATGTTATCAGAGCTTGTAAGAACAACACTGATTTGCCAGTTTCTGTAAAATTCAGACTTGGAATCGATGAAAATTCCATGAATTACATGCAGCTTGGACAAATTTGTGAGAGATTGAAAGTAGATTATATTACACTTCACGCTAGGACAAGAAAAATGTTTTATTCAGGAGAAGCTGATTGGTCTCATATAAAAAGATTAGTGGAAAATGTAGACATACCTGTATTTGGCAATGGCGATTGTTTTACAAAAGAAGACATTAGAAAAAATATGGAATACTCAAATTGCGATGGAGTTTTGTTGGCAAGAGGTGCAATGCAAAATCCATTTATTTTTAGTGATGATGAAATCAAAACTAAAGAAGAAGTTATCGACACAATAAAAAAACACATGCAATTGAAATTGGAATTTTACGAAGAAAAACGTGCGATTTTGGAAATGAGAAAGCACATTCAATGGTATCTGAAAGGATTTAGAAATTCTAATAAAGTTAAGAACAAAATCAATCAATTGACAGATCTTGTTGAAATATACAAAATACTAGATGAATTTAAAAATGAATAGTTTAATCATATACTAAAAACTTGACAATTATGCCTTTTGTTATATAATTTTAGAATATATGGTTAAAATAAGGAGAATAGATTATGGCAGATAAAGAATTTTTATTAACTCAAGAAGGATTAGATCAACACAAAGAAGAACTTGAGTTTTTAAAGACTACTCGCAGAACAGAAATAGCTGAGAAAATCAAAGTTGCCAGAGGATTTGGCGACCTTTCTGAAAATGCAGAATATGATGAAGCTAAGAATGAACAAGCGCAAGTAGAAGAAAGAATTAACTATCTTGAAAACTTGCTATTATATGCAAAAGTTATTAAAGATGATGAAAATCAAAAAGACGTTGTGACAGTGGGATCAACAGTAACTTATAAAAATTTAAAGTCAAACAAAGAAATGACATATAAAATAGTAGGAACAGCAGAAGCTGATCCTTTTGAAGGTAGAATTTCAAATGAATCACCAACAGGAAAAGCTCTGTTAAACCTAAAAGTTGGTGACACTACTACAGTTGAAACGCCAGGTGGAATCGTAGAATTAAAGGTATTAACTGTCAAGAAAGGATAAAAATGGAAAATTTAAACGAAATGCTACAAATTCGTAGACAAAAGTTACAAGAATTATTAGATGCAAATGAAAATCCTTACGTTCATGAAAAATTTGACAATGCTAATAATACAAAAGAAATCCTAGATAACTTTGACGAATTTGACGGAAAAGAAGTTAAAATAGCCGGAAGAATTATGAGTAAAAGAGGACATGGAAAAGTTAACTTCATGGACTTACAAGATTCTGTTGGCAGAATTCAATTATTTAATAAAGTAAATGAATTAGGCGAAGAAAATTATGCAAAAGTAAAAAATATGGATATCGGAGATATCGTTGGTGTAGAAGGATGTATCTTCAAAACACAAAGCGGAGAAGTATCCATTAGAACAAAAACTGTAGATTTATTATCTAAATCATTACAAATATTACCTGAAAAATGGCACGGACTAAAAGATCCGGATTTGAGATATAGACAAAGATATGTGGATTTAATTATGAATCCTGAAATCAAAGATACATTCATAAAAAGATCTAAAATTATTTCAGCAATCAGAGAATTTTTGGATACAAAAGGATTCTTAGAAGTTGATACTCCAATTTTGAACACAATAGCTGGTGGAGCAAATGCTAGACCTTTTATAACTCACCATAACACATTAGATATCGATATGTATTTGCGTATAGCAAACGAATTATACCTAAAGAGATTAATTGTAGGTGGATTCGACAAAGTTTATGAAATGGGCAGAATGTTCAGAAATGAAGGAATGGATCACACTCACAACCCAGAATATACGGCAATAGAATTGTATCAAGCTTACGCTGACTACAATGATATGATGGATATCACAGAACAATTAGTTGCTTTTGTTTGTGAAAAAGTTAATGGATCTATGAAGGCTCAATTTGGAGAAACAGAAATAGACTTTACACCACCATGGAAAAGAATAACAATGGTTGATGCAATAAAAGAATACGCAGACATAAATTTTGATGAAATTGAAACAGATGAACAAGCTCGTGAAGTTGCTAAAGCAAACAATGTTGAAATCTCAGACAATATGTCACGTGGCGAAATTATCAACGAATGTTTCGAACATTTCTGCGAAGAAAAATTAGTTCAACCAACATTTGTATTGGGTCATCCAGTTGAAGTAAGTCCATTGGCTAAGAGAAATCCAGATGATGAAAGATATACTCACAGATTTGAAGCATTTGTATGTACAAAAGAAATCGCAAACGCATTTAGCGAATTGAACAACCCAATAGATCAAAAAGAAAGATTCTTAAAGCAAGTTGAAGCTAGAGAGAATGGCGATGACGAAGCTCAAATGATGGATTATGATTTCTTGAATGCATTAGAAGTAGGACTTCCACCAACAGGCGGTTTGGGAATTGGTGTTGATAGACTTATAATGATGTTAACTAACAACGAATCTATAAGAGATATAATGTTGTTCCCAACAATGAAGCCAATAGGCTTAGAAAAGGCAGAAAATGGGGGTTTGTCAAAAGAAACTTACGAAACTTACGACAAACTTACGACAGAAGAAATTGACCTTTCAAAAGTGAAAGTTGAACCATTATTTGAAGATATGGTAGACTTTGAAACTTTCTCAAAATCTGATTTTAGAGTTGTAAAGGTTAAAAACTGCGAAGAAGTTCCTAAGTCAAAAAAACTTTTGAAATTTACATTAGATGATGGTTCTGAAAAAGAAAGAGTTATTTTATCTGGTATTAAGGAATATTACAGCGCAGAGAGCTTAATTGGAAAGACACTACTTGCAATTTGTAATCTTCCTCCTCGTAAGATGATGGGAATCGACTCAGAAGGTATGATTATATCTGCAATTTGTGAGTATGACGGTGAAGAAAAACTTAACTTAATAATGCTGGATGATAATATTCCAGCAGGATCAAAATTATATTAAAGGACACGCTAATTATGAAACTGGGGTTTGTTATGAATCCCAGTTTAATTTTTAGGAGTATGTATGAGATGGATAATTAGAATAATTTTATTACCGATAAGATTAGTGTTGAGTTTGCTCATAGCTTTTTTAACCTTCATATTAAGTTTGAGTACTGCGTTGTTAAGCGTAGTTTCTACTTTGATTTTTATAATTGGAATAGCTAGCATTTTTCAAGGAGACAAGCAAATTGTAATTGAAGCACTAATATTAGCATTTTTATTTAGTCCATTTGGATTACCTAAATTAGGTATATATGTTATTGGATTATTAGAATTATTAAACTATACAATAAAATCAATTTGAAGAAAAATAAATATAAGACAACCGTAGACGATAGAAAGCAATAATTCTGTCGTCTTTTTTTATTTTAAAGAGAGGAGGTAGGAATGAATTTTGATTATTTTTATAATAGGCAATCTGAGATGTATAACTTCATTAGGTTACCTATGGTATTAATGGAAGATGAGATTTTTGAGAGCATTTCTATTGAAGCTAAAGTTTTGTATTCATATATGCTTAATCGAATGGGTCTTTCATATAAAAATGGCTGGATAGATGAAGATGGAAAAGTCTTTATTTACTACACAATGGATGCTATTAAAGAGCAATTTAACTGTGCTAATGATAAAGCCTTAAAGATTATAAATGAGCTTGATATAAAATCAGGAATTGGATTGATAGAAAAGAAAAGACAAGGACTTGGAAAACCAAATAGGATATATGTTAAAGATTTTATGAGTGTTTTCTCCGATTCAAATAATAGAAATCCAGATTTCCGAAAAGCAGAAGTCCAGACTTCCGATAATCGGAATTCAAGAACTCCTAATAACAGACTTCAAGATTTCCGAAAATCGGAAGGTAACTATAACAATATTAGTAATAATGAGTTAAGAAAGAATGATTTTAGTAAGGGACAAAAGCCTTATGGAATATATAAAAACATATTTTTGACTGATGAAGAATACAAGGACTTAACAAATGAGTTAGGAAGTAGAATTAGTGACTACATTGATAGGTTGTCGTCATATATGAAAGCAAATAACAGAGTGTATCAAGATTACAAGGCAACGATAATCAATTGGTATCTTAATGATCAGGCAAAAAACATTAATGATAATACAACAAGGAAAATGAATTACGATATAGGAGAGAGTTTATGAAGAACTTAAAAGATTTTGTATTAAGAGAAAATGATATTGAAAGAAATGGACATATTTATTGTAAGGTATGTGATAAAAGAGTCGATGGAGAATTACTTGACCTTGGCTTTACAAAGTTTATTCCCAGAATTAAATGTGAATGTGAAATAAAAAGAGATAAGGAAAATGAAGAAAGAGAAAGACTAATGAAAATATCATCGCTAAAAAGAGATTGTTTCTCATCGCCACTCCAACACCAATATAATTTTGAGAGATTCTTAAATGAAAAAGGTCAAGCTTACAAGGTTGCTTACAATTATGCTAAAAGTTTTGAACAAATGAAGGAAGACAATGTTGGACTTTTATTTCATGGAGATGTTGGCAGTGGAAAGACTTATCTTGCTTGTTCTATTGCAAATGAATTAATTGAAAGAGAACAAGTTAAAGTTAAGATTATGAATTTATCTCAGGTTATAAATCAAATACAAAAATCAGCATTTAAGCTAGATTCAAATGAAATTATAGATAACCTATCAAACATTCCGTTGTTAATTTTAGATGATCTTGGAATTGAAAGGGATACATCTTATGCAAGAGAACAAGTATATAACATTATAAACTCAAGATACTTAAAAGGTAGGCCGACAATTTTTACTACAAACTTATCATTGGAAATTATTCAAAATCCTAATATTGAACTTGAGTATCAGAGGATATATTCAAGAATACTTGAAATGACAATACCAGTTAAAGTTACGGGAGAAGATTTTAGAAGAAAAATCCATCAAGAGAAGTTAAGAAAATACAAAGAGTTACTTTTATATGGAGGTGGAATAGATGATTAATGAAGAAGTATCTAGGTCGAGTCTTAACCTTGAAGTAAGGCTTGCAAAAGCAACAAGTAAAGCAATTCTTGATGCCTTAAAGAAAGTTCACAAGCAAATAGAAGATCAAGGAGGCTTGAAAAATGTAATAAAAAATAATGGAGAAGAAGTAAAACTAAAGGATATGGTTAAAAAGGGACAGTTAGAAGAAATTAATCTAAAAGATCCTGAGTTAAAAGAATTAAAGAAAATTTTAAACAAACACGGAGTGAAGTTTTCTGTTATGAAAGATAAGGAAACTGGTAACCACTCTGTGTTTTTTCAATCTAAGGATATAAAAGTAATGGAACACGCCTTTAAAAAAGCAGTTAAGGCTTCTGAAAAAAAGGCCGATAGAAAAGATTCAATAACGAAGACTATAAATAAGTTTAAAGATATGGCTAAGGACACCATCAGTAAGGATAAGGTTAAAAATAAACATAAGGAGCAAAGCTTATGATAAGTAATTTAAAAACATTTGAAAATAAGAATTTTGGGAAACTCACTGTTATAGAAAAAGACGGTGAGTTTTTCTTTATAGCAAATGAAGTAGCAACTATGCTAGGATATGTCAATCCCAGAAAAGCTATTTATGACCATGTAGACGAAGAAGATAAGGGTGTAACGAAATGGAACACCCCTGGAGGAATACAGAATATTTCAATAATTAACGAATCAGGATTGTATTCACTTATCCTCTCATCAAAACTACCACAAGCAAAAATATTCAAAGCTTGGGTAACTAGAGAAGTCTTACCAAGTATTAGAAAAAACGGAGGATATATAGTAGGGCAAGAAAAGAAAACTAATGAAGATCTACTTGCAGATGCAATTCTTGTAGCCAATAGAATTATTGCTGAAAGAGAAGAAGAAATTGAAGAATTAAGACCAAAGGCAGATTATTATGACAAATTAGTAGATTATAACCTACTTACAAACTTTAGAAATACTGCCAAAGAGTTAGGAATACCACAAAATCAATTTATAAGTTTTCTAATGGATAAGGGATTAATTTACAGAGATAAGAAAAAGAAACTCTTACCTTATGCAGATAAGAACAAGGGATATTTTGAAGTAAAAGAATGGATTGATCCACTAGGTACACTTGTAGGAATACAAACATTAATAACACCAAAGGGAAGACACTACCTACTAATTTTATTAGATAGTGAAGGTTTCTACGATGAATAAGATATTAGAAGCCATTCTTTCTGATATTAAAAACCTAATTAAAATAGACAACCCAAAGAAATTTATATTATCAAACATTCCCTATCTATCATTCTTCTACATTGGAAATATCTTTTCTAAGCACATCAATTCTTATGTAGGAGGAGATATTATTGATAAAATAATGGTGGGAATTTCTGATATAGGAACTTTATCTTATATACCAAGCCTTAATCCAAGGGACTTGTTAGTAGGTATTTCAGTTGCTGGTCTTGTTAAGTTAATTGTTTACAGCAAAGGTAAAAACAAAAAGAAATATAGGCAAGGCAAGGAATATGGATCTGCAAGATGGGGAGAAAGTAAGGATATTGCTCCATATATTGACCCTAAGTTTGAAAACAATGTTCTCATAACTAATACCGAAAGACTAACAATGAACTCAAGACCTAAAAACCCTAAATATGCCAGAAATAAAAATGTATTAGTAATAGGTGGTTCTGGATCAGGTAAAACGAGATTTTATGTAAAGCCAAATCTAATGCAAATGCATTCTTCCTATGTAGTAACAGACCCTAAAGGCACACTTGTGTTAGAATGTGGAAAAATGCTTTATGAAAATGGTTACGACATAAAGATATTAAACACAATAAACTTTAAAAAATCTATGAAATACAATCCCTTTGCATACTTGAGAAGTGAAAAAGATATTTTAAAGCTTGTCCAAACCATAATTGCTAACACCAAGGGAGATGGAGAAAAGGCAGGAGAAGATTTTTGGGTAAAGGCTGAAAAGTTATATTACACTGCTCTTATTGGGTATATTTATTATGAAGCACCTGAAGAAGAAAAGAATTTTAAAACACTCTTAGATATGATTGACGCAAGTGAGGTTAGAGAAGATGACGAAACCTATATGAACCCAATTGATAGGCTTTTTGAAGCTCTTGAAAAGAAAGATCCAAGTCATTTTGCAGTTAAGCAATACAAGAAATATAAGCTGGCAGCAGGAGTAATAGAATTAAGGAGAACACTTAATCACTGTTTTAGTGAAACATGTACTTCTTAATTCTTTTTTATTTAGGAAATTAAGAGGAAGGAGGAAAAAGTGAGGAATTTTGAAAAGATAACAGCACTCTATGAGAGATTAAGTCGAGATGATGAACTTGAAGGAGAAAGTAACTCAATCGTTAATCAAAAGAAAATCCTTGAAGAATATGCAAGTAAGAATAATTTAACCAACATCATCCATTTTACAGATGACGGAATAAGCGGGACACAGTTTGATAGACCAGGCTTTATGGAAATGATGAATGGAGTAAATACTGGAAATATCGGTTGTATCATCGTAAAGGATATGAGTAGACTCGGCAGAGATTATCTCAAAGTCGGTCAATGTATGGAGATATTAAGACAAAAGGGCGTAAGACTGATTGCTATAAATGACAATGTAGACAGCTTTTACAGAGAAGATGATTTTACCCCTTTTAGAAATATTATGAATGAATGGTATGCAAGAGATACTTCAAGAAAAATACAATCTACATTTAGATCAAAAGGAGAAAGCGGAAAGCATACGGCAAGCACACCGCCTTATGGCTACATAAAAGATGAAAAAGACAAAGATAAGTGGATTGTAGATGAAAAGGCAGCACAGATAGTAAGACGAATATTTAATCTTACAATGGACGGAGCAGGACCATACAAAATAGCAAAGATACTGGAAGCAGATAAGATAGATATACCCGCTTATCATCAGCAAAAATTGGGATATGGATTACATCAAAGCAAAAACTTTGAACATCCTTATCGTTGGTGTAGTTCCACAATTGCAAGTATCTTAAAGAAAAAAGAATACTTAGGGCATACAGTTAACTTTAAAACAAGAAAGCATTTCAAGGATAAGAAAAGTAAATATGTATCCGAAGATAATTGGCTCATCTTTGAAAATACTCACGAAGCCATCATAGACCAAGAAACCTTTGATAATGTGCAAAGGATAAGAGGAAATGTAAAAAGGTATCCTGATGGCTGGGGAGAATATCACCCACTAACAGGACTGATGTATTGTGCAGATTGTGGAAGCAAGATGTATGTTCATAGGACAAATAACTATAAGAATATCCCTTATTATGTTTGTAGTAATTACAAGAAAGTGCCTTGCGGAATGCTATGTCCATCAGCTCACAGGATAAAAGCAGAAGTAGTCATAAACCTTATCCAAGAAACATTAAAAGATATAAAAAATTATCTTAATGAGGATAATGAAGCATTTATTCATTCCATTCAAAATGAAATGGAAGAAAAGGAAAAAGTAGAGATAGAAAAACAAAGAGTAAGGCTAATTAATAATAAGTCGAGGATACAAGAGTTAGAAAGGCTTATGTGCCGTATTTACGAGGATATGATACTAGAAAAAATACCAAGTAGTAGATATGAGATACTTAATAGCCAATACGAAACAGAGCAAAGAGTCCTAAGCAAAGAGATTGAAGACTTAGATCTTGCGATATCAAGATATGAAAAAGAAACAGACAAGACAAGAAAATTTATATCCCTTATTAGTCGTTATGAAAACTTTGATGAACTCACAAACACAATGATAAATGAATTTGTAGAGAAGATTATCATTCATGAAAGGGATAGAAAAGGCAGTCAAACATCAAAGCAAAAGATAGAAATATATTTTAACTTCATCGGAAATTATGAAGTTCCAAAAGAAGAATTAAGCGAAGAAGAACGTTTAAAACTTGAGGAAGAAGAACGAAAAATTAATGAGAGAAGGGACAGACTTCATCAAAATTATCTAAAGCGTAAAGCAAATGGGAAACAACAGGAGTATGAGGAAAGGTATAAAGCAAGGCGAAAGCAGAAAAAACAGGAGAAGTTAAAGGTTTTGAAAAGAGCGGGGATACCGGTATGTGAAATGCAGAACATTTTAATTAAATAATATATCGGGGAAGTCAATGAATAAAAAATAAAATATTCATTGACTTTTGTGTTTGCTTATGCTATGATATCTATGAATAAAAAATAGAAAATTCATAGATATATTTATAATATTTGGAGGCTTAAAATGGCAAAAGCATTTACAGAAGAAGAAAAGATAAAAATTAAAGAAAGTATTATGGAAACTGCTCTTGATTTATTTCATGAGAAAGGTACAAAATCACTTAGTATTTCGGAATTAACAAAAAGAGTCGGAATAGCTCAAGGGAGTTTCTATAATTTTTGGAAAGATAAAGAATCTCTTGTCATTGACTTAATGGCATATAGGGCAATACAAAAATTGGAGAACATTGAAAAAGAATTTTCAAATTCACTTACGAATCCTAAAAAATACCTTTCAGAGGTAATTTTCAAGTATTCAATAGACATGACTGAGAAAATTAAAAATCAGGAAATTTATCAAGAGGCATTTAGAATATTTGCGAGTCAAGATTCAAAGAAAGTGAATAGAGTAGAAAATCTATATGGGGATTTTTTGGATAGGTTAATAGATTATTGGTACAAAAACAATGTAGTAAAAAGTGTAGATAAGCAAGGTTTATCAAATGCCTTTGTTGGAAGCTTTGTTCTATGTTCAAATTATTTCCATTTTAATGAAGATACATTTGAGGAAGTACTTAATATTTATATACAAAGCATTGTTTTTAAATATATAGAAATTTAATTGTAAAAAGGAAGGTGATAGAAATGATTCTGGATTTTAATGAGATAAAAAAGGAAGATGTATTAATTGTTGGAGGTAAGGGAGCTAATCTTGGAGAAATGACTTCGGCTAAAATAAATGTTCCAAGTGGTTTTGTTATAACAGCAGACGCATATAGAGATTTTTTAAAAGTAAATGATATTGATAGCCTCATTGAAAATGGAATTAAAAAATCAGCAGATGATGAAAAAACACTTCTAAATGAAGCTGAGCATTTTAGAGGAAAGATAAAGTCTGGGAAATTTCCTGAGCAATTGGAAAATGCAATAAGAGAAAAATATTTTAATCTTGGAAATAATACAAGAGTTGCAGTGCGTTCTTCAGCAACGGCAGAAGATTTACCGGATGCCAGTTTTGCAGGGCAACAAGAAACTTATTTAAATGTTCAAGGTATTGAAAGTGTATTAAATGGGGTGCGTAATTGTTATGCTTCACTTTGGGGGAATAGAGCTGTAAGCTATAGATTACATCAAGGTTATGACCAAAGCTCCGTTTCGATTGCTGTTGTTATTCAGGAAATGGTAGAAAGCGAAAAAGCAGGTGTTTTGTTTACTGTGAATCCGGTAAGTAAAAAAGAAAATGAGATGCAAATCAATGCGAGTTATGGTTTAGGAGAAAGTGTTGTAAGCGGAAGAGTTACAGCAGATAGCTATATTGTTGGCAAAAATGGAGAAATTATTGAAGTAGCTATTGGAAGCAAGGAAACACAGATTATATATGGAGAGAAAAACACGGTAGAGGTAACGGTAGATGACAATGATCGAAAAAAACGAGCATTAAATGATAGAGAAATATCAGAGCTAATAAAGTCTGGTTTGAAGATTGAAAAGCATTATAAAATGCCAATGGATATTGAGTGGGCAATTAAAGATGATGAAGTATATATTTTACAGGCAAGAGCTATTACTACATTGAAAAGTTCTACCAATCACATATCTGAAGATAGTTTAGTACAAAAATATACAAAGGGTAAAAAAATCAATAAAAGTACACGAGAAGTGATGTCATTTTTTTTAGAAAAAATGCCTTTTGCACATAGAGCGCTTGACTTCGACTATCTGGCAGCAATAAATGATCAGAAAGTTAATACTTTATTAGAAGGCGGAATTGTTTTACCAAGAAATCCAATTATAGATGATGATGGAATACAAACTTTTTCTGACGCAGGTAAGCGAATCAATAAAAATATATTTAAGTTTTTTAAGATTTTAAAAAATATGAAAGATTTTAATGGTTGCTATCATAAGTGCAACGATTTTATGAAAATATATGAGTCTAAAATAGAAAAAATTAAGCATTTAAATTTTGAAAACATGACATTAGAAGAATGCAAAAATTTTATGGAAGATAGCTATATTCTTTTACAAAAATTGGCTTATGACAGATTCAAATACGCTTTATTCCCATCTGTTTTAAACGATAAAAAATTCACTAAAATAATCAAAAAAGTAAATGCTAATTATTCATCATTTGATTTTTATTGGGACTTAGATAATAAAACATCAGTGGTTACAAATGATGTCTATAAAATGGCTCGTGAGATAAGAAAAAATGAAGCTTTAAAAAGAACTATTATATCCGGAGAAAGTTATAAAGAATTATATGAAAATTATGATGACTTTAGAGATATAACAGATAAGTTTATGCGAGATAACGGATTTAAATCTGATTATAATTGCTATTGTTTATCTGCAAAAACATTTATTGAAGATCCTGATAGGCTAATAAATATATTAAGACCTATATTAAATACGGATGAAAATAGTGATGAGATTAAGCAAGGGAAAGATTTTTCCAAGTTAATGATAAGGCTAAAAGAAATTTATGGAAACAAGTATCAAGATATAGAAAAACAAATAGAATATTTCAGATATTTTCATGTGGTTCGTGAAGAAAGCCAATATATCTGGGAAACCTTATTTTATTATGTAAGACAATGTGTCAAAAGAATAAACTACATTCTTCTTGGCAGTGAAGATTATGAAGTTGGGATTGCAAATCTGTTTCATAAAGAACTTTTGGAAGTGATGAATAGGGGTAGCTTAAATGAATCGGATAAGAGAAAAATAAATAGGAGAAATGAAAAATTTCCTTTAGCAATAAAAGTATGGGATGCATCAAAATTGTTAATTTTTGAAACAAATGGCGATGTCCTAAAGGGGGTAAGTGGAAGTGCCGGTATTGCAGCCGGAAAAGTGTGCATAATAAATAGTCCGAAAGAATTTTATAAGATGCAAAAAGGCGATATTTTAGTTTGCCATCTTACTGATCCGGAGTGGACACCATTATTTAAGCTGGCAAGTGCAGTTGTGGCTGATACGGGAGCGGCATTAAGCCATGCTGCAATTGTTGCAAGAGAGTTTAATATTCCGGCAGTGCTTGGAGTGGGCTTTGCAACTACAAAATACAAAGATGGGGATATGATTCAAGTAGACGGTAATAAAGGTGTAGTTAGAGGTTTGTAGTATGAACTCAAGTAATAATAAAAAAGAATTGAAAAGAAAAGCCATTTTAAACGATAATCTTCTGCCATTATTAGTGAAAACTTCTATTCCTACCATTATAGGTATGCTTGTCATGGTAATTTATAATCTGACTGATACATTTTTTGTCGGTATTTTAAATAATAAATCCATGACAGCTGCTATCGGTATCGTGTTTAGCTTTATGAGTTTTATTCAAGCTATTGGATTTTGGTTTGGGTATGGAAGTGGAAACATAATGTCAAAAAAAATTGGAGAAAATGAAGAAAGGGAAGCAGAAATTATATCGTCTATTGGAATTCTCTTTGCTATTGTCATTGGTATTTTAATAGCTATTTTATCATGGTTTTTTGTTTTACCGTTGTCAAAATTTATAGGTGGAAGTGCTTCTGAAAGTTTGTTGAATTTTACAGTGCAGTATCTAAAGGTGATTATTGTCAGCATACCATTTGGTCTTTATTCTATTACTCTTTACAATCAATTAAGACTTTGTGGGAATGTGAAAGATGGAATGATAGGATTATTGATAGGAATGGTTGTCAATATGGTTCTGGATCCTGTATTGATGTTTGGGTTTAAATTCGGCTTTATTGGAGCTGGATATGCAACATTGATAGGACAAATTACAGGTTGCATCGTATTAACGAATTTATCAGAAAAAAATGGAAATACTGCTGTTGATTTAAAAAAAGTAAGAATAAATAAAGATAGAGTATATCATATTCTGGCAGGAGGAATGCCTAATTTTTCAAGACAATTTATCACAAGTATCGCTTTAATTTTACTGAATGTTGTAGCCGCAAAATACGGTGATGGTGTTATAGCAGCATTAACAATAAGCTCAAGGATATTAGCATTAGCATATATGATAATGATAGGCTGGGGTCAGGGTTTTCAGCCTATCTGTGCGATGAATTACGGGGCAAAGCAATATGATAGAGTAAAAAAGGCTTTTAAATTTGCAGTAACAGGAGGTACTTTATTTTTAATTATAGCGGCTATTTTGTTATATGTTTTTTCTGAACCGCTTATTAGAACAATGTCAAATGATAATGAAGTTATTTTAGCCGGTACAGAGATACTGCGTATGCAATGTATTACAATGCCACTTTTAGGATACTTTGCGATTAGTAGTATGCTAATGCAAAATATTGGACAATATTTTTGGGCATCAATAATTTCAATTTCACGACAAGGAATATTTTATATTCCGTTATTGTATATTTTATCAAATATATTTGGGCAATTTGGAATATATTTGCTTCAACCAGTGGCAGATGTTTTGTCATTTGGTTTAGCTGTTATCTTAGTTAGGAAAATAAAATTTGCTAATGATAAATGCAAAAAAGATGGCATTTAAAGTTTATAAAAGATTTATTTAGGAGGGAAAAATATGTAGCTAAGTAATGGAGGGATAAATAATGGGAACACTAAATTCTGTTATTCACATAAGATACATTTATCCTTTTTTATGGTTGGGATTACTTACACATAGCAATAACTCTTTATCGAAACCAACAAAATAATAAATCATATAAAACATTAGTTTTTGAGCCGAGAGGACATTTTACGCCAAAGTGTAGAAGTCCTCCTTTTTTATTCTCAAAAAGCAAAACAGAGAACTTAAAAAGGAGGAACACACCATGGATAAGAAAGAATACTACCTTTATGTAAAAGGCAAAGCCGTACCTGTAAGTGAAGAGGTTTATAAAGCCTACTGGAAAATAACAGAGCATAAAAAGTATCTCCAAAGAAAAGATTGGAAGCATAATGTAATTCCATTTTCAGCACTGGATCATGATGGACACTTTGTAGAAACAATAACAGATGAAAGAATAGACTTGGAAAAAATCGTAGAAGTAAAAATGCAAATTGAAGAACTAAACAAGGCATTAGCTACACTAACAAAAGAAGAAAGAGAGTTAATAGAAGCCATCTTTTACAGGGAAGAAAGTCTAAGGTCGATCAGCAGAAAAGAGAAAGTTACACATCAAGCAATCAGTGGGAGGAGGGATAGAATTTTAGAAAAACTGAGAAAGATTTTAGAAGATAAAATCTAAAAAATGATGAAAGGTTAAATATCAAAGAAAGGTGCTTAGCCTTTCTTTAGAGAACAGAAGAATATTAGATGGAGGAACATAAAATGAAGAAGAAAAACAATTTAGAAGAAGAGAAGAACAATTAAAAAGAAAGAAGCAAGAAGAAATAGAAAATCATTATAGAAACATAAATGATATTTCAAAAGACATAAAATTCTAATAATGAAACTTTAAAAGGGATAGCAGAAATGTTATCTCTTTTTATATTGCAAGAAAGGAGTTTTGTATGAAAAAATTAGAACAAATAAGACGAGAGTCAAAAGAAATAAAAGATAAAATAGACAATACAGAAGAAAGATTAAGGCAACTAAAAAATCGAGAAAAGAAGATATTAAAACAAGACATAATAAAAAGAAGAAAAGAAAGAACTCATAGACTCATAACAAGAGGAGCAATAGTAGAAAGCCTTATAGAAAATGCAGAAGAACTAACAGATGAAGAAATAAAAATCCTATTAGAAGAAGCAACAAAGACAAAAGAATTTAAAGAAACACTAAAAATAATGAGAGAAAATTAGGAAAAATAAAATAATTAAATCTCCCTTAGATTTTCTAAGGGCGCAATTATACACCCTAAAGGGTGCTTGCGTGCCTTTGGAGCCAAACCCTTGCAGGGAGCAACAACCATTCGCTTTTTCAAAGTCAAGGGTAAATAAACTCGCTAACGCTCGCCCTTGACTTTTAAAATTTGAAATGAAAGTAACAATTAAGCCGACATACTGAAACAACAAAAACTAATTCAGTAGTCGGCTTTTTCAATTCTATCATTTCAAAACGCTCATTTGCAAAGAGGATATAAAAATCTATTAAGCCTCCACCTAAAACAACAAGAAAGAAAGGAAGTGATAAAAATGGCAGACAGTTTTCATTTTTCAGTAAACATAATATCAAGAGGTAAAGGCAAAAGTGCAGTAGCAAGTGCAGCATATATAAGTGGAGAAAAAATAAAAAATGAATGGGACGGAGTAACCCATGACTACACCAAAAAACATGGAGTAATAAGCAAAGAAATATATTTACCAGATCACGCACCAAAAGAATATAAAGACCGAAAAACCTTGTGGAACTCGGTAGAACTATTTGAGAAAAATTCTAATTCCCAACTTGCAAGAAACTTTATTATATCCCTACCAAAAGAGTTAAGCATAGAAGAAAATAAAAAGATGATAGAAGAATATGTTCAAAACAATTTTGTAAAAGAGGGAATGATAGTAGACCTAGCAATTCATGATGAAAGTAGAGAGGGAAATCAAAACATTCATGCTCATATAATGACCATAGTAAGACCAATAAATGAAGATGGAACATGGGGGCAAAAAAGTAAAAAAGAATATATCCTAGATGAAAAAGGAGAAAAAGTATTAAACAAAAATGGAAAACCTAAAACAAGAAAAGTAGAACTAACAACCTGGAATGATAAGGGCAATGTAGAAAAATGGAGAGAAAATTTTTCAGACCTTTGCAATGAATATCTAGCAAGAAACAAGATAGAAAAAAGAGTAGACCATAGGAGTTTTGAAAGACAAGGCATAAAACAAATACCAACAATACATCTAGGAGCAAGTGCCAGTGCAATGGAAAGAAAAGGAATAAGAACAGAAAAAGGAGATATAAATCGTGAAATAAAAAAACAGAATGAACTATTAAAAAACATAGGCAATGAAATAAAGAAAATATCATCATGGTTAGCAGGCTTCAAAGATAAGCTAAAAGAATCATATAGGGAATATAAAGACCAAAGTAAAAAGCAAATAAATGAATCAGGACTCTTTAACCTCTATGAATATTTAAGCTTCTATCAAGAAATGCAAGAAAATAATAGAGCTGAATTATCATTTTATGGGAAAAGAAACAAGGCAATCTATGATCTAAAAAGATATGCAGGTGGAATAAATTATCTAAGGGAAAACAAAATAAAAACCATATCAGACCTACAAGGACATATAAATAACCTAAGATGCAAAAACTCTGAAATATATAAGACCATAAAAGAAAATAGTCAAAAGATAGAAGACATTAACAAATGTTTAGCCTATGCAAAGACTGTAAGAAAAACAAAAGCAACCTATCAAGAATATGAAAGCAAGAAAATATTCAAAGAAAGCTTCTACAAGAATAATCAAAAGGAAATAGACCAACATATAAGGGCAAGAAGCTTAATTGAAAAAATCAGTGGAAAGAAAAACTTAAGAGAAAAAGAATGGTTAGGAGAAATTAAAAACTTAGAAGATGAAATCAGTAAACTAAATACAGAGTCAGAAAAGATAAGGGGAAGATACAAGGAAATAAATCATATCAAATATGCAGTAGAAGTAGTGAATGAAGAATATGGTATCGACCTATCAATAGAAATTGACAAGGCGATTAAGAGAGGAGAAAAAGAAAGTATCATAAAAAAGATAAAAGAGTATAAGCAAGACAGTGATAATTTTAATAAAAAAAGACAAATGACCAAAGACTATTACAAAAATCAAGAAAGATAAGACCTGGTAAAAATATCTTATCCAAGCTATAATATGACAAAGAAAATAAAGGCAGATCTAGGAGGTAATAGAGATGAATAAAAGGCAAGAGATAATAAATGAACTCATAAAAGCAGATCAAGATGGAACATACAAAACATATAAAAGCACAGAAGAAATAAAATCAATGAGCAATGAAGAAATACAGATTATATATTCCAACATGAAAAACTATCTATCAGACAAAAGAACACACATAAACTACTAAAGGTGGAAAAGCAAAATAAGAGCAGAAAAACAACAAAAGGTACAAAGACCTAAGTAATCTATAAAAACATCAAAATAAAGCATTCCACCACCAAGAACAATAAAATAAAAACAAGCAAAGGGAAGTATAGAAAAATTAAAGCCTATACTTCCCTTTTTTTAATTCAAACAAAGGAGATAAAACATGATAAACGAAGAAATAAGCAAAGAAGCAGGTCAAGCAGCACAAACCATAATAACATACACAATAAAGGCAGCAAAAGAATCAATCAACTTAGACAAAGAAATAAGAAAAAAGATGAATGAAACTTTAGAAAAAGCAAATGGAAACTTAAAAAGTCTTATGGGCGATGAAATGAAAATAAAAGACTTATATAAAAAAGGACAACTAGAAAATATAAGCATAGATCAAAGCGACCTCAAAGACTTAAAAAAAGAACTAAACAAACTTGGAGTAAGTTTCTCAGTAATGAAAAACAAAGAAAGCCAAAACTATGAAATATTCTTCCAAGCCAAAGACATAAAAGTAATGGAATATGCCTTTAAGCAAGTCATAGCCAAGGAAAATAAAAAAGAAAAAGAAAGTATCCTAAAACAAATAAAGAAATATAAAGACCTGTCCAGGAACAAGGATAAGACAAAAGAGAAAGTAAAAAGAAAAGTAAAAGAAAAAGTAAAACCAAGCAAAAAAGATATGACCAGAGAAATCTAAGGGAGTAACGAAAAGTTACACCCTTAGATAACCATAATAACAAGACTTCCGAAAATCGGAAATCAAGAATTTCGATTATCGAAAATCAAGAAAGGAGCAGATATGGCAACAAACAAAAGATATTATTGGATAAAATTAAAAGAGGAATTTTTCACAGACAAAATAAACAGAGGACATTGTCCTTAATTAGTCCAACCCATGTCCGACAAGAGATAGAGATAGAGAAAGATATAGAGATAGATAAAGAGAGAGAGGGAGAGATAGAAAAGATTTAACATTTTTGGTATAATCACATTAATTAAACTAAATGTGTAATGATAAAATGAGCTTGTTTACTGTAAGCTGATTGTGATAAAAAGATTAAAACTCCCACCATTGGTGCAAGAAATAGAATAAAATAAAGAATTAGATTGGAGTGATTAGAATGGATAAAAAAGATTTAGATATTATAGGAGATAGTGAATATAAAAAATTACTTTTAGATTTAAAGGAAAAAGTTAGACGTAGTCAATTAAAAGCAGCAGTAAAAGTTAATTATGAGTTGCTTGATTTGTATTGGAACTTGGGGAAAGAAATTGTTGAAAAACAAAAACAATATTCTTGGGGTGATAGTTTTCTAAAATTATTGAGTAGTGATTTAAGAAAAGAATTTCCAGACATGGGAGGATTTTCAGCCGTAAACTTAAAACACATAAGATATTGGTATAACTTTTATAATGATTACCTAATTGGGTTACAAGCTGTAACCCAATTATCGGATATTGAAAGAAGAATAAAAAGTATTCCTTGGGGACATAATCAAAGGATTATGTATAAGTGTAAAGATGTCAAAGAGGCTTTGTTTTATATAGATAAGACCATTGAAAATGGATGGAGCAGGACGGTTTTGGAACATCAGATTGATGGAGATTTATATAAAAGGGTTGGGAATGCAGTTACTAATTTTGATAATAGATTACCGGCTGTCCAATCTGAATTAGCTAAGCAAACAATAAAAGATCCATACAACTTTGATTTTCTAACAATAAGGGATAAATATGATGAAAGAGAGTTGGAAGAAGCATTAGTAAATCAAATAACTTCTTTTCTTTTGGAACTTGGGACAGGATTTTCTTACATGGGTAGGCAAGTCCATATCAAGGTTGGAGAAAGTGATTTTTATATGGACTTACTTTTCTATCATGTTAAACTACACTCCTATGTTGTAGTAGAATTAAAGACAGAAAAATTTAAGCCGGAATTTGCAGGTCAACTCAATTTCTATGTAACAGCTGTAAATAAGAATATGAAATCAAATAGTGATAATCAAACCATAGGAATACTAATTTGCAGAGATAAAGATAATGTAGTCGCTGAATATTCGCTTGAAAATATCTCACAGCCAATAGGAATAAGTAAGTATGAAATTAGCAAACTACTTGAGCAGGAATATAAAAGTAGCTTACCATCTATTGAAGAAATAGAAGAGTCTATAAAAGAATTAGATTCAGAAAAATAAAATATGAACTTACAAAAGGCGGTAGAAGTGAAAACTATCGCCTTTTTTTATTTGAAGAAAGGTAGGAGAGCATGGCAGATAAAAGAATGTTTTCACTAAAGATAGTTGATAGCGACTTATTTTTGGATATGCCACTAAGTAGTCAATGCCTATATTTTCATTTATCAATGAGGGCAGATGATGATGGTTTTGTAAATAATCCTAAGAAAATCATCAAAATTATCGGAGCGAATGAAGATGACCTAAAAATACTTATTGCCAAAGGCTTTGTGATAGTCTTTGATCAGGGAATTATCGTCATTACTCATTGGAAGATAAATAACTATATTAGAAAAGACAGATATAAGCCAACAATGTATATAGAGCAGAAACAACAGCTTTATCAAACGGAAAATGGAGCATACATTTCAGAAGAAAAAGTTGGTTGTCATCTGGTTAACCAAAGGTTGTCAAGTGGTCAACCCAGTATAGATAAGGGTAGATTAGATAAGGTTAGTATAGATAAGGGGAGAGAAGAACAGTCCACCCCCATCTTTTATGGAGAATTCAAAAATGTAAGGTTAAGCAAAGAAGAATATAAAAATCTTAAAGAAAAACTAAATTCACACACAGACATAATGATAAATAAACTATCAAGATACATGGAAAGCAGTGGTAAGACCTATCAAAACCACTATGCGACAATCTTAAAATGGTATGAAGAAGATAAAGAAAAACTAAGACAGAAAGGTGGAAATAAAAAAATGAACTATGATGTAGGAGAATCTTTATAGATAAAAAGAGGTGGAAAGGCACTATTAAAGACTTTAAGTCTAAAAAGGTATAAAAGTATGCCAGAGATAATAAAAATATAAATATGACACTTTAAAGGCGATTAGAAAATTAAAAATCTAATCGTCTTTTTTATCGAAACAAACAGGAGGAAAAATATATGCACGAAAATAAAAATGAACAGAATACGGGAACAAAAACCATAAAGAAAATTGGTAAAGCAACCTATGAGGTTGTTGTTCACTTTAATGAAAATGCAACGGAAACAATGCAAGACAAATTAAAACGCATAATGATTAGAGAAATGGAGAGAGAAAAACATCAAAAAGTCGATAAAAATGATTAGAAAGTCCTTGACAAGTTGTTACAGGAAAAACTGCCAAGTCAATTCTAATATCTTGTGGAGCAAGACTTGCACCTTTTGATATAAGAGAGCTTAGAGAACTAATGAGCGAAGATGAATTAGAGCTTGATAAAATTGGAGATAGAAAAACTGCTTTATTCGTAATAATATCAGATACAGATGATACCTTTAACTTTGTAGTTTCAATAATGTATTCTCAACTATTTAATCTTCTATGTGATAAGGCAGATGATGTGTATGGTGGAAGACTTCCAGTTCATGTTAGGTGTCTACTTGATGAGTTTGCAAATATAGGATTAATTCCTAAATTTGAAAAATTGATTGCAACAATTCGTTCAAGAGAAATATCGGCAAGCATAATACTGCAAGCACAATCTCAATTAAAAGCAATCTATAAAGACCATGCAGATACAATAGTTGGTAACTGCGACTCTACACTCTTTTTAGGAGGAAAAGAAAAAACAACAGTAAAAGAATTATCTGAAACCTTAGGAAAAGAAACCATAGACCTATATAACACATCAGAAACAAGATCCAATCAAAAATCTTTTGGTCTAAATTACCAAAAAACTGGCAAGGAACTTATGAGTCAAGATGAAATAACTGTAATGGATGGCGGTAAGTGTATTTATCAGTTAAGAGGAGTAAGACCTTTTCTATCTGATAAATTCGATATTACAAAGCATAAGAATTACAAGTTGTTGGAAGATTATGATAAGAAAAACTTGTTTGATGTGGAAGAGTATTTAACAAATAGAGATAAAATAAAAATAAACAGGAACAGTTTGATTACAAGATTATGAATTAAGCCTAGGATAAAAATATTTTTGGTATAATATCTATATAAACCATGGAGGTAGGCATATGAGGTCTTATGAAAGTAAGGAAGAATTAAAAAATGAGATAAAGAAAACTTTTGGAAAATATATTTCAGAGTTTGATAATATCCCAGAAGAATTAAAAGATAAAAGAGTAGATCAAGTTGATAGGACACCAGCTGAAAATCTTGCCTATCAAGTAGGTTGGACAACTTTAGTTTTGAAATGGGAAGAAGATGAAAAAAAGGGAATTGAGGTTAAAACGCCATCTGACAAATTTAAGTGGAATCAACTTGGAGAATTGTATCAATGGTTTACAGATACCTATGCTCATAAATCGTTAAAGGAATTAAAAGAACAACTATCACAGAATATAGAAGATATTTACTCTTTGATAGATAATCTTACAGAGGAAGAATTATTTAAACCACATATGAGAAAATGGGCAGATGAAGCAACAAAAACTGCAACTTGGGAAGTATATAAATTTATCCATGTAAATACAGTAGCACCATTTGGAACATTTAGGACTAAGATTAGAAAATGGAAAAAACTTAATAATTTTGTGAATGTAATTAAATAATAAGGTTGGTGCTTTAATTGAATTATGAAAAATTTAAAAAAATAATAAATAGAAAAACCTCTATAATAGTATTAGATACAAATGTAATACTTGACTTAGCTCGATATTCATTATACAGTAGCAAAAACATATTAGAAATTTTCAAGGAGTGTAAGGATTTAATATGGATTCCGAATCAAGTGTATAAAGAATTTAATAAAAATAAATATAGCGTATTCGGACAATTGAAAAAAAAGTATCAAAATTTTGAAAAAGATTTACTAAGAGTAATTGAAAGGAGTCAAAAAAATTTAGAGAGTGTCTTGATTAAATCATCTAAATATAATTATTTTGGAAGAAAAAATTTGGAGAATGATTTAAATAACAAGTTAGTTGAATTAAAACAAATAATCAAATCTTATAAAAATAGTGTTGGTATTGAATATGATGAAATAACAACAGATTCTCCTGAAATAATTAAAGATATAGATAATCTTATTTCATATTTAGAAAAAAATAATAGGATAGGTAATAGGATAAGGTTTAGTGAACAATTAAAAATTATTAGAGAGGGTGAACTTAGGTATAAATATAAAATTCCGCCTGGATATGAGGACATTAATAAAGATGGAGTTGAAAAATTTGGAGATTTATTTGTTTGGAAAGAGATATTAGATTTACCAGTTGAAAAATCAGTAAAAGATATTATTTTTATTACGAATGATATAAAAGAAGACTGGTGGAGTAAGGATAGTCAAGATAATTTAGTAGTTCACGATAAATTATTAAGTGAATTTAAAGAAAAAAATCCAAATGTAAATATTGAATTTTTAACAACAGGAATGTTTCAGAATTTCGCTTCAAAAGTATATGATAGATATGATTTTAATGTTTATGTAGATTTAAATAGAAAAGATGTGTCATATGTAGAAAGAGTAAAACAAGATATTTCTAATGATATAGTTGACAGTATTTATAATAACAACTATTATTATCTAGAATCGTATGTTATTGGAAGTGAGGGTATTGAAGAATTAGATATAAATAATTGTGAATTCAATGAGATATTAGATACTTATGAAGAGTTTACAGACGAGATTGTTAGTATAACTTATGAGCTAGAATATTTAATAAATTTAAGTTGTGTATCCTTTGATTATTGGGGACGTGATGATGATACAAAAGAAGTCATACAATCACCACCAATAGAACAAGAATTTAGTGGAAGTGTCATAGTTAATGTCACAAGATTAATTAATAAAGATGATATCGAAGAAGATTCTTTTTATATTAATAATGATAAAGAATATACAGATATTGAAATAATTGAAATTCAGATAGATCAAGATTCTATAAACAAAAATGAAGAAGACTACGATGACTCTTATTTAGAAGAGGAGAATTACAATAATGATTATGCATTTATTTGCTCTAAATGTGGAAAGGGATTTAAGGATAGGCGAGAAGATGTAGGTGGTATTTGTCGAGATTGTTCATTTAATGATTAATAATATAGGATATTTTATTAAAGCAGTAATTATAAAGTTTACTGCTTTTTTTATACTCAAAATTAGGAGGTTAAGATGTTAAGGATAAGAGCTCCTACTTAGAACAATTTAATAAGGAATAATGTATAGCGATTGGAAATAAATAGATCCAGTCGCTTTTTTAATTGAAATTTATAGATTAAGGAGAAGAAATTAATGGATAGAGAAATGATAAATATTAATGCAAATTTAGTTAAAGAAGTGGAATTATCAGAATTTGAAAGAGATGGAGAAAAAGTAGATGTAGCAAATTTTACTCTCATTAAAAAATATGGTAAAGGAAAAGAATATATAAATTGTTCAGTCTACGGAGAAAAAAGCGAACGTGCAAAAGAATTAGATAAAGGAGATCTAATCCATGTCTTTGGATATTTCAAAGAAAACAAAAAAGGAGATAAGGTCTACAAGAATTTTATAGTTAAATCACTAAATAAAATAGAAAATAAGAAAGAAAACGAGGAGGAATAATATGGAATTTTTTACAGCTGGAGTTGGAGTTTTAAAGACACTTGTAACTGCAATTGGTGCAGGTTTAGGAGCATGGGGAGTTATTAACTTAATGGAAGGTTATGGTAATGATAACCCTGGTGCTAAATCTCAAGGTATTAAGCAGCTTATGGCTGGTGGGGGAATTGTACTAATCGGTATTAAATTAATTCCACTACTTGCAAATGCTTTAAAATAGGAGAAAGTCTATGTTTGGTATCTTTGACAAGCTAACTGAATTTTTTAAGGATATGCTACTCGGAGGTATCAAAGCAAATCTTGAGTCCATGTTCTTAGATATAAATGACAAGGTAGGAGTTATTGCAACTGATGTTGGGAAGACACCAATGGGTTGGAATGGAGAAGTGTATAACTTCATAAAAAACATTAATGATAATGTGATCGTTCCAATAGCAGGTCTTATCATAACAGCAGTTTTATGTATTGAACTCATAAATATGGTTATGCAAAAGAATAATATGCACGATACAGATACTTTTGAGTTTTTCAAATACATTATAAAGATGTTTATAGCAGTCTACCTTGCAAGCCATGCCTTTGAATTTTCAATGGCAGTCTTTGATGTGGCACAAAATCTTGTAAACAAAGCGGCAGGGGTAATCACTACTTCTGCCACTGTTTCAGGAGATCAGATAGTTGCAATGGTTGATACATTAAAAGAAAAAGAAATAGGTGAGCTTTTAATGATACTAGTTGAAACAAGCCTTGTAAGGATTGCAATTCAATGTATATCTTTAACTATTACATTAATAGTATATGGGCGTATGTTTGAAATATATGTCTACTCATCAGTATCATCCATACCATTTGCGACTATGGGAAATAAAGAATGGGGTCAGATTGGAACAAATTATATCAAGGGACTTTTTGCCTTGGGACTACAAGGTTTGTTTTTGATGATATGTTTAGGTATCTACACCGTTTTAATAAGGACGGTACAGATTACAGATATTCACGCAAGCTTGTTTAGTATATTAGGATATGCTCTACTACTTGGACTTATGATGTTTAAGAGTGGAACAGTTGCAAAAAGTATTATGAATACGCACTAGGAGGAATAAATGTTAAAAAAGAAAAATTGTGCTTTATTGGGACTTGGAATTTTATTAGGAGGAACTTATGAAATCTTAAAAGAGAAAAAAAGAAATGAAGAGATTAGAAACTTAAAGAGGAGAATAAATAGACTCGGAAGATGTCACAATGAATTTGTTATGTATCAAGGAGAATACAATGACAGAAATGAAGAAAAACAAGAAGAATTAGAAGAAAGAATTAGCTACCTAGAAGAGGAAACAACATCTAATTATGACCATATACTTGAACTTTCCAAAGAAGAAGTAGAGGGAGATTAAAATGGCATATGTACCAATACCAAAAGATTTGGATAAGATTAAAACAAAGGTTGCCTTTAACTTAACTAAAAGACAACTTATAGGTTTTTCTGTGGCAGGAATAATTGGCATACCAACTTATTTATTTATGAAGAAATATCTACCTAATGATGTTTCAATTATTGTAATGCTAATAGTAACCCTGCCAATCTTTTTTATAACCTTATATGAAAAAGATACCTTAACTTTTGAAAAATATTTTAAATTTTTCTATCTTCATAAGTTTTATCAACCAACTAAGAGAATAAGAAAGGAGGCATACATTGAAGCAAAGAAAAAAGCAAATCAGCGACTTAAATCTAAGGGAAAAACAATTAAAAAAAGACCGAAAGGAAGTAAGAAGGCTAAAAACAAAGAAAGATCCAACAAATAGTCTTCTAAGTGTACTTTTAAAGAAAGAGAAAAAGAAATATACAGTTGAGGATACTATTCCATATATAAGAATGTTACCAGAGGGCATTTGCCAGTTAGATGAAAAAAATTATTCGAAGACAATTTCATTTCAAGATATAAATTACCAGTTGGCATTGGAAGAAGATAGAGATTTAATCTTTAACCAATTTGCCAACTTTTTAAATTCTTTTGATCCAAGTGTCCACGTTGAACTTTCATATGTAAATCAATTAGGAAGAAATAGAGACCTACAAGATGCAATTAAAATTGCTGATAAGGGAGACTTTTATGACGATGTAAGAAAAGAATTTAGGGAGATGTTAAAGCTTCAACTTGCAAAGGGAAATAACGGACTTAAAAAGATGAAGTATATAACCTTTACAACAGAAGCCGATAATCTAGAGCAAGCAAGGGCAAAGTTAAATAGACTTGAAGTAGATATTTTATCTAACTTTAAATCTATGGGAGTAAGAGCAGAGAGTCTTGATGGCGAAGAAAGATTAAGACTTGTTCACGATATGTTAAATCCAGACAAGAACTTTGATTTTTCATATAAAGATTTGAAGAAAAAAGAGTCTACAAAATCACATATAACTCCCAATATCTTTAATTTTGCACCAGCAAATAATTTTAAATTTGGGAAATTCATTGGAGCAGTAAGTCATTTTCAAATACTTGCAAGTGAGTTATCAGACAGAATGTTATCTGAGTTTTTAGATATTGATGACAATATTTATGTAGCTTTTCATATAGATGTAGTTGAACAAGCAGAAGCTATTAAACTCATTAAAAGAAAAAATACAGACCTAGACAGAATGAAAATTGAAGAACAAAAGAAAGCAGTTCGTGCTGGATATGATATGGATATTATTCCTTCAGATATAAATACTTTTGGTGCGGATGTTAAGTCCATGTTATCTGACTTACAAAATAGAGATGAAAGGCTCTTTGTAGTTACCATAGTAATGATGAATTTTGCTAGGACTAATCAAAAATTAGAAAATACAATTGCTCAAATTTCATCAATTGCTAACAGACATAATTGTCAGGTGAAAAGATTATCTCATCAGCAAGAGCAAGGACTTGTTTCTGTCTTACCTCTAGGAGTTAACCAAGTCGAGATAAAAAGATTTTTAACTTCATCATCAACGGCAGTATTTATGCCTTTTACAACAGAAGAGCTATTTATTGATTCAGCAAATTCTTTGTACTATGGCTTAAATGCCCTTAGCCAAAACTTAATTATGGCAGATAGGAAGAAACTCAAGAACCCTAACGGATTAATATTAGGAACACCAGGTTCTGGTAAATCTTTCTCGGCAAAGAGAGAGATGGCAAATGCAATTCTTGTAACAGACGATGATGTAATTATTTGTGATCCTGAAGGCGAGTATTCAAACCTTGTAAAACAATTTAATGGAGAAGTTATTAAAGTTTCAGCAAAGTCAAAGGACTACCTTAATCCACTAGATATTAATATGAACTATGGAGATGGGGACGCACCTTTAAAGGATAAGGCAAACTTCATAATGTCTATGCTTGAACTTGTAGTAGGAGGATCTGGTCTTACTGCTGCAGAAAAATCAGTTATAGATAGGTGCTTGCCAAAGATATACCAAAAGTATTTTGAAGACCCTAAGCCAGAAAATATGCCAATATTAGGAGATTTATACGATATGCTCCTATCTCAAGAAGAGGGAGTTGGTAGAAAACTAGCAACAGAAATGGAAATTTATGTTAAGGGAAGTCTTAATGTCTTTAATAATAGGTCAAATGTTGATCTAAATAGGCAATTGCTTTGCTTTGATATAAAAGAGCTAGGAACACAACTTAAAAAAATAGGTATGCTTGTAATTCAAGACCAGGTTTGGAACAAGGTTTCCCTTAATAGAGGAAGCAAGTCTACAAGATACTATATAGATGAGTTCCACCTTTTATTAAAAGACCCACAAACTGCTTCATATTCAGTAGAAATCTGGAAAAGATTTAGAAAATGGGGAGGTATTCCAACAGTTATAACTCAAAACGTAAAAGACCTTTTAACAAGTCTGGAAATTGAAAATATCTTTGATAATACAGACTTTGTTCTAATGTTAAATCAAGCATCTGGGGATAGAGATATTCTTGCTAAGAAATTAAAAATATCGCCTTATCAGTTAAACTATATTACTAATTCAAATGCAGGTGAGGGATTACTATTCTTTGGAAATACTATTGTTCCATTTATTGATAAATTCCCTAAAGACACCATGTTATATAAGCTAATGACAACAAAACCAGAAGAAGCTAAGTAGGTGTGATATGGATAAGAAACTAAAAAAAGATTTTCAAAAGAAAATTATACGAAATAGGGACGCTCCTGAAAAAAATATGGATAGTAAACTTGTTCATTCAGATGATTATACAAATAAGATTATTAAGACTAAGGATAGGTTTGGAGATAAAATTTCAGAAAAAGAATCTAAACTTATTCATGAGAATGTATTAGCTAAAGATAAAAAACAAGATAAACTAAAAGATTTTCAGAAGACTAAAAACAAGGAAAGAATTAGAAAAGAAGTTTTAGATAATAAATATAAGACTGAAGAAATAAAACAAGCTAATCTTGAAATAAGGACAGATGAAAGCTTTAAACTTGATGAAGACTTAGATGTAGACTTCAAAAAAGTAAATTTTGATAGTGAAAACAGTAGAAATATTAATTCTAATAAAAAAACAACAGATGATATTTCAGCTAAGGCTCAACCAATAAACAATAAGAAGGCATCAAGTAAAAGACAAGTTCTTAAAAATTATGAAGATAAACTTATCCATAGTAAGGATAAATTCCAAGACAAAATTAACGAGAGAGAGTCTAAGCGAATCCAGACAAGTGAAGATAAACCTATTGAAGCGAAGAAAAGTAAGAGAATATATAGAAAAGATAAGCTTGTTAAAGATGAAGTAAGTAAGAATGAAAGTAATACTAATATCGATAAAATGCAAAAGCAGAAACTTTATCAAGAAAAGAAGTTTATAGATAAGGAAAAAATTTCTAAAGAGATAGATAAAGAAAATAAGCCAAGCTAAGTTGATACAGATAAGACTTTTGACAATTCTGAGCTTAAAGACAATAATCAAGAATTTATAAAAGATGAAAAGGAAACAAGCCTTAAACCTTCAGAACAAAAGAAAGTTAATAAAAAGAAGACTTACTACAAGAGAAAAAATTATGAAAGTGATAAATTCACTCGCAAGAAAATCGATGACTTAAAAAATGAATCTAAGAAAGTTACAACGAAATATTCTAAGAAAGCACAAGATGTTAAAGACTTTATCTCAGATAAAAAGATTGGAGAGCTTGAAAAGTCTAAAAGTAAGCTAAAGGATAATATCTTAAAGAATAAAACTAAAGGAAGTCTATCTTCTGGGGTTTTATTATCTGGAGCTAAGTCATCAGAGTTAGTGAGAGATTATCTAAGTTCAGGATCTGACAATACTGGTGTGGAATCTGGAGAAAAGGCCGCTAATGTAAGCTCTAAACTCCAGCATGGAATAAGGAAGTATAAGCTAGACAAAAAGAAAAAGTCCTTAAAAAAGCTATCTAAACTTGATAAGAAAATAAAAAAGAGAAAAAGCAAGTTGGAGTTTAAAAGTGGCTTGGAAGATTTAAAAAAGTCAGATGCCTATATAAAGAAAAATAGATTTAAGAAGTTTTACCAGAGAAAACAAATGAAAAGCATGATAGCTAAAAAGCACGAAACAAGACTTGTAGATAGAGTTAAAAAAGCTATTTTAAGTTTAGGTAAGGCTTCTAAAGAGCTAATCATAAGAAAAAGTAAGATGATTCTATTTCTAGTAATAGGACTAGGTCTTATGCTATCAATCATGATTGGTGGTGGAAGTGTTGGTATGAGTGGACTAAGTAACTCTGTTAACTCAGTAATGACAACAACATACCTATCACAAGACACAGTTCTAAGTGAAGTTAATCAAGAATTTTCATCAATGGAGTATGACCTACAATCACAAATCGAAAGTGTAAAAACAAGTCATCCTGGATATGACGAATATATCATAAACAAAGAAGGAGAAATTGGTCATAATACCCATGAACTTTTATCCTATATAACTTCAAGATGTGGAGAAGTAAAGTCAGCATCTGAAGTAAAAGGAATTTTAAAAGAACTTTTCGATAAGATGTATAAGCTTGATTTTAAGGAAGAAATTGAGATTAGAACAAGAACAGTAGCAAGAACTAGATATGATAGTCGTGGCAATCCTTATACTAGCTATGAAAAAGAAGAGTACGAATATAAAAAGTTAATTGTAACTTTAAAGAAAAAAGAAATGGATGAAGTTGTTAGAGAAATATTTAAAGATTATCCAGACAATGTAGTTCATTATGAAGCTCTTCTTGAAGCTAAGGGAAATATGGGTGATGTTTTTGGATCAGGTAATGGGGACTTAGAAGAAATAGTAGAGAATCCAAACTTTGGAAATCCTGGTCTTGCTTTTGATTCAGCCACTGCCAAAGCCTTATTTAATGAAGCAGAAAAACATATAGGCAAAAGATATGTGTTTGGAGCAAGTGGACCATCTAACTTTGACTGTTCAGGTTTTGTATGTTGGTCATTCACAAAGTCAGGAGTAAAGAGAATGCCAAGAACAACTGCATGGAGAATATACAAAGACTATTGTAATCCAGTAAGTCCAAGTGAAGCTCAACCTGGAGATATTATATTTTTTCATTCAACATATAACAGTGGAACTCCAATATCTCATGTAGGAATATACGCAGGTAACGGAATGATGATTCACGCAGGAGATCCAATTCAATACACATCAATAAATTCAAAATATTGGAAATCGCACTTTTATGGTTTTGGAAGACCAAGATAGAAGGGAGATATTATGTGAACAGAAAACTTATAAGTATTAGAAACAAAAAGAAAAAAATAGAAGAGAAATTAAAAGATTTAAATGCAAAATACAAGGAAATTTGCGATGAAGAAATACAAGTTGAAAATGAAGAAATAATTGTAACTCTTAGGAGGAACAATATTAGTTTGGAAGAATTAATGGAGAAAATTAATGATAGAAAAAGAGAAGAAAAATTAAAAGAAAAGGAGAACATTCATAATGAAGAAATTTAATACGAACAGATTAAGAGCCTTTTTTATGGCTCTTTTATTAGTTTTAACATCAACCTCAACTACTAATGTACTAGCTAAAGCTGATGATACAGATGGTAGTAAAAAAGTTATAGAAAGTTCAATAAGTAAAATTAGTGATTTAGAAAATCAGATCAAAGACTTAAATGATAAGAAACAAGAAGACCAATCAAAGATAGATGAATTAAAGGAAAAGTTAGAATCTTGCAAAGATAATGGAGAAAAACTAAAACAAGAAAAGTCTAAGCTAGAAGAAGAAATTAGAGATAAAGACAATAAGATTGCTCAATTGGAAAAAGAAATTGAGGATCTTAAAAACTCCAATAATGATGAACTAATAGCAGAAATCACTCAGCTTAAAGATGAATTAAAAAGATTACAAGATGGAAATGTAAAACTAAAAGAAGATTATTCATCTACAAAATGGGAGTTAGAAGCTGAGAAAGAAAAGACCGACAAAAACGAAAATAAAATCAAAGAAATGCAAGAAAAGCTCGAGTCTTTAGAAGAGGAATTTGCAAAGAAGACTAAAGAAATTGAGGATAAAGATAATAAAATTAAGGACTTAGAAAAAGCTCTTGATGAAAAAGATAATAAGATAAAAGAATTAGAGAATAAAAAGAAAGAAACAGAAAAGACTAAGTCAGAATGCTTTAAGAAAATTGAAGAGCTTCAAAAGGCTATTGATAGTTTAAAAGAATCTTCTGAAAATACAAAAAAAGAATTAGAAGAGAAAATTAAAGGGCTAGAAGAAAAACAAAAAGCTTCTGAAGAAGAAATTAAAAAGCTAAAAGAAGAATTAGATAAGAAAATTGAAGAAGCAAAGAAGTTAATCGAGGAAGCAAATAAAAAAGCGAAAGAAAAACTTGAGAAACAAGCTAAAGATGAAAAAGACAAAAACCTAAACCAAGACTTATCTAAGAAATTAGATGAACTTCTAAAACTTCAAAAAGAAAACAAAGAGAAGAAAGAAGATAAGAAATCTCAAGATAAGAAGTGGGACGAAATTTTGAAAGCTGATGACAAGAATATCCTAAATCAATTTGATCTTAACAAGATGAAAAAGCAAGAGGAACAACAAGGCAAAAAACAAGTTAAAGATGAAAAAGAATTTGCAGTTTTTCAAGTAGACAAAAACTTCTATAACATTATCAATAAAGATGGTAAGACAACAGTCTATATGGATGTAAAAACTTATGTAGATCATGGAAGAACTATGATTCCAGTAAGATATATTGCTTATACTCTAGGTTTTAATGTTGAGTATGACAACTCTACTCGTGAAGCCATTTTTTCAAACAAAGAGAATAATATCTTAGCTAAAAAGACATTAAGACTAAATATTGATACTGGTGTTATGAAAGATTCAGATGGAAAGGTCTACAATTCAGATGTTAAGCCAGTGATTATAAATGGAAGAATTCATGCTTCAATTTCAAATATTGCTAAAGCTTTCGGAGCAAGTCATGGAGATATTAAAGATGGTAAAAACCAAACAATAGAATGGGACAATGCTAGAAAAGCAGTCTATGTATTTAAAAATGTAAAATAAGAAAGGATAGAAAAATGAATAAGAGCATTAAACGAGGAGTAGCCATAGCGTTACTCCTTTTTACATTTACAGTACCAGCAACTACATTTGCTATGACAAATGAAGGACAGATAGAAAGTCAAAACGAATCAATCTATGAACCACAAAAAGAAGAATTTGAAAAAATGTTGAAAGATGATGTTTTTACACCATCAAAAGAAGAAATTCCTTATCAAGATGTTCCAAGAATACCAGGAAATACAAGTGAAGCAACCAAGCCTTCAAATAATCCTCCTAAGAAAACACCACTTGTAAAAGGTGGTAATACAAAGGCAGTAAATAATCTTGCAACACAAGAGAATAAGGCAAGAGGTTCAGTAATTGAAAATGTAGATAGGAACGGAAAAGATATTACACCAAGTGGAGACACAGAAAAAGATAAAGAAAATCCAGTAGATGTAAGACAATTCTTAACTTTTCAAACTAAAAGTGGAAAAACTATGCACCTAATAGTGGATCACTCATCAAATCAAGATAATGTAAGGTTATTAACAGAAGTAGGAGAGCAAGACCTACTTAATATGATTGAATCAGAAGATAAAAATACTATAAAGGTTGAAGAACCTAAGAAAGAAGAAGTAAAAAAAGAAGAACCTAAGACTGTTCCAGTAAAAGAAGAAAAGAAAAGCGGGATAGGTTCATTTCTAATTGTTGCACTTGTAATTGGAGGAGTTATAGGAGCAGGATATTATTTTAAGGTAGTCAAAGCTAAAGAAGACAAAATGTTGGAAGACTTTGAAGAAGATGATGAGGATTATATTAGTGAGTCAGAAGATGATGACGATAATGAAGAAAGTAATGAAGAATCACTAGATGATGATGACGATGAACTATTATAAAGATATGAAAATTAAGTACAATTGAATTTTTGTCACGAATATGATACAATATCCGTGACAAAGGAGGATTGTAATGAGTTCATATACAGAAAAAATATCAGATAAAATAAATGATTTTGACTCACATAAAGTATTTTTTGCTAATGACTTTTTAGATATTGCATCTAATGCTACGGTTAGACAAATACTAAAAAGATTAGCAGATGAAGATAAAATCAAGCGCGTCATCGATGGTTTTTATTACAATCCAAAATACAGTGAGTTAATTGGAGAATATGAAGCAGTATCAATTCACGAGTTGGCACTTGCCATAGCGAGAAAATACAATTGGAATATTGCACCATATAGTAGCACAGCCTTAAACCTATTAGGACTTTCAACACAAGTACCAACACATTATAAATATATATCTAGTGGAAGATATAAAGAATATAAAATTGGAGATACAATTTTAGAATTTAAAAAAGTAAATCCAGGAGAGATTGCCAATATGTCCCTAAAGACTGCAACAGTTATTCAAGCAATTAAGTCTTTAGGTAAAGAAGATATAACCAGAGAAGTTATACAAAAGATAAGAGAAAACTTAACTGAAAAAGAAAGAATAGACTTAATGAACGAATCAAAATCAGTTCCTGCATGGGTATATGAAGTAATAAGGGAAATTTGTGAGGGCAAAAATGAATAAGTTTTATATAGAAGACAAAGAAGACTTAAGAGTTTTAATAGTAAATACAGCCAGAAAGAAAAATATATCTGAAGCAGTCATTGAAAAAGACTATTGGGTTACTTTTATCTTGGACTATCTATTTAATGAAAATAAATGGAAAGAATATTTTACTTTTAAGGGTGGCACATCACTGTCAAAGTGTTTTGGACTTATAGAAAGATTTTCTGAAGATATAGATCTAATCTTAGATTGGCGAGTATTAGGTTATGAAGAAAAAGAACCATGGATAGAAAGGTCAAATACCAAGCAAGATAAATTCAACAAAGCAGTTAATGAAAAGACAGAAGTATTTTTAAGAGATGAATTTTTAAAAGTTTTAGAAGAAGATTTAAATGACATGGACTTTGAATTTTGGGTTGATAGTCTTGATCCACAAACAATTCTATGTAAATATCCTAAAATCTTTGAATCTAATTATTTAACACAAAATATAAGACTCGAAATAGGAAGTCTTGCAGCATGGACACCTGCAATCGATGTTGAAATATTACCAATAATTGGAGAAGCCTATCCAAATGTATTTAAAGAAAAAACTTGCATAAGAACAGTATCAGCAGAGAGAACCTTTTGGGAAAAGGCAACTATACTTCATCATGAAGCGAATAGACCAGAATCTTCTCCTATGCCACATAGGTATGCAAGACACTTTTATGACCTATATAAAATAGCAAATTCAGATTTTAAAAACAAAGCCTCAGAGGACAAGGATTTATTAAAAAAGGTGACTGAATTTAAAATGAAATTCTATCCTAGGAAGTGGGCAAAGTATGAAGAAGCACTAAATGGTAGATTAAGATTAGTCCCAAGAGAGTACAGATTTTCTGAAATAGAAAAAGATTATAAGGCTATGGCAGAAATGATTTATGGAGACTATCCAGACTTTGAAGAGATTATAAAAGTTCTTCAAGAACTAGAAAAAGAAATTAATAAGTAAGTAGAATTCTCCCGAAAAGAATATGATATTCAGGAGAAATACTTTGAGCGAGAGAGAAATCTTTCGCTCTTTTTTTATTTATGGAGGTATTAATGAAGTTAGTAATAGCAGAAAAGCCAAGTGTAGCAGTTACAATTGCAAAAGTAATTGGAGCAAGAACAAGAAAAAGCGGATATTATGAGGGAGGTGGATATATTGTTTCTTGGTGTGTCGGTCATTTAATTCAAATGGCAAGTCCAGAAAGACACAATGAAAAATGGAAGAAATGGACAATAGACACTCTTCCTATAATTCCAGAAGAATATATTTATGAAGTATCTAAAAGCACTAAGAAACAATATGGAGTTTTAAAGATACTTTTAAACGATAAGAACATCGACACAGTTATAAATGCTTGTGATGCTGGAAGAGAGGGAGAACTTATTTTTAGGCTTGTATATAATCAAGCTAAATGTAAAAAGAAGATTCAAAGACTTTGGATATCTTCAATGGAAAACAAAGCTATTGAAGATGGCTTTAGAAATCTTAAAGGCGGAGAAAACTTTGAAGACTTATATAGATCGGCAAGTGCAAGATCTATTGCGGATTGGTTGGTAGGAATGAATCTAAGCAGGCTTTATTCGTGCATTTACAAGGAAACATATTCAGTTGGTAGAGTACAAACACCAACCCTATATTTAATAGCTAAAAGAGATAGCGAAATAAACCTATTTAAGAAGCAAAAATATTATACAGTTGACCTATCTTATGGAGAATTAAAACTTGTATCAGATAGGATTGATAAAATTGAAGTTGCAGAGCAACTATTAAATCTACTAGAAGATGAAATAGTTATTACAGAGATAGAAGATAAAGAAATAAGCACAAAACCAGATAAGCCTTATGATCTCACTACCTTACAAAGAGAAGCGAATAAATATTTTGGATATTCAGCAAATGACACTTTAAACCTGGCACAAAGCTTGTACGAGAAGAAGCTAATCACATATCCAAGAACAGATAGTAGATATTTAACCGATGATATGGTTAATACTATGAAAGAATTATTAGAAGGACTTGAAGATGATTTTAAAATCAATGAATCAAACTTTAAGTCTATTTTTAATTCATCTAAGGTTACAGACCACTATGCGATTATTCCTACTATATCAGGTATTGGAAAAGCCAAAGATTTATCTGATAAAGAAAGCAAAATCTATAATCTAATTAAGGATAAATTACTTGCTTCATGTTCGGATAACTTAAAGGAATCTAGTAGAAAAATCAGATATGAATATGATAAATTTAACTTCAATGCAAGTGGCAAGACTATAATCGATGAAGGTTATACCAAGTATCTAAAGAGCTATGGAAAAGAAAAACAAAAAAATGAATTACCAGATATAAAGACTGGAGATAAAATTAAGCTAACTTCTAAAAATATATCGGAGAAATTCACCAAAGCCCCAAGTCATTATAATGAAGATACACTTTTAAAGACTATGGAGAATGCAGGAGTAGAATCTTTGGATAAAGCTATAGAAGTAGAAAGAAAAGGCTTAGGAACACCAGCTACAAGAGCAGGAATTATCGAAAATCTTATCCATAAGGATCTTATAAGAAGAGATAAGAAAAATCTACTTGTAACAGAAAAAGGCAATAGACTTGTATCGATTGTAGAGGATAAGTTTAAATCAGCAGAAACAACATCTGAATGGGAAATGAAACTTGCAAAGATTAGCTCTGGCGAAGTTGATAAAGAAGACTTTTTAAGAGAAATAGAAGATAGTATAAAGGAGCTTGTAGATAGGTACAAGAATAATCTAAATGAATAAGGTAAAAATATTAGAGCTTTTCGGCGGCATAGGTGCTATTAGAAAGGCTTTTATTAATTTAAAGATACCTTATGAAGTTGTTGATTATGTAGAAATAGATAAGGCTTGTGTTAAATCATACAACGCACTTTATGGAGAAGATTATAAAGCAAAATCAGTAGTAGGATATAAAGCTCCTAATGAGAAGATAGACTTAGTTATGCATGGAAGTCCTTGCCAAGACTTTTCAAGAATAGGAAAAAAGCAGGGAGGAGCAAAGAATTCAGGAACTAGATCAAGCTTACTATTTGAAACAATTAGAATAATTAAAGAAATGAAAGACAAACCTAAATGGATAATTTGGGAAAATGTAAAGGGAGTCCTTGATAGAAATATGAGGGACTCCTTTTTTATTTATCTAAAAGAGCTAGAGAGCCTAGGATATGAAAGCAAGTATAAAATCTTAAATGCAATGGACTTTGGGATACCTCAAAAAAGGGAGAGGATATTTGTTGTTTCATGTCTTGGAGCAAATAACTTTTCTTTTAATAAATTGGAGAGGAAAGAAACAAGACCACTAAGTGAATTTTTTGAAAAGGATGTAAGTGAACTTTATACAATGACCCAACCTTATATGCTGAAATTTTTAAATAAAGGTATAGATAACAGTTTTAGAGGGCGACTAAAAGTGATTAAAGATTTTTCTTATACTATTTCTACAAAACAGATGAGAGTACCTAATTCTGGAATAATAGATATTGGAAATGGTCAGTATAGGTATTTAACAGAAAGAGAATGTTTAAGACTAATGGGTTTTGATGACAGTGATATTAACAAACTAGAAGAAGCACATCCAAGAAGAAAAAATTGCACTTCAAGTAAACTATATAAGCAGGCCGGCAATTCTATTGTGGTCGATATTTTAATGGCTATTATAAAAGAAATTCATAGAATGGAGGTATAAAATGCAAGTAAATGATTTTAAGAATATACAAGAAGCTATAAAATATGAAGTGTTACAAGATGAAAAAGAATATTTAAAACTCTTAAAGGTTGTAGGTAACAATCAAAAATATGATTTTTCTAGCCAACTAAGTATATATAACAAAGAACCTGAAGCTAGAGCTTGTGCGACTTTTGAAATGTGGAAAAAATATTTTGGCAGAGTTGTTATGAGAGGTCAAAAGGGCATTCCAATTTTAGTTGGAAGTGATATAAACAAAAAAGTTTCATATATTTTTGATATTAGTCAGACCACATCAATGGATAGGAATATTAATGAGGTTAGCTTATGGCAATTTGACCACGAAAACCATAACGAGGCTTTAAAAGAAATAATAAATAATTCTTCATTTGAAGCTAGTGATTCACTCAATGAAAATATATTTTCTTTGAGTCGAATTTATGGAGATGAATATATTAACTTGGCTCTTGCTGATTTAAGGATAGATATAGAGGATAGACTTAGTTTTGAAAAGTTTATGAGGGACTCAATATCCTATGCGGTAGCTAATAGGTTTAATACAGCCTACCCTATGGATATGGAAAATTTAAAAAATAATTTTTCTAGGATTAATACAATTTCTTTAGAGCAGATAGGTCTTGTAATATCAAGGGTTAGTGAAGATATTATAGATAGAACAATAGAAAAATCTAAGGAAATGGATCGAGCTAGGCTGCTGACAGAAAGGGCTGGTGGCGACTATAATAGAGATATAGAAAATATAAATGAAGATAGAGGAGGTCAAGATGATTTATATAGACGAGATGATAGGTCAAGAAGTAGAGATGGACGAGTTTTCACAGATGGAAGCGACAGAGGAAATAGCGATGAAGATCGAAGAGAAAACCTTGGACATGATGGAGAAGGATCTGGAATTTATGGAGAGATATCCGAATCCGACATACGCAGTTCTAAGACTGTCTTACCTAGTAGGGAGCGAGGACATGGAGAACTGGAAGAAACTTCAGGAAATGTACGAGGAGAAAACACTTTTGAACCATCTGAAAGAAATTCAGAATCAGGCAGTGGACTTTATCAAGAGAGAGAAAGTCAAGATGATGAAAGCACAAGGATTGACAGAGAAGATGATGAGAGAGAATCCAGAGGAATATCAAGGACAGATGAACAACTTGATGGCAACAGTGAAGAAAATGGCAATCAAGGAATACGTAGAAGCTTAGAAAATGAAATAAGCCAAGAAAAGGAAGCTGATGAAGCTTCTTTTTTTGATAGCAAAACCACTGAAAACAGAAAAGATTACTGGATTGTAGAATTTAATGAAAACCACGAATTAGTTCCCGATTATAGTGCGCAGATAGTAACCAAAGAATTAATAAATGTCCTAAGACAAAAGGATATTGATGTTAAATACCATAATCAAACTCTTGGAGAAAATGAATTTAGAGAAATGACTGATGATTATATCGGATATTTCAAATTCTATTTTGACCACTATGTAGACGGCGAAGTTGTCGAGCATTATAGGATTGACCTTGGTGATGGTGAAGAAGTAAATGAGCGTGAATTTTCATATTTAGAAGAACAAGTTGCATTAAGTGAGGAAAAATCATTACAAGAAGAAGTTAAGGAAAAGATAGAGCCTAAGTTTAAGATAGGTGATCAGGTTAGATATAAGTATAAAGACTTTACTATTACAGATTTTGATGAACTAAGTGGAGGACTTAAAACTGTAACTATCAGAGATAATATGGAATATATGGGAGGTATGATTAGGGGTTCGGAAGTAATTCCATATAGAAACGATTCATACCTTGAAGAAATCTTTGAAAATCTAAGTCAAACATCAGAAAAACTAGCAGTAAAAGTTGGAAAAGAATTTATTTTAGAAAATGAGAATGCTTTTCGTGGAATTAACTTAATTGAAACAGAAACTAAAGTAGAAGTTAATGGAGAAGAATTTTCTTTATATAAGGGCGAAACATTTGAAGAAAGTAGAAAGATTGATGACCTTTTAGATAGTGGAAATTATGAGATATACAAATTACCTGAGCATGAAAATCAAATTGAAAGACAAGTAGAACAAGAAAGCTTTATTGATAACTACAATCCCGAAATTGACCAAATGATGGATAGGTATGATGTCCCAAGGGAAGCAGCCGAAAACTTATTGAGGGGTAAAGAGGATTTAAAAAATCTAGGCTATGAACCTAATAAGGAAAAGCTAAGTTTTGCTAGAAATTATGACTTGAAAAATCATATCTACTCAGAATACCTTACACCATCAGAAAAGCTAGATAAAAATATAAAAGCTATTAAAATGCTAAAAAGACTTGAAAATGAAAATAGGAGTCCAAGAGAGTATGAGCAAGCCTATCTGGCTGACTATTTAGGTTGGGGAGGTCTTTCCGATGTCTTTGATGAAGAAAAAGGAGGACAATGGCTTGAAGCAAGGAATATTTTAAAGGAAAATCTAACGAATGAAGAGTATTTGAATGCTAAAGAGTCTACTCTAACATCCTTTTATACACCTAGAGAGGTAATGGATGGGATATATAAGACCCTAACAGATATGGGATTTAAGACTGGAAATATCCTTGAACCGTCTGCAGGAGTTGGTAACTTCATTGGTAATATGCCAAGTGAAATACAAGCGTCTAAAATCTATGGAGTAGAAAAAGATAGCCTAAGCGGAAGAATAGCAAGAGAACTTTATCCTGAAGCTAATATTCAAATTAAAGGCTTTGAAGAGACAAACTTCTCAAATAACTTTTTTGATTTAGTTATAGGAAATGTTCCTTTTGGAGATTTTAAAGTTAACGATCGTGAATATAACAGAAATAACTTTCTGATTCACGATTATTTTTTTGCAAAGTCAATAGATAAGGTTAGGAATGGAGGAATTATTGCCTTCATAACATCATCTGGAACTATGGATAAAAAAGATGAATCTGTTAGAAAATATATTAATGCAAGGTGTGAATTTTTAGGAGCTATGAGGCTACCTAATAAAACATTTAAAGGACTTGCTGGTACAGAAGTTACTTCAGATATTATTTTCTTAAAAAAGAGAGATTCAGTTATAGAAAGAGATGACGATTGGATACACCTATCAACTGATAAAAAGGGTTTGACTTACAACAAATATTTTGTAGATAATCCTCAAATGGTATTAGGAGATATGAAAGAAGTATCTGGTAGATTTGGAAATACAATTACTTGTGATGAAAAAGAAAACGAAAATCTAAAGGATTTAATGGATCTTGCAAGTAAGGAAATATCTTCAAATTCAAAATATGAAGAGGTCGAACTATTGGAAGATGAAGAATTAAGTCTTCCAGCAACAGATGATGTTAAAAACTTTTCTTACACTATTATTGACGAAGAAGTCTACCTAAGAGAAAACTCAGTATTAATTAAGCAGAATATATCAGATAAAAATAAAGAAAAAATAAAAGATTATCTTGATGTAATGAATGCTTTGAAAGATGTAATAGAAAAGCAAAAGGATGATTTTTCAGATGAAGAAATAAAAGAATCACAAGCAAAGTTAAATGAAGTCTATGATAACTTTTCAAAGAAACATGGCTTTATTAACTCCTTATCAAACACTAGAGCCTTAAAGGAAGACTCAAACTTTCCTTTGGTTTCATCAATAGAAATACTTGATGATGAGGATAATTTCAAAGCTAAGAGTGATATATTCTCAAAAAGAACAATAACAAAGGCAAAAGTAGTAGATCATGTAGATACTTCCCTTGAAGCTTTAGTCTTATCTGTTTCACAAAAAGGATATGTAGATTTTGAATATATGGAATCTATCACAAGTAAAGATAGGGATACCTTAATTGGTGAGCTTGAGGGCGAGATATTTTTAGATATTAAGGATACAGACCTAATAAATAACAGAATGCCCTTTGAAAACTTTAATAATGACGATCCCTTTCATTTTTCATATGTATCAGCTGATGAATATTTAAGTGGCAATATTAGAGAAAAAATTGGCTACCTCAATTCATATATCGGAGAAATCGAAAATGTAATAGATTTAGCACCTTCTGAAAAGAAAGACACATTATTAAACGAGTTAGGCAAACTCAAATATCAAAGAGAAAAATTACAAGAAGTTATGCCTGAAGAACTCACTGCTTCTGATATAAATGTAAGGTTAGGAGCAACATGGATACCTCAGAAAGATATAGAAGACTTTACTTTTAATCTTTTAAAAACACCTGGCTATGATAGGTGGAATATAAATGTTAGGTTCTCACCAAATACAAGTGAATGGAACATTGAAGGTAAAAGTGTTGACTCAACTAATGATCTTGCTAACATGACTTATGGTACAAGTAGAGTGAATGCCTATAAGCTAATTGAAAATGCTCTTAATCTAAAAGATACAAAGGTATTTGACCAAGTAATAAATGATGATGGTTCTAAGACTTCTGTATTAAACAAAAAAGAAACTATGCTTGCAAGTCAAAAGCAAGAACTGATTAAAGAAGAATTCAAAAATTGGATATTTGAAGATCCTGATAGAAGATATAGGCTAGAAAAAATTTATAATGAAAAATTCAATTCTATTAGGAATAGAGAATTTGATGGATCTAACTTAACTTTTGATGGAATGAATACTGAAATCAGACTACGAGAACATCAAAAAAATGCCATAGCAAGGACTCTTTATGGTGGAAATACACTACTTGCCCATGTAGTGGGAGCAGGAAAAACTTTTGAAATGGTAGCTTCTGCTATGGAATCTAAAAAGTTAGGACTTGCAAGTAAATCATTATTTGTAGTTCCTAACCATCTAACTACTCAAATTGGTAGAGAGTTTATGCAATTATATCCGTCAGCAAATATTATGGTGGCCGATAAAAAAGACTTTCAACCGAAAAATAGAAAAAGATTTATTGGTAGGATTGCAACGGGAGAATATGACGCAGTCATCATAGGACACTCTCAATTTGAAAAAATACCAATGTCTAAGGAATACCAAGTTAGACATATACAAGACCAAATAGACGATATAGTTTCCTTTATTGATGAGAATAAAAGAAATAGAGGGGAAAATTTCACAGTAAAACAACTGGAAAAGACAAAGAAGAAGCTTTTGGTAAGACTGGAAAAACTAAATGATGATTTTAAAAAAGATGATGTAATAACCTTTGAAGAGCTAGGAGTAGATAAGTTATTTATAGACGAAGCTCATAATTACAAAAACCTATTTTTGCATACAAAGATGAGAAATGTTGCGGGTATCGGTCAGAGTGAAGCCTTTAAGTCTTCGGATATGTATATGAAATGTAGGTATATGGATGAAATGACAGATGGTAAGGGAGTTGTATTTGCTACTGGTACACCAATATCAAATTCAATGACAGAGCTTTATACAATGCAAAGATACCTTCAATATGACGATTTAAAAACAAGAGGATTAGAACATTTTGATGCCTGGGCTTCTACTTTTGGAGAAACAGAAAACACATTTGAATTATCTCCAGAAGGCACTGGATATAGGCAAAAGACAAGATTTTCAAAGTTTTATAACTTGCCAGAACTGATGAGCATGTTTAAAGAAGTAGCAGATATAAAGACTTCAGATATGTTAAATTTGCCAGTGCCAGAAGCAAATTTTGAAGTTATTAAAACAAAACCTACTGAGGAACAAAAAGAAATATTAGAAGCTATTTCAGAAAGAGCAGACGCAGTTAGAAACAACCAAGTCGAACCAACAGAAGATAACATGCTAAAGATTACAAATGATGGTAAAAAACTTGCCCTTGACCAAAGATTAATAAATCCATTACTTCCAGATGATCCTAATTCAAAGGTAAATGTATGTGTTAAAAATATCTTTTCAATCTGGGATAAGACAAAAGAAGATTCATCGACTCAATTAGTATTTTCGGATATGTCCACACCAAAAGGAGATGGAGAATTTAATATTTATGATGATATTAGAAATAAGCTAGTGAATATGGGAATACCTAAAGAAGAAATAGCCTTTATCCACGAAGCAGATACAGACAAACAAAAAGATGAACTATTCTCCAAGGTAAGAAGAGGAGAAGTAAGAGTATTATTAGGCTCTACACAAAAAATGGGAGCAGGTACAAATGTACAAAATAAACTAATAGCCTTACATGATTTAGATGTCCCTTGGAGACCATCTGACCTAGAGCAAAGAAGTGGTAGAATTGTTCGTCAAGGTAATGAAAATGATAAGGTAAATATATTTAGATATGTAACTGAGAATACCTTCGATGCGTATTTGTGGCAGACAATAGAGAATAAGCAGAAATTCATATCCCAAATTATGACTTCAAAAACTCCAGTAAGAGTTGCTGAAGATGTTGATGAAGCAAGTCTATCTTATTCAGAAATTAAGGCTTTAGCTACTGGTAATCCTCTAATTAAAGAAAAGATGGATTTAGATAACGAAGTTACAAAACTAAAAATGCTGGAAGCAAACTACAAGTCTAATAAATATAAGCTTGAAGATAAGGTAAATAAGATTTATCCCCAAAGTATTTTAAAAACTGAAATGGAAATAAAAGCAGTTAAAGAAGATATTGCAAGTGTTGAAAAATTAGGAGAAGGGGATAGCAAATTTACTTCAATTAGTCTTGGTGCAAATAAAATTTTAGATAAGAAAGAAGCTGGAGAGAAGCTACTAGAAGAAATAAAAAAGGTAAAGATAAATGATAGTAAGGTCATTGGTAAATATAGAAATTTAGACTTACAAGTTTCATATAACTTTATGACCAATACTCACACTTTTAAACTTCTAGGAAAAGCAGAATACTTTGGAGAGTTTTCAAACTCTACTGATGGTAATATAACAAGGCTTGATAATGCCATTGAAAAAATACCTTCAAGACTTGAAAGGTTAAATCAAAACCTAGAAAATTATAAAGAATCTTTAGAAAATGCCAAAGTAGAATTAACTAAACCATTTGAAAAAGCAGATGAGTTAAGGGATAAGACACTAAGACTAGCTGAGATTAATAAACTTTTAGATATGGGAGAAGTAGAAGAATTAGAAAACCAATCACCATTATTAGAAGATTTAAAGAGGGCGATAGTTGATTATTCTAACTATGAGTTTTCAGAATATAATAGCTATGAAGACTTCGACAAACTATACCCTGATTTAAGTCATATAGGACTTGCCTATACAGAAACACCTGATGGTAAGCATTCTATTCAATATGAGGTAAATTTGGAAGAAAAAACATGGACTCAGTATGTAGATAATGTAGCTATTAGAACAGAATCTTTTGTAGAGGAAGATATATCTAACTCACAAGCTATTAAAGATATGACCGAAGCCATAAAGATGTCTAGTTTTGATGATCTGGTAGCAGTAGATGAAGAAGATTTAAAACAAGCCTTAGGATTAGAAATAGATGATGATGGAAACTTCTATGATCCACTAGCAAAAGATCTGGACAATGATGGAATACCAGATAGGTATGACAATGATTTTAAAGATAGTGATTACTTTGAATCAACTTATGATGTAGAGGATAATCTTCACGCAAGGGAAGAGAAGCCATCAATATTAGGACAAATATCAAAATTTAAATCTGAAGAAGAAAAAGATAAAAATCAAGAAAAAAACGAAAAAGGACAAGAAAGGTAGAGGAGGGCTAAAAGCTCTCCTTATTTAGTACAAGGAGGAAATTATGGAATACAAAGATATTAGAGAAAACTTAGAAGAAATGATGAATGATAATTACAAGGATTTTATAAAAGCACTTGTGAGTATAGAAAAAGGTGTTAATGATGAAAAGGCACTTGAAGAAGTCTATGTTTTATTTATGATCAAAGACACAACAGGTCTATTAAATGATGACTTTGACTATATGATTGATGATATGAAAGAACAAGGTAAGATTGTTGAAAATACCAATGAACTTGAAGAAAAAGATGACCTCATAAATCTCGTGGGTAATATAGCTGGCAAAGTAGAAAATCTTGAACGAGAAAATGCTAATGGAGAAAAGTTCAAAGTAAGTAATTTTTCTCTTGTTTCAAAAGATGACGATGGGAATAAAATTTATACGAATTGTTCAGCCTATGGAGATAAGACAAAAGATTTAGAGAACCTAAAACAAGGAGATTTTGTTAAAATATTTGGTCAAGTAAAAACAAGCATTGACAACAAAGGAAAAGAACATAAAAATGTTCGTATTTTGTCTTCTAAGCTCTTAAAAGCAAAAGAACAAGTAAAGAGTCAAGGCAAGGATAAAAAGTCCATATTAGGGCAAATAAAAAGCTTTAAGACAGATGACAAAACTAAATCAAACAAGAAAGACCATAGCAAAGGTGCAGAGAGATAAATATCGGCAGTCTTCGGACTGCCTTTATTGTAAGAAGAAAACCCCCAGTTAGACTGGGGGTTCAGTATAGCTTTAGCGATGAAAAACCAACAAAAAACCTCCTA
>NZ_WKZF01000005.1:0-164652 GCF_009678325.1 Finegoldia sp. BIOML-A1
TTTTCTTGGCATTTTAAAATCCTCCTGATTACTATTATATCAGGAGGCTTCTATACACAAACTATTTCACAGTCTCTGAAGATAGGATTAAAACAAAATTAAACGGAATGTCCCCTGTTATGTACAGATTACATTCCGCTTAAAATATTATTAAATTATTCCGTGTTTACGGGTTCAGCTCACGCAGGTCTTTTTTTTAGATTAATTTTCATTCAAAGGTGTAGAAAATTCATATAAATGTTCTGGTGATATATCTATATCATCATTCCGAACAACAGTCCCGCATTCTACCTTAGCTTTTGAAAAAAATACAGGATTATTTAATTTAGTATAAATATTTTTCTCTAAAAGAGGTCTGGCATCGTAAATTTTTGTGCTACCATCTGCAAATAATAAAATTAGAGTATAATCATTTTTTGCCTGTACCGATTTTACTACCCAATTAGGATCTTTCATATCAATTATTTTCTCTTTTTTGTTTGTTCAATAATAAATACGCCAACACTATTATTCCCACAGAGAATAAAATCGTCATTCTTTCGTCTTTATTTCCCGATTCTGGGAGTTTTTCATCGACGTGTTCCTTCTTTTCTACCACAAGGGATTTCTTAGACAAATCACTTTGTGACAATACTACATCGAACTCACGCACTTGCCCTTCTTTTAAAATAACTCCTCCGACTCCGTTTTCAGTCAATCTATCTTCGTTATTTACAGTAAGAACGTAGTTTCCCGGAAACAAATTGTCGAATACTGCTTTTCCTTCTTTATTTGTGTACTGGAATGCATACATATCTGTTCTTCTATCTTTTAATGAAACCAGAACTTTCTCTTGTGGTTTGTCGGCTTTTTTCACGTTGATAATAAGTGCTGATTCGAACTCTTTTTTGATTTGTTCGTCTATTTGTGAACTATAAATAGATTCTTCAGAATTTGAATTAATCTCAATGTCATTGATTTTGAAATTGTCATGTCTTTCAAAATACTCACTCATTTTGTCCACGTACACCTGATATTTTCCAGGATCTTCTACTTCAAAATACGCATAACCAAACATATCGGTTTTTGACAAGTATTCTTTTGTATCCGATTGCAATCTGACATCTATTTCTTTCAGGGCAATTGCGTATTTGTCGGTAATTCTATAAGTTATTTTGTATTTCTTGTCCTTGTCCTCTCTTGTCTTGGCAATCAAAGTTTTGGAATTATCGGTGTTGTTTTCAAGTAACACTTTTTGTTCATCGAAGAAAAATCCCGACGGAGCAGACACTACCTTCACGGAATGTTCTGATGGTGCAAGCTTATAAAATTGTGCTTCTCCTTTTTCGTCTGTCTGATTTTCTCGAGATTTGCCAGTCTGAAGATCAGTTACTATTATCTCAACTTTTGGTATTGGTTTGCTTTTTTTGTCTAATACGGTGATTTTTAATATAGCATTATCCTCATCCATCGCTTGTTTTACTGCAAATGATAAGTTAGTTTTAAAGTTTTGCATAATTTTCTTGCTAACACTATCATTTTGTCCTCTATTTGGATTGATTATATTGTCTATTTTATCTATTTCCGATGCTGTGGCGATTTGAGGTATCATAACTATCACCACTAAAACGAATAGTAGTTTTTTCAAAATTTTCATAACACTTCTCCTATTTAATAATATATCACAAAAGAAGCGTTTTTTCCCAATTTTAGCCAAAAAAATCGCACGATATTATCGTGCGACTTTTTCACTCTATTTGATCAATTCTTTTACAACTGATTCACTTATTGAGTTTTTTCCACCAAATACATTAACTTTTCCAAATTTTGATTCTTTGAAAGCTTGTTTTGTAGCTTCTGGAATTTCATTTGCTTCTGCTAATAATATTGGGCAATCAATGGAGCCTATTACTAAGCTGTCTGCTGCTGTTGTTCCGTTTGCGATGTTAACTTCTTTACTGTCTTTGAAGCCGTGTTCATAAATCTTCTTAGCAGTGTCGTAACGGTTTGCTCCGGCAATTCTTGTAGCGTTTGGTAGTTTGTTTGCTACTTCTTTGGAGATTGTTAATTCTCCACCCACTACTAATACTTCTTCCATTTGTTTCAATACTTCTTTTACTTCTTCTGGTATTTTATTTTTTTGTCCTAGAAGTATTGGCATGTTGTTTTTGTTTGCTAATGGAGCTACTGTTAATGCATCTGCAAAGTTTTCTCCACTTGCCACTACAGCTTTTTTAGTTCCTGTTAGTTTGATTACTTCTTGTGCAATCTTAGCACTTGTTTCATAACGATTAGCTCCTGCTATTGTTCTAACGTTGTATTGTGATAGGCCGATTTTTGTTTTATCTACTGATTTTTCTCCACCTATTACGATTACATTCTTAGCACCTAATCTCTTGATTTCTTGTGCTACTACTGAATCTAATTGATCTTTTTTAACTAACAAGATTGGTGCTTTTAATTGTTTTGATAATGCTGATGCTGATAAGCTGTCTGCAAATTTTTCGTAGTTTGCTACAATTACTGTATTAGCTGATTCGTAGTATTTCTTGGATACTTCTACTGCTGTTTCAATTCTGCTTCTTCCTGCCACTCTTTCTGTTTTAATTTCTTTTTCATCTGGGAATTCAACTTGATTTGATTTGTATTCTATAGCAAGTGGTTTTATTCCAAGAGAATGAACACCTGTTATTTTAACAATATTATCTTTTTGTTCAAATGTTAATTTTTCTTTAGTATTGTCTTTGTTGATGAAATAAACATCTGCTACTTCTTTTCCTGCTGGAAGTTTTCTTAAAATAGTGAAATCTCCGTCTGCATACTTAGATTTTTCGCAGTTTTGTCTCATACTATTGATTAATACCAAATCCAATACCATTGCTTCTTTACCTTTAAGCATTGGGTAATTATTATTATCTAAATGATAAGCTAATAAACTTAATTGTTTAAAGTCAGCACCAGTTATGGTTGTATTTCCTGGTCTACAAGTTACTTGTCCATTAACTTTTCCTTGTTTTGCATCGATTAATTTAATATCTTGGATTCCATTACAAGATGAATGATCGAATAAAAGCTTATTGCCTTCTGTTCCCCATTCAGTTTTATCTTTAACAACTAATGGGAATGTGTCTATAACATATTTGTCATCAAGTGATCTCAAATTATATGTTACATCTTCATACAATCTTACTTTAATTACACCTTTGTTATCAGATGTTACTTCAAAAGTATCAAATTCACTTGAGAATCTAATTTTTGTATTTGGTACAATTTGACCTTTGTTAATTAATCTTAAATTAAATTGATGTTTACCATCAGTTCCATTAGTCAAATTTGCCAACATTCTTTCGACATCCGTTTTAAGTCCTTCGAATGGAGTTTTCTTAGTTACAACTAATTTATCTTGAAGCATATTTTTCTTGAAGTTATATGCATATTCGTTGTTTTTATATGCTTGAATATATTGGTTAAACATCTTATAATCTTTTGATATTAATTGGATGAAATATGAATTATGTTCATACAAATCCAATGCTGGTAATTGATTATTTTCGTTTAATTTGAATTCACCTTCGTATCTTTGTTTACTTGAGTTAAACAATTTGAATACAAGATCATTTTTGTTTGCACCTTCAGGTAATTCAACATTAATTGGTTTTGTTTTGATTTTTACTGTGGATACATTACATGATGATTGTGGTTCTTCTTCTGCTTCTGGTTTTCCTGGACAAGTTGGACAATCAGTATTGTCGTCTAATCCTGGTAATTCATTGTCTTTACCATCGTATCTCTTCAAGAATACTGCTTTTAATTTGTGGTCTTTACCTTGTTCAGGATATCTATCGTCAACCATTGGCCAATATAAACCATCATCTGGAGATTTTGCTAATTTGAATTCGATAGGTTTTTCCATGTAGTATTCATCATCTTTACCTTCCATGGAAATCTTGTATGTTTTATCCATCATAACATCCATGTTCAAGAAAAGACCTTCTTTTGATCTAATTTGAACATTATTTGGATTACCAACTTCTTCTATTCTGAATTTAATATCTTTGTTAACATGTTTTTGACCATGAATAACATAAATTCTTGATAAATATGAGCCTTGGAAAACATCAATTCTATCTAGTTTATTTCCTTGTTCATCTAAAAGAGTCTTACCGTCTTTTGTTTGAATTCTAATTCCATCTGATTTGTATGGATGTTGTATTGAAGCATCTAATTTGATTGTATACATTGTATCTTTGTATAAATCTAAATCAAGTCTACCATCTTTTGCTTCAACTGTTTCTTCTTGGTGAGCACCAACTAAGCTAAACAAAACAGTTTTTTCATTTAGTTTTCTTTTAGCTGTTGTATCATATACATCAATAGAAATATTTGATCTTTCTTTGTTCTTAGGTTCATTACCAATTAAGCTTTGACGTTCAACTACTATGATTTTTTCAATTTTTTCGCCAGTTTGTTTAGTTTGAATGTCGTAACTTTTAGCTACTGATTTGTTATCAGTTTTGAACCAAATATAGTTGAAATATTTGTGTGGAACTTTTCCGTTTGTTAAAGTTAAAAATTCTGTAAGTTCTGCTAATCCCAATTTCATTCTACTTCCAACTGGAGCTTTAACTCCTTTTAGATATCCATCTTTTGTATAGTAATCATGCATATCCTTGTTTTCTTTGTTGAAAGTATGGAAATGTAAGTTATCTTCAACAGGTTTTCCATCTTCATATTCTACTTTAATGTCTTGAATAGTTGTAATTTCTCTATTTTTTAATTCTTTTTCTTCAGGTTTTGTATTTTCTAATACCAAAGATTTTAAAACAACTGGCTTACCTGATCCATCAGATGCTTTGATTTCTTTACCATCAAATTTGATATGTGCTGGTTTTTTATCTGCAGTAAATAGATTTGTTATTTTATATTTATCATTATTAACGATAGATACATCGTACATAGTATCTTTGTCTTCCAATTGTGATAAATCTAAAATGCCATCTTTGCTTTTGATGTTTTTAGTGTATACATCTTCACCAAATGGCCATGCATCGACAAATTTAAATTCAATTTCTTCAGTTATTTTTTTATTAGTTTTTGAATCTAATATTTCTAATTTGTAATCATTGTCAACTGTAGGCTTAGTTTCTGGTTTTGTATTTTCTAATACCAATGATTTTAAAACGGCTGGTTTACCTGATCCATCAGATGCTTGAATTTCTTTACCATTAAATTTAATATTTGCTGGTTTTCCATCTGCAGTTAAAAGATTTGTTATTTTATATTTATCATTATTAACTATAGATACGTCGTACATAGCATCTTTGTCTTCGATTTTTGACAAATCTAAAATACCGTCTTTGCTTTTTATGTTTTGAGGATATTCTTCATCTTCATCCCAAGTATCGACAAATTTGAATTCAATTTCTTCAGTTATCTTTTTATTAGTTTTTGAATCTAATATTTCTAATTGATAATCCTTGTTATTTTCAGCTGGAGTTTCTTCAGTATTTTTTTCTGGTCTCTTGTATCCTTCAATTATTATTGAATGATTTCCTCTAGACATATATCCTTCTTCTTGAATTACTTGTACTTCTGTGTTTTCTTTATTGGTAGCAATATCCATTTCGTCTGGATTTTCAGAAGCATATTTTAATTTTAGCTTGTTGTCTTTAGGAAATGAAACCTTAGCTTGAAAGAAATTATTAGGATCTTTTAATTTTATTCCTGAGAAGTCTAAGTATCCATCTTTTGATGTAAGTACTGGAGATATTCCGTTAAAGTTGTCAGTAAATAAAAATTCGATTGGTTCTGTAATCAAATATCCTTGTTCATCAAGAACTTTAACTTCCATCGGACTAACTTTCTTAATTCTAATCTTATCTAATTTCTTTTCAGATTTATCAGAACTTCCATTATCAATCAATATGTGTGAATTATTATAAATATAACTAAAATTTCCTTGAAAATCTAAAAGATCATAATTTTTAATATCATTTTTGTTTTTTAGTTCAACTTTCAATTCAGTGTTTTTTGGTAAATTGGATAAATCAATCTTACCCTTTTCAGTTTTCACACTATAATCTTTATTAGCATTTAAATCTTTAAAAACAATTTCTACTTTTTCGTTAAATGCATCTCCCTTTTCATCTACTACAGATATTATTTTATTGTCTTCAGTCTCATTTGCTGTTGCAAACGATATAGCTGGTGCAACAATAGATAGTACCATGTTAAATACTAATAGTAATGATAATATCTGCTTTGCTATTCTCTTACTAATTTTATTATTCATTATTCCTCCTAAAATATATAGTCTTAATTATTTTAACATTAATAAGTACTTTTTTATATCAATCATTTATTATGATTTTAAATAAATAGCCCTAAATACTCTAAAATTTTGTTTGATAAAATGATACGTTTGTTAAATGACTATGATTTTTAAGCATTTATACGCATTTTTTATTTATTTGATTTTTCTATAAATAACTCCGTTTTGGCACAAAAAAAATCGCACGATATTATCGTGCGATTTTTTCACTCTATTTGATCAATTCTTTTACAACTGATTCACTTATTGAGTTTTCTCCACCAAATACATTAACTTTTTCAAATTTTGCTTCTTCAAAAGCTTGTTTTGTAGCTTCTGGAATTTCATTTGCTTCTGCTAATAATATTGGGCAATCAATGGAGCCTATTACTAAGCTGTCTGCAAAGTTTGTTCCGTTTGCGATGTTAACTTCTTTACTGTCTTTGAAGCCGTGTTCGTAAATCTTCTTAGCAGTGTCGTAACGGTTTGCTCCTGCAATTCTTGTAGGGTTTGGTAGTTTGTTTTCTACTTCTTTGGAGATTGTCTTTTCTCCACCTACAATTATTACTTTGTCGATTTGTTTCAATACTTCTTGTGTTGCTTTTGGTATGTTGTTTTGTTGTACAAGTAGTATTGGCATGTTGTTTTTGTTTGCTAGTGGTGCTACTGTTAATGCATCTGCAAAGTTTTCTCCACTTGCCACTACAGCTTTTTTAGTTCCTGTTAGTTTGATTACTTCTTGTGCAATCTTAGCACTTGTTTCATAACGATTAGCTCCTGCTATTGTTCTAACGTTGTATTGTGATAGGCCGATTTTTGTTTTATCTACTGATTTTTCTCCACCTATTACGATTACATTCTTAGCTCCAAGTCTCTTGATTTCTTGTGCTACTACTGAATCTAATTGATCTTTTTGTACAAGAAGGATCGGTGCTTTTAATGCTTTCGATAATGCTGATGCTGATAAGCTGTCTGCAAATTTTTCGTAGTTTGCTATGATTACTGTATCAGCTGATTCGTAGTATTTCTTGGAAACTTCTACTGCTGTTTCAATTCTGCTTCTTCCTGCCACTCTTTCTGTTTTAATTTCTTTTTCGTCTGGAGTTGTAGTATTTTCCTTAATCTTAGCTATTTCATCTTTGATTTCTTTAGCTAACTTGTCAACTTCTTCTTGAGTTGCATCTTCTTTCTTAGCTAATTCTTCAGCTTTTTTGATCAAATCTTGTAATGCTTTTTCTTGTTGTTCATTAAGTTTATTTTCTTCTTTCTTATTTAACAATTCTTCAGCATTTGTTTTTTGATTTTGAAGTTCTTTAGTATCAGCTTTTTCAACTTCTTTTTCTTTAATTGTAGCTAATGAGTCTTTGATTTCTTTAGCTAATGTGTCAACTTCTTCTTGAGTTGCATCTTCTTTCTTAACTAAATCTTCAGCTTTTTTGATCAAATCTTGCAATGCTTTTTCTTGTTGTTCATCAAGAACGTATTTATCTTTCTTCTTCAACAATTCTTCTGCATCTTCTTTTTGACCGATGAGTTGTGTTTTATTAGCTTTTTCAATTTCTTTTTCTTTAATATTTGCTAATGCTTCTGTTAATTTGTTGTTGATTTCATCAACCTTTTCTTGTGGTTGTTGTTCATTAATAACAGCTTTTGCTTCTTCGATTAATTTGTTAATTTCAGCTATTTGTTCTTCTGTAACAGCGTATTTTTCAGAAACTTCTACAATTGATTTTGCTTTAAGAATATTGTCTAATAAATCTTTTGTATCAACTGGATCTACTGCATTAGGATCTTTTCTGTTGATTACAACTTCTTCAATTGCTTCATTTCCAGCATCGTCGTATGCTTTGATTTGGAATTTGTTTTCGCCAATTTCCAATGGAACTTCTATTTCAAATCCCCCAGAAATTCCTTCTTCAATTTCGAAATTATCCCAAGTTTTGTCAATTCTTGTTAGCATTGATTCGTTAAGATACATTTCGAAGTATGTCATATTTTCATGACCTTTTACTTTGATTGTAGCCATTGGAGATTTTTCATCTTCACGTACTACAGTGTATTCAATTGTTGGAGCTTCGAAGTCTTTTCTGATTCTTCTGATTATAGTATCTTCGATGCTGTCTCCTCTAACGTTTAATCCTTCAGCTTTGATTTGTAATTCGTAAACATATCCGTCAGCTAAGTTAGAAATATCTAATTCATGGTCGAATGAGTAACTGCTGTCTCCTTCTTTGTTGAATTTGATTTCTTGAGCTTTTGTTCCTTCAACTTGTTTACCATCTCTAGTTATAGTTAATGTTAACTTGTCTAATTGATCTACTTTTGTAACATTACCTTTAACGTTAATCTTCTTGTAAGCTTCTGGGTCTTTTTCGTCTTCGTATTTACCAAATGCTTGATAGTAATCTGGGCTATCTACTCTGATTACAGGCATTGTGTAAACTGTTTGATCTTTTTCTTGTGGTTGTTCTGGTTGTGGTTCTTCTGGTTTTTCTTCACCTTTTATAACAACTGGAATCCAGTAATATGTTTCCATATCGCCAATCTTAACAGATACTCTAATTCCAAATTCACCAGGATTTTCTGTAGTTTTAACATTATTTTCCAATATTCTAACTTCTGCATCTTTTGGTAATCCAACGATGTGTTCTTTGATTTGTTCTAATTCTGGAATTGGATCATTTACTTTCAATTCTATTGGTTTGATTTCAATTTTAGAAGCTATTCCTGTATCTATATCCATTCCTTGAACATTTCTGGAGTTATCCCAAGCGTAAATGCTTAAGTTAGCCAAGTCAAATCCATCAGCTATTTTGAATGTATAAGAGTAATCTCTTACTATTCCAACATTACTGAATTGTTCGTCTTTTCTAACTTCTTGTTCGTACCATTCACCAGTTTTTGTGTTTTCGTATCCTACGCTAAATACACCTGCTCTGTCGTCTTTTGCAGTTACAGTTATTGTTCTGTTTTCTTTGTCGTATTTGTAGCTTAGTTTTGGTGCTTGGTTATCTAACAATATGTTGTATTGATATTTTTGTTCTTTAGCATCTTTGTAATCAACGTGTCCTGTGATTTGATAGATGTATTGTCCTTCTTCAACTGGATTTCCGTTTTGATCTTTGAAATCCCAAGCTGCTCCACCAGGAATGTATTCAAAGTTGTATCTACCATTGTCTTTGTACAATCCATTAACTTTTAGAAGAATTGGGTCGATGAATAAGTTTCTCAATGTTTTTCCATCTTTATCCAAGATGTCGTATTTTACATCAAGAGCGTTTCTCATGATTGTGATTACTGGAGAAACTTCAACATTCATTCCTTCTTGTTTGTTGGAGTTAACGAATACTGTTGGTTTGCCGTCGACATTCCAAGCGTTCCAGTAGTTCCATCCACCTTTTTCTTGTCTTCTCATAAATCCTGATTTGTCTACTCCACCATTAGGATATTCTATTGGCTTGTAGTTTACATCTTTACTGAAATCAGGCATGTTGTCCAAGAATTGTGGTTGTGACCAATCTCCCTTAAATCCTGTATAAGGAACTGAAAGTGTAGGATTAGTTTCTGATTCGAACATTACATATCCTTGTGCAAATTGATTCTTATCAATTCCTTTTGTAGATATTGTTGCTTTGTATTCAACTTCACTGTTAGCTTTTACTGTAACTTGTGGTAATGTTTTTTCTTCTGCAACGGATGAATGTTCTGTGTATCTTCCATCTTTAACTTCATCTTTTAATGAGATGTATTTTGGTGTAAATGTGATGTCTTTTTTAGAGTAGTTCTTTAATTTGAATGTAGCGTTGAATTGATCTCCAACTTCTCCAAGTTCTAATTTACCATCTTCTTTTGTATCTTTTCCACCTGTAGCTGTTACAGTTACATTTGTCTTAACAACATTTTCAAGGTTAACAAGACCTGCACCTTGTTGTTTTGGTGTGTACAATGAAGCACCTTCTACTTCTGTGTCTTTTACAGGAGTTGCTGTGTTCATCATAACCAATACTGTCAAGTATTCTTGGATTGGGTCTGGTTTTCCATCAGCAGTTCTCTTCAACCAACCATCTTTGTACAATCTTTGCATTACTAATGCACTTGCACCTGCAACTTGTGGAGTTGCCATTGATGTACCACTCATCATAGTGTATTTATCTTCGTTAATTGTTGAGTAGATTTGTCCACCAACACCTGCGATGTCTGGTTTCAATCTCAAATCAGGAGTAATTCCCCAAGATGAGAATTCACTCATTTGTCCACCCTTATCATTCTTAACAGATTTTACTTCTGTAATGTTGATTTTTTGTTGTTGGTTTTCATCTAATAGTTTTATTAATTGTTGTCCAGCTTCATTACTAATGAATACTGAAGGGAATTCCTTATTTTCCATTCCAGACATAAATGATAAGTTGTTGCCATCAGGAGTATTATAAATTATAATACCTGCTGCACCTTTTGATTTTGCAAGGTTTGCTTTATCATTAAATGAAGCTGCCCCTCTTTGTGCAAGAACGATTTTACCAGTTACATCTTGTCCGTTGTATTGTTCTTCAGTATTTCCTAAACCAACGTGAACGTATTCACGCATTCCTGTAGTTGTTTTTTCGTCTGCGCCTTCTGCAGTACCTGTTGAGATTGCAATATCTTTTCCTTCAACTAAGACATTTCTTCCTTTAAGGCTTGTGTTTTCCATTGATGCTACAGAATATGATGGATCTGCAACTGCAGGGTGTCCTGTAGTACCAAAGTCAGGGTTAATAGCTAAGTTTGTCTTGCCTTCTCCGCCCCAGTTTGTAACACGGTCATTGCCCATGGCAACTGCACATACAACGCCGGCAGCTTTAGCTTTATTGAATGCTTCGTTTGTAGGAGATACTCCTTCTCTACTGTAACCTGAACCCATTCCCAAACTCATGTTCAATACATCTGCACCAAGTTTGATGGAATCGTCAATCGCTTTCAACCATACTTCTTCGTAAACTGTAGATACTAATGCATCGTTGCTGAATACCTTCATCGCTAATAATTGTGCGTTTGGTGCTACTCCCTTTACTCCTTCATTTTCTGCATCACCATTTGCAGCAACTATACCAGCTACGTGCATTCCGTGGAATCCACCGATACCAGAATCTCTGATTTCTTGGGATTCATCAGCATAGTTGTATCCATAAGGAACCTTCTTGCTGTGCCATTTACCTTTTAATTGGTTTTCTTTGATAACTTTGTTTACTTCAGCTTCACTGTTATATCTTGATTTAATATCAGAAGATAATTTCATGTCTTTGTGAGATGGATCGACACCTGTGTCTATGATACTAACTAACATTCCTTGTCCTGAGAAATCGTATTGATCCCACAAAGTATTAGCCTTAATCATTCCTGGAGCTGAAGCCAAGTTTGGAGATGCTCCTCCTTTTGGTCTTTCAGCCTTCATTTGAGTTGTAACCTTTTTAACTCCTGGTTGTTTTCTCAATTTGTCGATGTCTTTTGCTTTAACTTTGGCTGAGAAACCTGTGATAACTGCAGAAAATTCTTCATCTTTGTCTACTTTAACGTTTTCTTTTTTCAACTTAGATTCGATTTTGGATGCAGTTTTCCTAACATCTGTTTCAGATGCCCTTACAGCCTTTGAGAATCTCGCACTTCTTACGTTTGGTTCTCTTTCGATAGCAGCTTTGTCACTAGTTTCTACGATAACTTTGACTTCTTCATCTGCCTTCACGCCTTGTTCTTGAAGTTTAGCATATGTAGTGCTATCTGTTTGATTAGTTGCAAATGTTGTTGCAGTTGGTAATACCAATGAAAACAATAACACACTAGCTAAAAACTTTTTGGAATATGGTTTCATATTTCCCTCCTACTTTTTTATATGCAAAAACGGCAAAATAATTGCTTTTTGCTCATAAGATAATTTTACTTAACAAAAACATAAATGTCAAACTAATTTTGAAATTCGTATTTTATAAATATACTTCTATCGTTTTCATCAAAATAAAGATAATAATCCACGCATTTTGCAAATTAAGTAGTTTTGTTTGGACAAATTACTGATAACATTTATTGTTCATTGTTTTTTTATTATTTAATTGAATAATAATGTGTAAAACGTGCCCTTTTGTTACATTATTTTTCAAAAATATTTTTTCAAATAAATTTTATTATTAAATCTGTTACCATAAATTTTTCAGAATTTGTTACTATCAACCACCACACAAATACTCTATAATATATGAGAGGAGGATTAAATGAACACTAGAAAAATTACTACAACTGCGATTTTCATCGCGCTTACGGCTTTTTTCACGATGGTAATCAAAATCCCAGTGTCACCTGCGATGGGTTATGTTAATCTTGGAGACTTCATTATATTATTATCCACTGTCGCATTCGGACCAGTTATAGGAATGATTTCCGCTGCGTTTGGCTCAAGTTTAGCGGATTTGCTGCTTGGTTATGCAGCGTTTGCACCATTTACATTCGTTGTCAAAGGTTTGATGGCACTTGTAATGGGATTGTTCTTGAAAAAAGTCAACAATCAAAAAACATCTACAGTTCTAACTGCGGGAATTATCTGTGAATTGGTGATGGTTGTTGGATATTACTTCACATCTGTAATTCTTTACGGAAACAAGACGGCAATCGCTACAATTCTTCCAAACTCAGTCCAAGCTGCTGTGAATTTTGTGATATTCGCACTTATTTGGAAGAGATTTTTAAAAATAACTGAATCTATATTGAAAGACTAGAGAGTATTTTATGAAGAAATTGCTAATACCATTTTCTTATTTAGCACAAATTATTGTATTAATCGGACTGATATTTTTTGATGGATTCGGTCAACAAGGTTTTGTTTTGTTGTGTTTGATTCCGTTCGCTATTTTGAATTTGGCTTTAAGAAATCAAATATCCAACAAAAATCTCAGACTAATTCACGTTATAATCAATGTTATATCAATTTTCGCGTTTGCGATTTTAATGATATTTTCATTTGTTTTCCCAGTTTCAAACAAATAAATTATTCTACAAACCAAAAAACACAGCCTGTCACTAATAGTGATAAGCTGTGTTTTGTTTTTTGTTGAATACGAAAAGTATAGCATGAGCTAGAATAATTCCACACACTACATCGATAATGCTGTGTTGTTTTACAAGCATTGTGCTTATGCAAATTCCCGCATCCCACAATAAGAATAAAACCTTCGATTTTCCTTTATTTTTCAATATTCTTCGAAACTGATTGTCAATTATCACGGTTGTAGATACGTGAATGCTTGGACACACGTTATTTGGTGGGTCTATCTTGTGAATTCCCTTTATTATCCACGAACAAATATCATTTCCAGTGATATCAGTTACTCTGATGTTAAGTGCTGTCGGATATATCATATAAATTATCAGTGATATGAACATCGCAGAAAACATCGGGATAATTATGTCGTACATATTATCGTATGATTTTCTCTTCAAAAGGTAGACAAATGGTATCACTAACATCAAAAACCACGACGAGTACATAAGTATCGCTGGTTTATAAAAAGGAATGTAGTCGTCTAGTTTCGAATATACTATGTGATAATTTCTATTGGCTATTTTTTCCATTGCAAAAAACCACACCAAATACACTGCGTAGACTTCAAGTATGAATTTGAGTGGATTTTGATCGTAAATTCGTTTAATGTTTTTCATTTTAATAAAAGTTTCTTCTTTGATATCCTCTTGTAATCGCTATAATTGGCTTGTAGTCAGTGATTTGCGATAGGATTTTGTCCTTCACAATATCCACTATTTCTTTGTCTTCCATTTCTTCATCTATATCTACTCTGATGTCAAAAATCATCTCATCGCCTTCTTTTTTAGGACAAATCCTAAAATCGTTCAATATCCATTCGTCGTTTACATCGTCGATGATTTTTGCGACAATTTCGTGTAAGTTTTGAACTTCTGGATTGTTGACTGCCAACGGATCCATGTGAATTGTGGAGTACACGCCTTTTTGTTCTATCAAATCTCTTTCAATTCTATCAACTAATGAGTGTAGTTTGATGAATTCTTCGGAACTATCCACTTCCACATCTACAGTTATGAAGATGTGACCTGGACCATAATCGTGAACTCTCAAATCGTGTGCTCCGTAAATACCGTCATATGATGTGATGAAATCGGTGATTTCACGTTCGAATTTTCTGGATGCACCCGTTCCCAAAAGTTTGTCCACAGTGTCAGTTATCATTTCAAATCCGTTTTTGATGATGATAACACCACCCAAAAGTCCGATGTATGCGTCGATATTAAGTCCTGTCAATTTGAATACTACGACAGATATAAGTACGATGGATGTGGATATGCAGTCGCTTTTTGAATCCACAGATGTTGCCATCAACAAATCAGAGTCGATTTTCTTGGAAATTTTGTAGTAGAATTTGCTAAGCCAAAACTTCGCCACAATCGCTACGATTAGAACGATCAACGAGTAAATGTTGAATGTGATGACTTCCGGATGAATAATCTTCTTGAATGATGCGACGACCAATTTAATACCGATGTAAATAACCAAAATCGTAATCAACGACGAGAAAATGTACTCCAATCGTGAATGACCGTACGGATGTTTTTCATCGGCGGGTTTTGTACTCATACTAAAGCTTAAAACCATCAAAATAATACTGAAACAATCCGATAAATTGTTGATAGCATCAGCCATTATCGCTATGGAATTAGTGAGTAATCCTATTATTAATTTAGTAGAAAATAAAAATAAGTTAATGAACAATCCCACAGCACTGCTCAAATTCCCGTATGATCTACGCGTAGTGAAGCTTTGCGTGTCCTCGTAATTCTTAACAAATTTTTGAATCAAAAAATCTATCATAAAATCCTTCCTTAAAATGTAATTATTTTATTATTATATCAGACTTTATATCAAATGTTCACAATTAACAAAATATTTACAATCTTACCGTTTCTTTTAGAATAATCAACTTATCCCCAACATTAAGCGTAACATTGCCCGTAGGAACGATTATTTCTCCGTTCTTTGATTGAATCATAACCACAAGTTCTGTGTCAATCATATCGATATCCTTTAACTTCTTGCCATTCCAGTTGTTTTTGTCGCTGATTGTGATTTCAACCAAACCGTAACCTGTCGGATCAAAATAAGATTTGCCGCCAATTACAACAGTGTCATCTGCACAAATCACAGTATCACCACGTGGAACTACAAGTTTGTTATCTCTTATAATTTTTGCAACAATTATATCGAAATGAAGCCCAATCTCGCTAACCTTTTTTCCTACAAGTTCACTGTGCTCATTTATTTTCGTTTCGATAAAACCAACATCGCTTTTAGTACTGTAGTAATTGAAAGTTTTAAGCACAGTATCGTCAGGATCAATCATATCGGTTTTCCTACAAATAATCGGAAAAAGGGATCCTTGAATTAAACAAGACAACAGGCAAATCACGAAAATTATGTGGAACAAATCCACAGATAACTTTGCGTTACTGTTGATAACCATAATCGCAAACGCAATCGCAGCCGCACCTCTGAAACCCGCCGCAGAAATTACAATAAGTTGATTCTTCTTGTAGCCAAATGGTTTCAAAAGCAAAATACTTGCCAATGGTCTTGCAATAATTGTGATAAAAACCATCACCAAGAAAGCCACAGGAACAGCCCTCACGATGCTTTTAGGATCTGCCAAAAGTCCCAGCAAAAAGAACAAACCAATCTGCATTATTCCCGAAAAACCATCGAAGAAGAACACAACCTCTTTCTTCCTATAATATTCCAAATTTCCTATCATAATTCCCAGTACATACACTGACAAGAACGCATTTCCTCCCAAATTCTTGCTAATAGCAAAAGTTAGAAGTGCGCAGGAAATAATCAGAACAGTGAACAGACCGTCTTGTGAGAAATCTATCTTAAAAATCAATTTTTCTGTTAATTTTGCCATCAAAAAACCAATCAACAGCCCAATTCCAACTTGAAGCAAAATCAGTTTGAACACAGAAGTCTTTGACCCCATCAAAATCGACAAGAAAATCATAGTCATAGTGTAAGCCGTCGGGTCGTTAGAACCACTTTCAATCTCAAGCATTGATGCAGTGGAGTATTTGAGATTCAAATTCTTGCTTCGTAAAATCGAACTCACCGAAGCAAAATCCGTGGAACCTACGACAGAACCTAAAAGCATGGATTCCACGAAACTGATTTTAAGTACAAAATAACAAAAAGCTCCCGTAAGAACAGACGTAAGCACAACCCCTGCACTTGCCATGATAACTCCCTGTGTTGTCACAGATTTTGCCATTTGCAAATTTGTACCAAAACCACCGTAGAACATAATAATCAAAAGCGCGACGCTTGAAAATTCGTCCACAAACCTGTAATTATTGAAATCTTTTCCGAAAAAATTAAACGATATTCCTAAAATAATAAACAATAGAAACGACGGAATACCATATCTATTTGAAAATTTAACAGCCAAAAGCGCCAACAAAAGCACCACTGCCACGATTAAAATATACATAAATCCTCCTTGGGAAATTGATGAATAAATTAATAACTAAATGTCAATTAACTATAGTATATCATAATCGTAAATTGATTATTTGTATAAAAAATCTATTAATTGTATGTCATTTATAGAAAATGACACAAATTTACCCTGAAAACAGCCCATTTATAAATTATTTCAATAAATAAAACTCAAATTTTCCAAAATTTTACGATATAATAAGTATATAGAATATTTTAGGAGGGATTACATAATGAAGAAATTCATTAAAGCTTTGACATTATTTGCCATGATTTTAGTATTGGCAACTGGTTGCCAAAAAGCTGCTCCTGGAGCTGATAACAAAGGTCCTGGAACTGCAAAAGACGGTAACGAACAAAAAATTGAAACTGCAAGTATGAAACTTGTAAATGCTGTCAACAAGGGTGGATATGAACTTGTATCTACAGAAGATTTGAATTCATGGATTGACCAAAAGAAAGACATGGTTATAGTGGACACTATGCCAGCTAAATCTTTTGACAAAAACAGAATTCCTGGCGCTGTAAATGCAGAATTGCCTATGAAAGCAGACGAATTAAAACCAGAACAAAAAGAAGCTTTCTTGAAAGCTTTGGGCGAAGACAAAAACAAAACTGTTGTTGTATACTGTGGTTTTGTTGGTTGTGCTAGAAGTGATGTCGGCGCAATTATCGCAAAAGAAGCTGGATTTACAAATGTATATCGTCACCCAGGCGGAATTGTTGCTTGGATGGATGCAGGATATAAAATCGAAGGTTCTGCAGCAAAATAAGATATTTAATTGGGCAATATTTCATATATTGCCTAATTTTATGTAAAAATATATAAGGGGGGATGTTTTTTGAAAAAAGCATTAAAGATTTTACTTTTATTGGTATTTGTGGTTAGTTTATCAGCATGTGCTAAGAATAACACAAAAGAAAATACTGAAACTAAGAAGGAAGAAACTGCAAAGGAAGACACTAATAAGATAGAAATCAAAAAAGAAGAAAAGAAGGAAGAAAACTTCGCAGAAAGAAAAGGAACTTTGACAACAAATGTTGATTTGTCAAAATACGATAAAGGCAAATCTGTAAAATTGTGGTTACCAATTCCACAAGATTCAGAATACCAAAAAATTTCTAACGTTAAGGTAGATTTGGATGAAGCTCACGCTAAACAACAACAAACTACTGACAAGTTAGGTAACAAAATGCTTTATGTTGAATGGGACAATGAAGCAACTGACCGTAAGGTTTCTCTATCTTTTGATGCTGAACGTAAGGAAATCAAAAGAGGAGAACTTACTGAAAAAGAAGATCAAGCTAAAAAAGACGAACTTAAAGAATTCTTGCAACCACACAGCATGATGCCTGTTGATGGTAAAGTAAAAGAACTTGCTGACAAAATCACTGAAGGCAAGACTACTGATTTGGACAAAGTAAAAGCAATTTACGATTGGACTATCGCTAATATGAACCGTGACGAATCTGTAAAAGGTTGCGGTACTGGTGAAGTTGAAAAATTATTGGATATGCCACAAGGTAAATGTACTGACATTCACTCAGTTTTCGTAGCTTTGTGTAGAGCAGCTGGCGTTCCTGCTCGTGAAATCTTCGGTGTAAGAATGAGCAAGAAAGCATCTGATGACGAAACAAAAGGTCAACACTGCTGGTCTGAATTCTACCTTCAAGGTCAAGGTTGGGTTAAAGCAGATCCAGGCGATGTTTTGAAAGCTGTTTTGAAACAAAAACTAGACAAATCTGATGAAAAAACAAAAGAACTTGCTGATTATTATTGGGGTGGAATGGATTCACTTCGTGTAGCATTGACTACAGGTCGTGATCTTACTCTTGAACCAAAACAAGACGACAAACCACTTAATAACTTCGGTTATCCATACGCAGAAGTAGAAGGAAAAGCTCTTGATTACTACAATCCAGCAGATTTTGAATACAACATCAAATTTGAAGAAGCAAAATAAATTGTAAATTTAAGTAAGAAAATCGGCTCTTAGTGAGTCGATTTTTTATTTGTAACGTAAAAAACCGGTAATCTTTTATTAGACTTACCGGTTTGTTGATTTAATTTTAGGAAATGATATATGAAATTAAGGTTATCTGTTTAAGTTAGTGAGGATGGCGTTCAGCTTTTCAATGGAGATTTTGATGTCTTCTAATCTGGATTCAACTCTTATTAGAAGAAATGCTGTCACTGAAATGGGAAAGCCGACGTTACCGACAAAACTTAAGAATTCGTCCATTTGTTATCCTTATTGTATGTTCATTGGTTTTTTATCTACAGTTATTACATCTGCTGAGACTTTTTTGTTGTAGATATCTTTTTTGCCAGTGAATGTTTTTGCTTCTAAGATTTTGTCCATTATTGTGCTGATTTCTTGTTCAGTTTTCGCACGGTCATAGTTTGTTAAGTTGATAGTCATTGTTTCATTTGAATCATTGCCTATTTTGATTTGTAAATATTCTTGCATTTAAATACCTCCTAAAGTTCTGTTTCTTCTACTACATACGCATGTTTTTCATCAGAATCTACTAATGAATTGATTGCATACGCTGCACTTTTCAAGTTTTCGTTAGTAACTGTTGATGATAAATTACTGAATGTCTTGGAACTTTTCTTTTGTGTTCCGTTTACATCATTTACTGAAGTGATTTTTAATTTTTTCATTTTCACTCCCCCTTTCATTTATACATACATTTGTAGGAGAGTTATTACTATTCTGATTTGAAAAATTTGGGTATAATGTAATTAACACAAGAAAGGTTGTGAAATTTATGAAAAGGTTATTTAAAATTCTACTTACAATTGTAATCGTCTACTTAATTGTCGGATGGACTGTTAATCATCCAGTTCAATATTTTTGTGGAAAACACAGGCTGTATTCTTTTATGCAACAGCAAGGAACTAATAAAGATAATATTTTGAAAATTTCATCAAGTTATGATTATAAATCCGGTAATCATGAATTTAATGTGATTTTCAAGGATGATCCATTGGTTGAATACAAATACAGTTATCATTTGGTTAATTTTAGATTGAAAAGTTTGCCGCATTTGTTTGAAGATACGAACAAAATCATTGTTTTTATTTACGAATACCCTACAGGAAGTCCTATCGGAAACACCTATTTCAAAAAGGCAAAATACATGAAATACACTGAAGAATGGTATTAAGAGGTGAATATGAAAAATAAACTATACAAATTTATTAAAATTGTGATCTGTATTTTCGTAATTTACAATGTTGTGTGGTGGGTTGTTGATCATCCAATTCAAAGCTATTTCGCAAACAAAAAACTTGACCAAGTCCTCACTTTACAAGGAACTGACAGATCCAACATCAAATCTATAGAAAAATATAATGATGCAAGTGAGAATACTACACGTTTTACAATATATTTCAAAGATGATCCCAATACACAATACGAGTACCGATATTTCTTGTACTCCAATGTTTATTTGAATCCTATGAAAAATAACTACAACAAGATGTTTTGTTTTGCTTATGATAAAAAATTAGAAAAAGAAAAAAACATGATAGACAATCACAACTACCTTGCAAGAAAGCCGTTTGCTGATTATATTAAGTATCAAAAATGTCTAAACACTTGGAAATAATTCTCCACAAAACAAAAGCTCATCTAATAAGATGAGCTTGTTGTTTTTATAAATTGTAGTAGCGCAACCACTGCTGATAGGATGATTGCTACGTTGTAATCCAGTTGATTTTTTCTATAAATGAAAAAATGATATAATGTAATCAAATAAGCAGGTGATTTAATGACACAAAAATCTGAAAGTTTACAAATAATGTTCATACTAACACTAATCGGCGGATTCTTGGATAGCTACAGCTACGTAACCCGTGGTGGAGTTTTCGCATTCGCACAAACAGGAAATCTCGTATTACTCTCGATTAATATTTGCTACGGGAATTTGGACAAAATAGTGCGCTACGTTATGCCGATTATTGCATTCATTTTGGGGACAACTTTGGTTAGAATATTTGAGAAAAAGCACAAATACATGAAAATCGTACATTGGAGACAAGTTATCATAGTTTTTGAAGGAATAATCCTCGCATTAGTTGGATTTATCCCAGAAAATTTGAACAAATTAGCATGTCTTCTCATATCATTCGTGTGCGCAATGCAAATCGAAGCGTTTAGAAGATTCAACGGAGTAGATTTAATGACGACAATGTGCACAGGAAATTTGAAAAAAGCAACAGACAGACTCATAGACTACTTCTACACAAAAGATAACAACCTACTCAAAGCATCATTTACGACATATTCTGCAATTTTGATATTCATACTAGGTTGTATAATCGGAACACTAACATCAATTGTCTACTCAACAAAATCAATACTCGTACTTCCTGTCATAATACTCATCGCATTCATCATAATGCACGAAACAGAAAGGAACAAAAAATGAAACAAATGAAAAACCCAAATGAAACAAATGGATACGTAATGCTTTACACAATGCAAGATAAAAGATCACTAGACGTATTAAAAAAAGAAAAAAGATTCATCAACAAATTGGAATACGCAAGTGAACATTTGGGAGACATCTATGAGTTTTTCAGAGAAAAATACACCTATTTTGTCAAACAAGCAGAACAAATCGTCTCAAAACCTGATGATGTAAAACTACCGATTTGGTGCTCAGTCAGTAACAAAAACTGCATGAAACCAGACGAAAACTCCGTAGCGTATTGCCTCAAAGTACCCTCAGAAAAAATCGTCTATCTAGATGGAGCAAAATGGGACTACGTCCTCAACAACCACTACGTACCATTAAATGAAGACGATTTGAAACAATACTACAAATATTTAAAAGATAACAAAATGCCCAACCCGTTTCTAATAGGCTCCGAAGACTATAGATATTTGTATCCTGAAGAATATAAAAAAATATATCAAAGCTACAAACGAATCTTCGACATCGATGAATGGAACATCTTCGCAGTCCAAGGAAACATCTGGGAAATCACAGAAGACATGATAGTCAAAGTATACTACCATGACGACCCAATAGATATATCAGAAGAAAATTTAATAGATTATTTGTAAAAATCTTAGACAATTAAATCTAAGATTTTTTTTGTTGATAAAATAAAAAAGCAGTTAAGCCTTATTGCTAAGAATATCATACGGAGAAAATTCAAGTTGTTTCAAATCGAAGAAACCCGGCTAAAATTTGACCGCCGAACGTAGTGAGCTTCAAATTTTAGGGTTTCGAGATTTAGAAATCACAAATTTTCGTAGTCTAGATATTCGTGCAATATGCTTAATCTGCGTGAATTTACCTATCTAAGCAATAAATATTCAAACAACAAACTTCTTCTACACAAAATCCCCCATTTCAAAACCAAGTATGTTGATAAATTACAAAAAGTAGATTACCAAAATTACATACAGATTTTCCCCATCAAATTCAACAGATTTCATCAAAAAATACCTAGTAGATTATTACAAGTAATTTTGGTTTTCTACACATCTTTATTCTTCCCTATAAAGTATTTTAATAAGCAACAAAAAAGCAGTTAAGCCTTATTGCTAAGAATATCATACGGAGAAAATTTTGTTGATTACAAATCGAAGAAACCCGGCCAAAATTTGACCGCCGAACGAAGTGAGCTTCAAATTTTAGGGTTTCGAGATTTAGAAATAACAAATTTTCGTAGTCTAGATATTCGTGCAATATGCTTAACTGCGTGAGTTTACCTATGTTAGCAAAGCAATCGTGCTTGATGATTTTTTGTTTTACACACTGAAACTACATTTGTAGATAAACAAAAAAAACAGCTAAGCATATGTGCAATATGCTTAACTGCGTGAGTTTTCCTATCTAAGTAAATCAATAACTTACTTCTTTTCTCTTTTTTTAAAAAACACAAAAAATGCACCAGTAATTATTATTAAACAAGCGATGCTTATTAAAATATGCTCGTTGTCTATGCCTGCTTTTGGCAAAGTTTGTGTACTAGCCAACATTTTCATTATGTTACTTTCTTTTTGACCGTAGCTTATGTCATATCCAATATGCATCAGAAATGTCATCACTACTACCACATATATCGTTAATTTCTTTTTCATATTCTCCCCCCATTACCCTCACACTTATTATATATTTTATATTATTATTTTTCAATATAAAATATTTTTTTAACTAGCACATTTTTGTAGGGTCGACGTATTCGTCAAATTCTTCTTCTGTTAGAATTTCCAAATCAAGGGAAGCTTGTTTAAGTGTTGTGTTGTTTTTGTGTGCGTATTTTGCGATTGTACTAGCTTTGTCGTAGCCAATTTTGGTGTTAAGGGCAGTGACTAGCATCAACGAATTGTTCAAATAATAATCGATGACTTCTCTGTTTGCTTTGAGTCCTCTTAGACAATTATCTGTAAAAGATTTTGTAGCATCTTTTATTAGTCTTACTGATTGCAACGCGTTATAAATAATCACAGGCATATACACGTTTAGTTCGTAATTTCCTTGGCTTGCTGCGACTTGAATTGTCGTGTTGTTGCCCATTATTTGTACACAAACCATAGTCAATGCTTCTGCTTGTGTTGGATTTACTTTGCCAGGCATGATTGATGAGCCCGGTTCATTTGCTGGAATTGATAATTCTCCGATTCCACACCTTGGACCACTTGCCAAAAATCTCACATCATTTGCAATTTTCATCAAATTATTAGCAAGGGCTGTGATTGCTCCATGAGTATAGCTTATTGCATCTTTTGATGTAAGTGCGTGGAATTTGTTTTCTGCAGTGACGAATTCTCCTTTTGTTTGGGCATTTATTTCATCTACTACCATTTGGTCGAATCCTTTAACTGCGTTGAGTCCTGTTCCAACGGCTGTAGCTCCAATTGCAAGTTCGTTTAACGCTTTGCTTGCTTCAATGATGTGTTGTTTGCCTTTTCTAATCATGAAAAGCCATCCCGATATTTCTTGTGACAATCTTAGAGGCACTGCATCTTGTAAATGTGTACGTCCGATTTTGATGATATCTTTATTTTCTTCCATCAATTTTTCGAAGACTTTTTCAGTGTTTTCTAATTCTTCGATTAGTTCTGAATCAATCATATGTTTAAGTGCAATGTGGATTGCAGATGGAAATGTATCGTTGGAGCTTTGGGATTTGTTCACATCATCGTTCGGATGAATGATGTTCTCCCCAATCTTTTGGTTTGCGATGTGTGCGATGACTTCGTTCACATTCATGTTGGATTGCGTTCCAGATCCAGTTTGCCACACAGCTAGTGGAAATTCGCTGTCATGTTTGTGATCCAAGATTTCATCACATGCACCCACAATCAAATCCTTCTTTTCGTCTGTAAGTTTTCCCAATTTGTTATTAGAAATCGCACACGCTTTTTTTAATCTTGTGAGCGCTTTGATGACTTCAAGTGGCATTTTTTCTGTTCCAATTTTAAAATTGTTGAAACTTCTTTGAGTTTGTGCTCCCCACAAAACATCGTCACTTACTTCGATTTCACCGATAGAATCCTTTTCAATTCTCATTTTTTTCCTCCAATTATAATTCAAAATTTATTTGCTCTCTATTATTAATCAAACTTTTGTATCCCAAATAAAGCGACAAGAAACTTGCAATGTTAACGCTCGCGCAGATGGCTATCATCACAGATATCTGATAAATTATTGCAGTGTTTGGGCTAACTCCGGATAGGATTTGTCCTGTCATCATTCCAGGAAGACTTATAATTCCCATAGCAATCATGCTGTTCAAATTCGGTAGTATCGCCATTTCTACGGATCGATTGACAATAGGAATGAGTGCTGTGTCTGCACTTACTCCCAAATTAATTAACGTTGTGATTTTATTTTTGTTTAGTTTCAGATTTTCGTTTAAGTAATTTACTCCCAAATTCACAGCCGTCATCGTGTTTCCGAAAAGCATCCCAGAAATTGGAATCGCATATTGTGCATCGAAGATAGGTTTTCTGATTACAAATCCTACGTAGAAGCACTCCACAAGTAATCCTGAAAATAATATGCTAAATCCTATAATCGCTTTGAATTTGTCAGATAAATGATTTCCTTTGAAAACTTTTAAACTGCTGAATGCCGCCATTATCAATATGTAAATTATTACAAATAAATTGTTGTTCGAATTTATCACATAAGTTAGAATGAACCCTGCGATTATAAGTTGTACAGTCATACGAACACTTGCTACAACTAGCATTTTTGTTTTGTTGATACGACATTTCTTCATTACGAATAACACAACTAACAAAAGCAAATAAATCAGAACGAACCTAGTCCATGGTATTTTAATTATTCCCATTTTATTCTCCCAAATCGATTATTTTATCTGCAAATTCGTCGACTAATTGTCTAGCGTGACTCACAACTACAAGTGTAATGTCGTTGTGTTTGCAATAATCCACGATATTTTTCATCATATCAAATGCAGTCTTATTGTCCAACGCACTTGTCGGCTCATCCAATAACAAAACCTCAGGATCTAAGCTAAGAGCAATAGCCAAGAATACCCTTTGCTTTTCTCCTCCGGAAAGTTTCTCAACATTGAGGTTCAAATCGACATCGAAATTAGTGATTTTCAAAAACTTCGTGATTTCTTCGTCAGTTAATTCTTCTAAATCGCGTAGCTTGTAAAACTCATGGAAATTCTCTCTTATAGTCATATCAAACAAGAAATTTTCCTGGGAAGTCATTATGATGTTTCTTCTCAATTCAACAGGTTTGATATTCAAAATATTTTTATCTTTGTAGAAAATTCTGCCCGATTTCATTTGTAATGTGTTGTTGATAAGTTTGAGAAGAGTGGATTTGCCACTTCCACTCTTACCCACAACGAAAACTACTTCGTTTTTATCTATAGCAAAATCATCGTACTCTTTGATGAATTTAATATTTTCAAATCTCAAAATTTCCATTTAAAATTCCAGCTGTTCCTTGAGTGACGCCTTGAATTTTTTGAGAATTTTCTTCTCCATTCTGCTGACAGTCATTTGGGAAATATCCAATTCCTCTGCAATCACGATTTGTGTTTTCTTATCAAAATATCTTCCAAGAAGAATTTTCTTTTCAACTTCGTTCAAATCCTCCATGCATCTGTTGATCAAATCCCTGTTTTCAAACTTCAGCATGTCCTTGTCTTCTTCTCCAATCAAATCGCTAAGATTAGTGTCCCTGTCATCACTTGATTGATCGATCGATTGATCCAATGATTGTGGAGCATACACCTTCGCCCCTTCCAACACTTCCAAAACTTCTTCGTTGGATATCGACAAGTAATCTGCGATGTCTTCAACTGTTGGAGATTTTTGCATGGTTTGTGCAAGGTGAATCTTGGCGTTGGCAACTTTTTTGTTGAGTTCCTGAATTCTGCGTGGAACTCTGATGACCCAGCCTTTGTCTCTGAAATATTTCTTGATTTCTCCGACTATTGTAGGAGTTGCATAGGAGGAGAATTCGTAGCCTTTTGATGGATCGTAGCGGTCAATCGCATAGATCAGTCCGATACATGCGACTTGGTACAAATCATCGTATTCGATTCCCCTTCCTGTGTATTTTTTAGCTAATATTTCAGCGATATACAGGTTTTTTTCAACGAGAGTATCCCTTGTTTTCTTGTCTCGTGTTTCTTGGAATTTCAAGAATAATTCTTTAATATTCTCCTGTTCTTCTTTACTAATTGATTTATTCGCCATAATATTATTTCCTATTCTTGATTACTTTTATCTCACTTCCATTGATTTCGTATTCATCCATTAAAGATTGGATAATCATTTCCGATATTTTATCCTTTTCGTTGTTTTCACGTGGATTAAATCCGTCTAATTTGAAGATTAGTGTTAAAGATTCATCGTCAATAGTCATTGTACAGTCGATGATTTTGGATCTGTTTCTTTGTAAATTCAAACATTCACTCGCGCACAATTTGATATCTTCAATATCGTCTACTGAAAATCCACACTTCATCGCAATGAAAGATGCTGAAAGTCTTATAAGAGATACATTTTCTTTTTCATTTTGAAAACTTAATCTGAATTCTTCCATTATATCTCCTTTATTACGAAAATCTTGTCCATTTCTGTTATCGTGAACACTTTATTGACGTGTTTTTTGATATTGTCGATGTAGATTTTGTGGTTATTGTCTCTTAGTTCGTTGTACACTTTTATCAAAGCACCAAGTCCTGTTGAATCTATAAATGAAAGATCTGTCGCATCAATTCTGATGTCATTTGGATTTTTCTTGTATTCTTCCAATAAATCATCTCTGAATTCGTCGCAAGTGTTAATGTCCAAATCACCTTGGATTCTTACAATTATTTCGTCTTTTGTGACTATATCGTAGTTTAATTGCATAATTTTCTCCTTATTCTTCAAAATACTTAGCTACAGCTACTATCGCATCTTCGCCCTTATCTGTATTTTTCAATAATACACCAGATGTTGATCTTGAAAGTGTAGATATTCCTTCCGCTTTAATTCTGATAACCTCAGCTTTTTTGCTAATCAAAAGTATCTCATCTTCGTTTTTCAATGCCTTAGCACACGCTACATCTCCTGTTTTCTTGGCGATTTTGTAAGTTCTGATTCCCTTTCCACCTCTGTTTTGTGTAGTGTAGTTGGATAATTCAGTCTTCTTACCGTAACCATTTTCACTGATAACTGCCAAGAATTCATTGTCTTTTACCAAATCAAATGAAATAACTTCATCGTCTTTGTTAAGCGTTATAGCCTTTACTCCGATAGCATTTCTGGATAAATCTCTCAATTGATCCACATTAAATTGCAAACTCATTCCTTTTTTAGTGACGATAATTACATTTTCATTTTTTTCGACAAGTTTTACATCGATTAGCTCGTCACCTTCGTCAAATTTGATAGCTATGATACCAGTTTTTCTAATATTTTCGTACAAATCCAACGAAGTCTTCTTCACTTTACCATTTTTAGTGATAAATATTATAAATTGGTCGTCTTCTTTGTCCTTATCCAATGCCAATACTTGTGTAACACTTTCATCGGCATCGATTTGGATTAGGTTAATGATGTTGGATCCTCTAGCAGTACGGCTTGCTTCTGGCACTTCGTAAGCTTTTAGTGAGTAAACTTTTCCTTTATTAGTGAAGAACAACAAATCTTGATGAGTTGTAGTTGCGAACATATCTTTGATGAAATCTCCATCTTTCATTCCCATTGCATTAACACCACGTCCACCTCTGTGTTGAACTTTGTATGCATCGGTTGAAATTCGTTTAATGTAGCCTTTGTTAGTGATAGTAATAAACATGTCTTCTTCTTCTAGAAGTTCCATATCTTCAAAATCACCGTCATCTCTTAGAATTTTAGTTCTTCTGTCGTCTGAATATTTTGTTTTAATTTCTGTCAATTCGTCTTTGATGATTTCTAATAACATGTGTCTGTTATTCAAAATTTCTGTCAATTGTTCAATCAATGCGCTCAATTCGTCAAATTCATTTTGTAGTTTTTCTTTTTCCAAACCTTGCAATCTTTTAAGTCTCATATCCAAAATTGCTTGGGCTTGAATTTCTGAAAAACCAAATCTTTGCATCAATTTTTCAAGCGCATCATCGTAACTTGTTCTGATAATGTGAATAATTTCATCGATATTGTCGATTGCTTTCAACAATCCTTCAACTATGTGAATTCTCGCCTTCGCCTTGTTCAAATCAAATTGCGTTCTTCTTCTAACGACTATTTCTTGGTGAACAAGATAATGGTCGATTAGTTGTTTCAATGTCAAAACTTTTGGAACGCCATTTACAAGTGCAAGGTTAATTATCCCGAATGTAGTTTGCATTTGAGTGTATTTGTACAAGTTATTAAGCACGATATTTGGATTGGCATCTCTTTTTGTTTCGATGACAATTCTCATACCTTTTCTGTCCGATTCATCTCTCAAATCACTGATACCTTCTAATTTCTTTTGTTTTACAAGGTCTGCGATTTTTTTGATTAAGTTGGATTTGTTAACTTGGTAAGGAATTTCTGTGACGATTATTTTGTATCTTCCCTTTGATTCCTCAATCCTAGCTTCTGCTCTTAGTTTGACTTTTCCACGTCCTGTTGTGTATGCATTTTTGACTTCTTCAAGTCCCATGATGTTTCCACCCGTTGGAAAATCAGGAGCCTTGATGTGTTTCATCAATTCTTCTATTGTAATATTTGGATTGTCGATTGATGCGATTAATGCATCTATAGTTTCACCTAAGTTGTGTGGAGCCATATTTGTCGCCATACCAACGGCGATACCACTGGATCCATTTACGATTAAGTTAGGAAATCTGGATGGAAGTACAACTGGTTCTTGTTCTTCACCGTCGTAGTTGTCTTGGAAATCAACAGTATCTTTGTTGATGTCACGCAACATTTCAAGTGATAGTTTTGCCATACGTAACTCCGTATAACGAGGTGCGGCAGCTCCGTCACCGTCGATAGAACCGAAGTTACCTTGACCATCTACAAGTGGATATCTCATGTTGAAATCTTGTGCAAGTCTTACAACTGCATCGTAGATTGCGCTGTCACCATGAGGGTGATACTTACCCATTACTTCCCCTACAAGTCTTGCGGACTTGGAGTATTTTCTATCTGGGAACAACCCTTGTTGTTGCATTCCGTAAATTATACGTCTGTGAACAGGTTTTAGCCCGTCTCTTACATCTGGAAGTGCACGTGATACAATTACACTCATAGAATAATCCAAATATGCACTTTCCATTTCTTTTTTCAAATCAGCTGGTTTTATATTGAGTTTTCTTTCTGTCATATTATTCTCCTAAGCGTCAATGTTTTGTGCATAAACAGCATTTTGTTCTATAAATTCTCTTCTTGGTTCAACATCGTCTCCCATCAAAACGTCGAATGTGTTGTCGAGTTCGTTTTCGTCTTCTCCGTCGATTTCAACTTTGATTAGGATTCTGTGTTCAGGATTCATTGTAGTATCCCACAATTGTTCTGCGTTCATTTCACCAAGACCTTTGTATCTTTGAACTTTGATGTTACTTCTTTCGCCGTATTTTTCCAAAGCTTCTTCTAATTCTTTTTCTGTGTAGCAATATTCCATTACCTTAACACCTTTGATGATTCCGTAAAGTGGTGGTTGTGCGATGTACACGTGACCTTTTTCCACTAATGGCTTCATAAATCTGTACAAGAATGTAAGTAGAAGTGTTCTGATGTGCGCTCCATCGACATCGGCATCGGTCATTATTACGATTTTGCCGTAGCGAAGTTTGCTGATGTCAAAGTTTTTTCCTATTCCAGTTCCAAATGCAGTAATCATAGCTTTGATTTCGTTTGAATTTAAAACTCTTTCAAGGTGAGCTTTTTCTACATTCAAGATTTTACCTCTCAATGGCAATATAGCTTGGAATTTGTTGTCCCTGCCACCTTTTGCAGAACCACCGGCAGAATCCCCTTCTACAAGGAAGATTTCGTTGTGTTCGATGTCTGAGCTTTGGCAGTCAGCAAGTTTTCCTGGAAGTGTAGTATTGTCAAGCACCGATTTCTTACGAACCAAATCCCTTGCACGTCTTGCGGCAAGTCTTGCTTTTTGTGATGCCAATGCTTTTTGTATAATTGTCTTGACGATTTTTGGATTTTCTTCAAAATAAAAACTCAAATGTTCATATACAACGCTGTCCACAACAGTTCTAGCTTCGGAGTTACCCAATTTTCCTTTTGTTTGTCCTTCAAATTGTGGGTTGTTAAGTTTTACTGAAACAACAGCAGTGATACCTTCTCTGACATCATCACCAGATAAGTTATCGTCTTTTTCTTTTAATATGTTTTTGTTTCTTGCATAATCGTTAAGAGCACGAGTAAGTGCAGATTTAAATCCTACAACATGTGTTCCACCGTCAACTGTTTTAATGTTATTAGTAAATGAAACAATAGTTTCGTTATAGCTTTCAGTGTATTGCATAGCTATTTCCACTTTAGTAGTTTCTTTTTCTCCTTCGATATACATAACTTCGTGATCCAAAGGCTTTTTGGATTTGTTGATGTATTCTACAAATGATTTGATACCACCTTCGTAGTGGAACAATTCCTTGTAGCCTTCTCTTTCATCAGCAAATTCTATCTTCACGCCCTTATTCAAAAACGCCATTTCTCTGAATCTTTTTGCAAGAACATTTTTGTCGAAATTCAAAGTTTCAAAAATCGTATTGTCCGGCATAAATTCAATTGTTGTTCCAGTTCCTCTGACATTTTCTTTTATAACAGTAAGTTCTGTAACAGTTTTTCCTTTTTCAAATCTTTGTTCGTACATTTTGCCGTCTCTTTTGACTCTGGCAATAAGATATGTACTTAAAGCATTAACACAACTTACACCAACTCCGTGAAGACCACCTGAGTATTGATAAGCGTCGTTTGAAAATTTACCACCCGCATGAAGCACTGTAAGTACAGTTTCAAGCGTTGATTTGCCTGTTTTTGGGTGTGTTTCAACCGGAATACCAGAACCATCATCTTCTACAATAACTGAATTGTCTTTTTTTATAGTAACCTTAATCAAATCACACACGCCAGCCAACGCCTCATCAATTGAGTTGTCGACTACTTCGTACACCAAATGGTGTAGACCTTTTTCATCAGTAGAACCGATATACATCCCTGGTCTTACACGAACCGGTTCCAATCCTTCTAATACTGTAATCTGATCTGCAGTATATTCTCTGTTTTTTTTCATTATATTCCTTTCATAAAGTTATTCATCAAATAATTCCCACTAATATTTGACTTGTAAACTCCTCTATTAGTTATGACTATAGACCTTATAGTAATGTCCTCATCTTCATTCACAAATTCTACGTTTTTCGTATAATCCAAATCATCCTTCTTGAAATCTGTGAAGAATTTGTCCGAGACATTAACTACTGCTATAATCTCATTTTCATCAATTAATGTGTTGTTGCCAATATCCAAATACATATCATTCACCTATTTTTATCGTGTACAACCCAACAGGCGCTCTTTCTGAAGTCGTCAGAAAAGCTTGAAAATCCTTGATATATCTGATGATGTAGTTGATTCTGTAATCGTCAAGTTCACTGAACACATCATCCAACAAAATAATTGGCAATCTATCATTATAAAATCTACTCAAATCCAATTGCGCAAGCTTCATCGATAAAATAGCAGTTCTCACCTGAGCTTGAGATGCAAAAAACTTAGCCGATTTGTCGTTGATTAAAATATCCAAATCATCACGATGGATACCTAAATTAGTTTGCTTATTTTCCAAATCCTTATCCAAAATATCTACCAAACTCTTGTAATAAGTATTCTTTTGATTAGTCATATCCTCTACATATTCTATCGAAAAATTATTTTCCATGTCCAGCTTATCATTCTCATCACTCAAATTTGAGCACACGTTTTTTGCGATAAGATGTAGCCTTTCGACATAGCTTTTTCTCTTGTGCATAATATATGAGCCCGTGTCTGCCAATTGAATATTCAAAGCCTTCAACTGCTCATTAAAATACGAATTGTACCTGTGGTTTTTGATGAGCTTATTTCTCTCATCCAACACTTGATTGTACTGTTTCAAAACAGTCCTGTAGTATTTGTCCACACCACTTATGGACTCATCCAAGAATTTTCTTCTCAAAGATTTCGATTCTTTTACTATCTTCAAATCATCTGGCTTAAAAACAATACACTCAAAATACTCATTGTATTCTTTAATAGTATTCACAAAAGCTTCATTCACATTGAGTATCTTTTCGTTATTTTTAATAGTAATATCTATCTTATCCTCAAAACCATCATCGTAGACATCCATTACAATGCGAGCCTCATCTTCACCGAATTTAATCAAGTGAGAATTGGTGTTGGTTTTGAAACTTTTTCCCTTCAAAGCTACATTAATAGCTTCCAAAATATTAGTCTTACCCGAGGCATTTCTGCCTACAATCAGATTCAGACCATCACAAAAATCCAATTCTATTTCACAGAAATTCCTGTAATTATATAATTTTAATTTTTGAACGATCATTATTCGACTACGTATTTCTCTCCTTCAAATTCCACTACATCTCCTGGATAAAGCTTCTTGCCGCGTCTTATCTCCACCTCGTCATTAACCTTAACCATGGATTCTTTAATAAGTTCTTTCGCCATGCCACCAGTTTGTGCGATGGATGCGAATTTTAGAAACTGTTCCAATTTTATAAATTCAGATTCAATTTTAACACTAATCATTATTACCTCCTGCAAGTTTTACCGGAAGGACAAGATAAGTGTAATTGGTATCGTTCAATGGCTTAAACACCATCGGTCTTAGACTTCCACTCATATTCAAAGTAATATCGTCATCATCAATAACCTTCAAGCCATCTAACAAATACTTAGCATTAAAAGCAATCTTCAAATCTTCTCCACCGATTTCGCACTTCACATACTCATCGACCTTACCAATATCAGTATTAGATGAAATATGCAATTCATTTCCAGAAAAATCAAGCTTAACCAAGTTTGCCTTGTCTTCTTTTGCCATAAGAGATGCTCTTTCCAAAGCCATTTGTAAAGCTCTCTTTTCTATAGTAACAACAGTTGAGAAATCTTGTTTCATAACTTGATTGTAGTCGATATATTGACCATCGATTAATCTAGAATAAACATCAGTGTTTTCCAATTTGAAAATAATATTTCCAGTAATAATGTTAAGAGTTATTTCCCCTTCTTCCAAAATCTTGTAAACTTCATTCAAAGCTCTCGCTGGAACAATAGCCTTCATTTCAAACTCACTCACATTACTCATACAATCAAGTGAAACTCTGTAACCATCTAAGGCCACAAATTCAATCCTATCGTTCATAATATTGAACAAAACACCTGTCAAATCTGGTCTTGTTTGGTCCATACTTGTAGCAAATGATGTTTTTCTGATGGAATCTCTAAGTTCAGATTGTTCCAAAGTCAATTTAACATCCTTATCTATATAAGGAAGAGATGGAAATTCGTTTGAATCTTGACCTTGAATGTTGAATTCCGTAGACAAACATTTAATATTGATATTATTATCGTCCACTTCAATATAAATATCATCGTCAGGAAGCTTTCTAATGATATTTCCTATCATTGATGAGTTAATTACAATTTGACCTTTTTCGTAGATTTCACAATTTGCTCTAGTATCCACAATAAGTTCCAAATCCGTAGCAACAAGTCTAAGACAATTTTCTTCTGCGATGAACAAAATTCCTTCTAATATCTGAATAGTCGTTCTAGATGACACCGCTTTTTGCGCAATATTGATATGTTTAAGTAATTCTTTTTGCGATATTTTTAATTTCATATTTTACCTTTCGTTTATACAAATAATAATAATAGTTAGTAATAGTAGTAGTAGGGCTGTTTGTATTGTGGATAACTCTAGTTTGTTTGTAATTTGTGGTGTTTTATATATTGATAACGATGTGTATATAATTGGCACAAGCTGTGCGATTATCAACATTATCAACTTTTTACAATTTTAGTTTATCACTTTAAAGTTATCAACAACTTATCCACATAGTTATTAATATTAAATTGTGGATAGAAAACTCTAAAATAAACTTATCCACAATCATAAAGTTTAATAAATTAAGAATTTTGAATGTAGCTGATTAGGTTATCAATTTCTTCATCAAATTCTGAACTTTTTTTGATATCATTCTCAATTTTCTTGATTCCATGCATTACTGTTGAGTGATCTTTGCCAAAACTTGAAGCAATACTAACCAAAGAAATATCCAACAATTTTCTGGACACATACATTGCTATTTGCCTTGGATATGCGATTTGTTTGGATCTCTTTTTTGAAAGCAAATCATCTTGACTTACATTGTACCTATCACACACACTCTCAATGATTAAATCTATAGTTACAGGTCTTAATTGAGTGTCTGCGATAAGTTGTTTTAGAACATTTTTTGCCAAATCTAATGTGATGTTGCCATCTCCTATCAGAGTCTTTTGACCTACGACATTCATTACTGCCCCTTCCAACTCACGTATATTGCTTTTGACATTCATAGCAATATAATCGATTATTTCTGGGGTAAGTGATGTATTATTTCTATCTAAATACTCGTTTATAATAGCCACACGTGTTTCATAATCTGGTGGTTGAATGTCTGCCATTAATCCCCACTCAAAACGCGATACTAACCTCTCTTCCAATGTTTTTATCTCTTTTGGAGGTCTATCACTGGAAAGTATGATTTGCTTGTTGTGGTTATACAATTCGTTGAATGTGTGGAAAAACTCCTCTTGTGTACCTTGTTTTCCAGCTATGAATTGGATATCGTCGATTAGAAGCACATCGATGTTTCTGTATTTTTCTCTAAATTGTGAATTCTTTTTCGTAGACTTATCTCCTATTGAAGATATAAGCTCGTTGGTAAATGATTCACTTGTAGTGTAAATAACTCTTGCTTTTGGGTTATTTTTAAGTATTTCATGAGCAATAGCATGCATCAAGTGAGTCTTACCCAACCCCGCCTTTCCATGAATAAACAATGGATTGTAAGCTGTAGCAGGATTTTGTGCGACTGCAAGAGCTGCTGCTAGTGCTAGTTCGTTGTTTTTCCCTTTTACAAATGTATCAAACTTGTATTTGCTGATCAAATTCTTTCCGTAAAGGTAATCATCTTTTGGTTCTGGTTGTTGTATTACAGGTGTTTGTTTGTCTTCAACGGTGTAATTTTCTTGTGATACATCTTCATTTACAAGGATGGATCGTTGCCCATCTATGTTTTGGTTTTGAATTATATTTTCTTCTTTGTAGTTATCCATTTCGTAACGGTCGATGATGACTACTTTTCTCTTGACATTACTGATGAAATCCAAATATTTTTGGATATCGTCGTAGTATTTATTATAGATTGTTTTTTTGGTAAATCTATTTGGAGAAAGCAAAATAAATTCAGTATTTGTTAAATAAAGAGGTTTTAATGGAGCAATCCATGTGTTGAAGTTCAAATCAGACATTTCCTGTTTAAATGTGTTAGATATTTTTAACCAGAGTTCATCTTTGTCGGTCATTTTTCACCTCGTTTTTTTACTTATCAACAAGTTTATCCACAAAATGATGAGTTATCCACATTGAATAAATAGCTATTTTCCAATTTAAACAAAAAAAATATATAATTTATTCACATTTGCACAACTTATCCACATCAATTTATAGAAAAATAATTGTGGATATTAAATTAGAATATACAGCAAATTCGTGTAGTTTTAAAACAAGAATTCACATAGTATCCACAACTTATCAACAATTTGTTAATAAATGCGTACTTTTCATACTTTTTGATACTTTAATTATAGCAAATCATATCTTTTATTACAAATTTATTGAAAATTTTGATAAATGGTTTTGTGTTTGCGATAACTTATCCCCAAAAGGAGTTTAATATTTTAAATTTAGAATGAATTGTGGATAAAAGTTATCCACAATTTTTACTGTTTTGTGGAAATTTTTAAAAATTTTTCTCTGGTTTTTGATTTTTTATTCTCGAAAAATATTTTATAAATTTTCTCAATTAATTGGTATTTGTCAACAAAAAAGCTTGACAATTGTTATTGTTATAAGTATAATTGGAGTAGTGTTTTTATAGGCAAAAGTCCTTATATTTTATACTAGGAGGTGCGATTGATGAAAAGAACTTATCAACCAAATAACAGAAAAAGAAAAAAAGACCACGGATTTAGAAATAGAATGGCTACTAGAGGTGGAAGAGCTGTTTTAAAGGCTAGAAGAAGAAAAGGTAGAAAAGTATTATCAGCTTAGGTCACATTCATTGTGGCCTTTAATTTATTATGGATAAAAGTGTAAGGTTAAGAGATAACAGGGAATACAATGTTGTCTACAAGAGGGGAAAGACTTATTATAATAGAAACTTCTCTTTGGTAGTGTACAATTCAAAAAAAGGAACTCGAATCGGATTCTCTGTTACTAAAAAGTACGGCAATGCCGTTGAAAGAAACAGAATCAAGAGGAAACTTAGAGAGATTGTAAGGCTTAATTTCTCTGAGTTTGACAAGGGCTTGGATATGGTTATTATCCCGAAGAAAAACACTGAAGACTTAACTTACAAACAGCTAGAATCTGCATTATTGCACGTTTGTAGAAAGGCATCGAATAAAAAATGTCAAAAGTGATGATATTTTTAATCAAATTCTACCAAAAAGCTATATCGCCGTATTTGGGGCATGGGAAGTGCAAATACTATCCAACTTGTTCTCAATATGCATTGGAGGCTTTCAAGAAAAAGCCGTTTTTCAAGGCGTTAGGGCTGACTATTTGGCGAATTTTACGATGTAATCCATTTTCAAAAGGCGGATATGACCCACTAAAATAAAAAGGAGTTGTAGAATTGCAAATAATTGCAAATGTATTTGGAACTATTCTTAGGTTCATATATGAAAACATCTCACATGTGATGGCTGAACCTAAAAGTATATCGTATTTTGCGATATCAATTCTTTTATTAACACTTATTTATAAGCTTATAACTCTTCCGGTAACTATTCATACGCAAAAAACTCAAGAACAAAATGCTTTGATGCAACCGGAAATGAAGGAAATTCAAAGAAAATACAAGAACGACCCACAAACTCAACAATTAAAGATGCAAGAATTATACAAGAAGTATAATTTCAATCCTTTAAGTGGTTGTTTGCCAATTATCTTACAAATGGTTTTGGTTTTGGCATTATTTAGAGTAATGAGAGAACCAGGAAAGTACATGTTTGATAATGTGTCTAAGATTAATGAGATCGCTCGTAATTTCTTCTGGATACCTGATTTGACTAAACCAGATCCAGTATTGTTTGGATTGCCTTTAATAAATGCTTTCACTCAATTTTTAGTAGCAAAGATCAGTATGCCTACTAATAACAAGGATAAGAAATCAAATGAACCTGATCAAATGGAAATGATGAACAAATCAATGATTTATTTCATGCCTATATTTATGTTCTTCATTTCAAGCAAATACGCTTCAGGTTTGATTCTTTATTGGGGATTTTCTAACGTTTTAGAAGTTATAATAAGGTTAATAATTAAGAATAAAGACAAAAAAGATGTTGCGGAGGAAGTTAGATGAGAAGCACAGTAGTTAGTGCGAAGACTGTTGAAGAATGTGTCAATAAAGCTTTGGATAAGCTTCAAGCTAATCGAAACGAAGTTAACATCGAAGTTATAAATGAAGCTAAACAAGGTTTTTTGGGCTTGTTTGGAGCAAAGGACGCTGTCGTTAGAGTGTCATTAAAAGACGATGTTAAAGAAAAGGGAACAGGCGATTTTGTGAAGAATATCCTAAACTCTGACTCTAACTCAGTTGAAACAGAACAAAAAGAAGATACTAAAGTTATAGAAGATAAGAAAATTGTAGAGGAAGTTGAAGAAACAGAACCTACAGAAGCTGATAATGAAGAAATCGTAGAAGAATCAGTAGAAACAGTAGAATCTGAAGAAGTTACAGAAGTTGCAGAAGCTGAAGAAGCTGTAAAATCTGAAGAAACTGAAGAAGAACAAGACACTGAATCTGATGTTACTATTGATAGAAACGACGAACTTTTCATCACAAGCAAGAATTTCTTGAAACAAATGATTGAAGATATGGGAATTGATTGCGATATCGAATCTAGAACTGAAGGAAATATGATTAAGTTCAATATTATGTGTTCAGAAGAATCTGATATCGGAATTATCATAGGAAAAAGGGGAGAAACATTAGATTCTCTTCAATATATCGTAAACTTGGTTACTAATAGAAACAGTGATACTTACATCAGAGTTATTTTGGATTGCAACCAATACAGATCCAAAAGAGAGAGATCTCTTCAAAAATTAGCTAGAAGATTAGCTGATAAGGCTGTTCAAACAGGAAGAGATATCAAGCTTGAACCTATGAATCCATACGAAAGAAGAATCATTCACACTTATCTTCAAAACGATGAAAAAGTGAATACATTCTCTCAAGGCAATGAGCCTAATAGAAGAGTTATTATTAAGAGAAAATAAATTACAAGACTACATATCTTTGGTATGTGGTCTTTTTTTGTGGGATGACAAGAAATAAAGTTGACAACAAATTTTTTATGATTTATCCTAAGAAAAGGAAAGTGGTGATTATCATGACAATTTATAAATAGATTTTAGAGAAAAAAATAATCTCTGAAATCGTTAACGAAAATTATTTGAAGAAAATAGGCTAAATATAATCAAATATTATTAGTCAAGTACAAGTTTTAAGAATGTTATATAAATTTCAGAGGGTAATATGATAAAAAACAATGTTAAGAAGAAAAATCTTATTTTATATTTTGTTGCGATAGTTCTCACATGGACAGAGGCTTTGGTGAATCCTGTAATAGTATCATTGATTATAAAATCATTTGAGAATAAAGACACAGTATTTTTGATGAAAGCACTTGTGTTTGGGATTTTGTGTGGAATTATAATGCTTATAGGTGATAGTGGAAAGAGACTTTACTATTCGTATGTAATAGCTGATTTTAGAGAATCTTTTAAGTTAAAAGTGTTCAATCATTTTTTAAAAAGTGAAAATCATATCGATAATGATATTGTCAGCAGTATAGAAAAGGATTCAAGTCAAATTGAAAACAACTACATTGAACCAACGGTAATCATTATATCGTCGATTGGTTTTACAAGTGTTTCCATCATTTATGCACTAACAAGAAATTTTCTTTTGGGAATGCTTTTTATAGTATTCTACAGTATTCCAGCTCTTATGAGTAATTACGGGAGTAATAGATTAGATAATAAATCTGAAGAATTATCAAAAGCTGATGATGCTTTTATGAATAAAATACAAGACATCAAAAATGGAAGAAGCATCATCAAAATTTATAATGTATCCGACTTTTTCATTAATTTGTATCACAAATATTTAAAGCAGGATGTGGATACTTATAAGGGATATGAAATTATACGAACAAAAAACAACATTGTGATTAATTTGGTTGATATAGTATGCTCTATGATTCCTCTTATTCTTGGAGGGTATTTGAGTTTTAATGGTAAAATATCGTCAAGCGTATTCATCAGTGTTTACTTAGTTAGTTATAATATAGGATATCAGTTCCAAGAACTTGCATATTTTAATAATACACGTTCATCATCAAAGTATCTCTTAAAAAAGTACGACTACATTTATCAAGATATTGATAATGTAGAAATAAATCTTAATGATGAAGTTTTTCCAATTACTTTTGATAATTTGAGTTTTTCGTATGATGATAAAGATATTATTAAAGATTTTAATTTTAAGATAGAAAAGGGTGACAAGGTCGCAATTATAGGAGAAAGTGGTTGTGGTAAAAGTACGTTATTGAATTTAATATTTAATAATTTAACAGCATCTAAAGGAAGGATTATGTTTAATAAAAAGGAATTATCAACCGCTGAGATTAGGAGTTTTACCAGCTTTATATCACAAGGTAGTTATGTTTTTAATCTTAATTTAGAAGATAACATTACTTTAGGAGATAATGATATTAATTTAGAAAAATTAAATGGAATAATTGATAAGTTACAGATAAATCATCTTAAATCCAAAGTTTTATCCAATGATAGTTTGTCAGGAGGAGAAAGACAAAGGGTAGAAATTGCAAGAGCAATGTACCACGACAGAAAATTAATTTTAGCAGATGAAATAAAGTCTAATTTGGATAAGAAAAATAGAGAAATAATAGATGATATTATATTCTCTTCAAAAAATACAGTAATAGAAGTAATTCATCAATACGGTGACGAAACTTTAAAAAAATACGATAAAGTTATAGATATGAGGTAAATAACGGGCTTATGACTTCAATATAGTGAAGTTGTAAGCTCTTATTTATTTGTAATCTTTTTGTATGATATAATATAATATTGCTATAAAGAATGAAAGGATAGACTAAATATGGACGATTGTATTGCAGCTATTAGCTCTGCTACTGGTGAAGCGGGAATTGGCATTGTTCGAATGACTGGAGAAGGTTGTGTGGATGTGCTTGATTCTGTGTTCAAAAGGGCTAATGATAATGCTGATTTAATAAATAGAAAAATGACTTATGGCCACATTGTTGACGATAATGAGATCGTCGATGAGGTCTTGGTTTGTTATATGAAGGCTCCTCACACATACACGCGTGAGGATGTCGTGGAGATTTATACTCACGGTGGGGTTGTCGCTGTGAGAAAGGTGTTGGAAGTTCTGTTAAACAACGGTGCAAGGCTTGCTGAGGCAGGTGAGTTCACTAAGAGGGCTTTCTTGAACGGTAGGATTGATTTGTCTCAAGCTGAGGCGATTATCGATATGATTAAGGCGAAGACTGACAAGGCGTATTCTGTGAGTATGAAACAGTTGGAGGGTAGTGTTAACAGAAATATCAAACAGTTGAGAGACAAGCTGTTGGATATGCTATCTCATGTGGAGTATTCTATTAATTTTACTGAAGATATGCAGGACGAATTGGACAACACTCCTGTTTTGAACGAGGGCAAGGAAGTTTTGGATAAGCTTAAAAAGCTTTCTGAGAGTGCAAACAGAGGTAGAATTATCAGAGATGGTATCAATACTACGATAATTGGTAAGCCAAATGTAGGCAAATCTTCTTTGTTGAATGCTTTGTTGAAGGAAAACAGGGCTATTGTGACGGATATTCCAGGAACTACTCGTGATGTCATCGAGGAATACATCGATTTGGACGGGATAAGTCTGAAGATTAACGATACTGCTGGTATTAGAGATACTGAGGATATCGTGGAGAAAATCGGTGTTGAAAAATCTGTGTCTTTTATTTCTGATTCGGATTTGATTATTGCGATTTTTGATTCTTCGAGAGAGTTTGACGATGAAGATAGGAAGATTTTGGATCTTATTAGAGATAAAAAGTCGATTGTTTTGTTAAACAAGATTGATTTGGATGGTGGATTTGATTTCGATGAGAACTTGGAAGGAATCGAGGTTATTCACACTTCAATCAAAAACAACGAGGGTATCGAGGATTTAGAAAACAAGATTATAGAGATGTTTAATGATGGATATATTGAAGCAAATAACGACAATATTATTACAAACATTAGACATAGAGATATTATTAACAAAGCTATTAAATCTTTGGAGAGTTCTCTACACGATATGGAAGCTGGAGTTCCTATTGATTGTTTCGAGGTTGATTTGAGAAATGCTTGGGAAATCTTGGGCGAAATCACTGGAGAAACTGTGGATGACGATGTGTTGAATAAGATTTTTAGCGATTTTTGTATAGGTAAATAAAATGGATAGATTATATTATGAAAATCCCTACGATGTTGTGGTTGTAGGTGCAGGTCACGCCGGTTGTGAGGCTGCGTTGGCTACAGCGAGGTTGGGATTAAAGACTGCGATTATGAGTATTAGTTTGGATTCTGTGGCTGATTTGCCATGTAATCCGAACATTGGTGGCACTGGAAAGGGTCACTTGGTTAAGGAAGTTGACGCATTAGGTGGCGAGATGGGTCTTATCATTGACAAGACTTACATTCAATCGAGAATGTTGAACACTTCCAAAGGTCCTGCGGTTCACTCATTGAGGGTTCAAGCGGACAAGAGAAAATACCACGATGAGATGAAAAGCGTGTTGGAAAACACAGAAAACTTGGATTTGATTGAAGCGGAAGTCGTGGATATTGGAGTTGAAGACAACAAAATAAAATCCGTAACTACTGCACAGGGAGCGATTTTCCCAACAAGAGCTGTGATTCTTGCGACTGGGACATATCTCAAAGGACTTGTGATGATGGGTGAATACACTTATGAATCTGGCCCTCACGGTATGAAATCATCTAAGAAATTGTCAGACTCTTTGAAAAATTTGGGGATTGAACTTAGAAGATTTAAGACTGGAACTCCTGCGAGAGTTCACAAGGACAGTTTGAACTACGAAGTGATGACTGTGCAACCTGGTGATGACGATGTTATTCCTTTTTCGTTTTTGAATGACGGAAAAGATATTTCAAAGAAGCAAGAAAACTGCTATTTGACGTACACTACACTTAAAACAAAACAAATTATTGAGGATAATTTGGAGAGATCTCCGATGTATGCGGGTATTGTGAAAGGTGTGGGTCCACGTTATTGTCCTTCGATTGAAGATAAAATCGTGAGATTTCCAGACCGTGATGAGCATCAAGTATTCGTGGAACCTGAAGGTTTATCAACTAAGGAAATGTATATTCAAGGCGTGTCATCGACTCTTCCAGAAGAAGTGCAAAAGGAAATGTACAAGACAATCATTGGTTTCGAAAACGTGAGATTTATGAGAAGTGCGTACGGAATCGAATATGATTGCATCGATCCTACTATATTAAAGAGGACTTTGGAACATTTGGGAATCAATAATTTGTTCTTTGCAGGACAAATCAATGGATCCAGTGGATACGAGGAAGCCGCCGGTCAAGGAATTATCGCAGGAATTAATGCGGCTATGAATTTGCTTGGCAAGGAGCCATTCGTATTGGACAGATCCGATGCTTACATTGGCGTATTGATAGACGATTTGGTAACCAAAGGAACTAACGAACCTTACAGAATGATGACAAGCAGATGCGAGTACCGTTTGACTTTGAGACAAGACAATGCTGATTTGAGACTTACTGAAAGAGCACACGAGATTGGACTTGCGACAGATGAAAGATACGAAAAAATGCTTCACAAGAAGAAGACGATTGACGAAGAAATCGAAAGATTGAAGTCAATCATGGTGACTCCAACAGAAGAAACCAACGAAAAACTTAGAAAACTTGGGTCATCTGAACTTAAAACAGGCATAACTTTGTTGGATTTAATCAAAAGACCAGAATTAACTTACGATAAAACAGAAGAATTTGACGTTGATAGACCAGAACTGCCTAGATATTTGAGACTACAAGTGGAAACACACATCAAATACGAGGGATACATTGCAAAACAAATGAGCCAAATCAAGCAATTTAAAAAGCTCGAAAACAGAAAACTGGATATGATCGAGGATTACAAGGAAGTTATGGGCCTTTCCAATGAAGCTGTACAAAAACTTAATGACATCAAACCAGAATCGTTGGGTCAAGCGAGCAGAATCAGTGGTGTGAGCCCTTCTGACATCAACGCTTTATTGATTTATATGGAAACGAGGAAGAAATAATGTCACTAAAAGAAACATTGAACGATTACGAAATACAATTGGATGACAATCAAATAGATTTGCTGTTAAAATACATGAATTTGGTGTTGGATAAGAACAAGGTAATGAACTTGACAGCAATCACTGAAGAAGAAATGTTTCACGTGAAACATTTTGTGGATTCCTTGTACGTATTGAATTTGTTCGATTTTGAAGAAAACAAAACTATAATTGACGTGGGAACTGGTGCAGGATTTCCAGCTATTCCAATAAAAATCGCTCGAAATGATTTGAAGTTCACATTGCTCGACAGTTTAAGAAAAAGAGTTGATTTCTTAAAGGATGTTATAGATGAACTACAACTTACAGATATCAAAGCAGTCCACGAAAGAGCAGAGGAATGCACGAGAACTGCTGAATACAGAGAACGATACGATTATTGTATATCACGTGCAGTGTCAAAACTTGACACGTTAGCTGAGTTCTGTTTACCATTTGTAAAAGTCGGAGGATATATGATAGCCATGAAGGGCAAATCCGACGAAACAGACGTAGGAGAGAACGCAATCAAAATCCTCGGCGGGAAAATAGAACAAACTATTGATTACAAAATAGATGACGAAGACAGAAGCTTGGTTGTAATCAAGAAAATTAAAGAAACTCCGAAGAAATACCCACGAGGTGGCGGCAAACCTAAGAAAAACCCACTATAAATAATGGGATTTTGACAACAAAATACTTCACAATAAAAAGCAGAGAGCCGAATTGACTATTAACAGGGACAATATTATAGCAAATGCTAAAAGTAGAAGAACATTTTTGCACGAATATCTAGACTACGAAAATAAATAAATCCAAAGCTCATAAGCCTAAAATCGCAAACTCGCTATCGCTCAAACAGTGCGATTTTTGACGGCTTATTTCACTTGGATTTATGCTTATTTTCTTCGTATGATATTCTTAGCAAAAATGTAGTCTACTTTTTTGTTTCGTTAGATGATATTTTCCGTCAATCGCGGTAATCTTCTTTTTTGTTTGTGTGGATTTTGCTTGAAAAAGTAAGAAATAGAATTGTTCATGGGATTTTGATTGCTACTAGAGAGGGAAGAAAATACTTCACAATAATAACCAGAAAGCCGAATTGACAATTAAGAGGGACAATATTATAGTAATTGCTAAAAGTAGAAGAACATTTTTGCACGAATATCTGACTCCATAAATTGGTGATTTGTTAATCTCAAACCACTAAAATCCAAAACTCGAGCTAAAGCTCTCAAACAGTTGGATTTTTGACGTGGTTCTTCGATGTAAAATCACAACAATTTATTACGTATGATATTCTTAGCGAAAGTGTATTCTACTTTTTTGTTTCGCTAGATTTACGAAGAAAAAGGAAAAAGTAGTCGTATTTATGGAAATTTGATTGCTACTAGAGAGGAAAGAATATTTCACAATAATAAGCAGAAAACCGGATTGGCTCAAATATCTAGCTTACGAAAATAAACAAATTCTAAGCTTGTGAATCTGAAATTGCAAACTCGCTAACGCTCAGACAGTGCAATTTCTTAACGATTCACTTCGCTTGAATTTGAGGTTGTTTTCTCCAGATGATATTTTCCGTCAATCGCGGTAATCTGCTTTTTTGTTTGCTTGAAATTAAAAGGGAAAGGGAAAAATATATTGTTCGAGGGTTTTTCATTGCTACTAGAGAGTGGAAATGTATTCTACTTTTTTGTTTCGCTAGATTAAAGAGAAAAAGAAAAGATAAATTTCTCGTGAGATTTTGATTGCGTTGGGAGAGGGAAGAATGTTTTTCTATTTTTAAACTACAAATGTTTCACGTGAAACATTTTAATGAAAATTTCATTAGTGATATAATTTAATTGTAAATGGAAAGAAAAACGACGCTCTGAGAGGCGTTTTAAGGTAGGTAAAATAAAATATAGGTAAAATTATATGGAGGGAAGATGAAAGTTCAAATAATAGCCGTTGGGACGGAATTATTGCTTGGTGAAACTTTGGACACGAATTCTAACTACCTTTCTATTAAAATGAGGGAGTTGGGGTTTGATGTGTACAAGAGGGTTGTGGTTGGCGATAATTATGATAGATTGTTCAAGGAAATCGAAGAAGGATTGAAACAAAATGATTTGATTGTAACTACAGGTGGTTTGGGACCGACTGAAGATGACATTACAAAAAAATGCTGCTGTGATTGTCTTGGCAAAAAAATGGTTCTGAACGAAAAAAGTTATGAGAAATTGAGAAAGTATTTTAACGAAGACGAGAAGGCAATCCAAGGCAACATAAAACAATGTATGTTTCCAGAAGATGCGATTGTTTTTGAAAACTTCAATGGAACAGCAGATTGTGCAATGATTGAACACAATGGAAAGAGAATATTATTTCTTCCAGGTCCACCAGCTGAGATGAAGCCTATTTATGAACAACAAGTGCAAAAAGTTCTGGAACAATTTGCGACAGACTGCATTATTTCTGAAACTTTGAATATCTCTATTCTTGGAGAATGGGACATTAATGAAAGGGTCAAGGATATCATTGAATCGTCAAATAATCCAACGGTCGCTCCGTATTTTAAAAAGGATAAAAGGATACTTAGAATAACTGCAAAAGCATCTGATAGACAAACTGCTCTTTCTATGATTGATGAAAAGAAAAAAGAACTTCGAGATAGACTTGGCATGTATATTTTTGGAGAAAATGATGAAACAATCGAAGAATCGGTCTACAAGGTGTTGAAAGAATACGATTTGTCGATTATGACATCAGAATCCATTACAGGTGGTATGATTGCATCTAAGCTTGTGAATGTGTCTGGAGTTAGCGATTATTTGAAAAGTTCATTGGTGGTGTATTCTAATGAGGCAAAGATAGATCTGCTTGGCGTTAACGCTGAAACTATTGACACATACGGTGTTGTTAGTGAGAATGTTGCGTTTGAGATGGTTGAGAGGATGTTTGAAAAATTTAATGTTGACTGTGCAATATCTACGACGGGTTACGCTTCAGGAGAAAACGCTGGGCTTGTTTATGTTGGCTTGGGATACAAAAATGTGATAAAAACGCTAAAATTACAGCTTCATGGGGAACGCAATAAAATTAGAAATAGAGTTTCAAATCGTGCTTTGGCAGAGCTGAGACTAATGATTTTAGAAAATGTTTCACGTGAAACATTTTAAAACAAATTAGAACTTTATTTGTGCTATAATAAATATGAAAGGAGCTGTAAATTTGAAAACAATATGTGTATTTAATCAAAAAGGTGGAGTGGGCAAAACTACTACCGTCGTTAATTTGTCAGCAGCTCTTGGTTTGAAAGGAAAAAAAGTACTTGTAGTGGATTTGGATCCGCAAGGTAACACGACTTCAGGCTTTGGAATTAATAAGTTTGAGCTTCAAAAAAGCATTTACGATTTGATGGTTCATGACGATTTTGATGAGGATTTTATCATCAAAACTGAAGAAAAAAACGTGGATATAATCCCAGCAACGTCTGATTTGTCAGGGGTTGAGGTGGAACTTATAAACACTGATGATAAAGAAAAAGTGTTATCTAATATACTTTCTAATGTAAGTGGATATGATTTTTGTTTTATAGATTGCCCTCCTTCATTGGGGACGTTGTCTATAAACGCATTGGTGGCGGCAGATTCTGTCCTTATACCTATCCAATGTGAGTTTTATGCGCTTGAAGGCGTAAGTCAACTTATGAATACTATTAATTTGGTGAGAAGTTCACTTAATGAAAACTTAGAAATAGAAGGTATTGTTATGAGTATGTTTGATGGTAGAAATAATCTTAGTTTGGAAGTGGTGGAAGAGGTCAAGAAATACTTCAAAGATAAGGTGTTTACGACTATGATACCGCGTAATATAAGGTTAGCAGAAGCTCCAAGCTATGGAATGAGTGCGTTATCTTACGACAAAAATTCCAAAGGATCTATTGCTTATACGAGACTAGCGGAGGAATTTTTATAATGGTTAGGAAAAAGGGATTAGGAAGAGGCTTAGACGCTTTAATACCACAAAATATTATAGAAACGACAAGTTCTGACTCGATTGTTAATATCGAATTATCAAAAATAATTAGAAGAGAAGATCAACCAAGAACACATTTTGAAAAAGATAAAATACGTGAGTTAGCAAATTCTATCAAAGAGTACGGAGTAATATCTCCGATTATCGTTCGAAAAAAGGACGAAAAATACGAGATTATCGCCGGAGAAAGAAGGTTTTTGGCAAGCTTAGAGGCTGGTTTATCTGAGATTCCTGCAATTGTTAAGGAAATGGAAGATAGTGAAGTGGCAGAGGTGTCGCTTATCGAAAACATTCAACGTGAGGATTTGAATGCTGTTGAAGAGGCCGTCGCTTACAAAAACTTGATGGAAAACTACAATTTAACTCAAAAAGAATTGGCAGACAAATTGTCCAAATCAAGATCATATATTGCAAATACATTGAGACTTCTTAACTTAGATGAGTTGTCATTGGAACACTTAAAAAAGGGCGACATCACATCATCACAAGCTAGAAGTTTACTTGCAATTGACGATATGAAAAAGAGAAAAGCGTTATTGGACAAGCTATTATCCAAGAAGACAAATGTCAGAGAAATAGAAAAAGTGTCCAAGGAAACAGACCCGTTTTTGTTGGATTTGCAAAACAGGTTTTTGGAGAAATTCTCTACAAAGGTTAGAATTAAGCCAAGAAGAAAAGGCGGAAGTATAGAGATAGAATATCTATCTAATGAAGATTTAGAAAGGATTATGGAGATATTAGAGCTATGATGTTTATGGATCAAACTTTAGAAGAATTTATTAAAAATGTAAACTCAAAGGAACTTCCAGGTGGAGGTTCTATCAGTGCATTGACTGCACTTTTGGGAGTAGGTATTGGAAACATGAGTTTCTATCTAACTGAAGACAAGAAATCTTTCAAAGCATTAGACGATGAAACTCAACAAGAAATCAGAAGTCATGTTGACAGACTTACTGAAATTATTGAAGAATTAAAGGAAAAAATGGTTGAAGATACTAAAAGCTTTGACTCTGTTCTTCAAGCATACAAACTACCTAAGGAAACAGACGAAGAAAAAGCTTACAGAAAGAAAATGATAGCCGATGGATACATCATCGCTACAGAATCTCCAATGTCTTCTGCTAGAATTATGATGGAAGCAATGGAACTTGTAAAACAAATTGCAAAATATATCGATAAATATGCAATAACAGACCTTTTAGCAAGTGCATATTTATTACATTCTAGCATGAAATCAGTAATGTTGAACGCTAAAATCAACATGAAACAACTTGGAGATAGTAAGAAAGTAGCTGATGAAATCACAGCATTAGAAGACAAATCAGAAGTTTTATTGAGAGAAATTGAAGAAGTTTCATACAAAAAAATAGGTGAGGTATAATGACTTATTTTGATAATGCTGCGACGAGTTTTCCAAAACCTGAGATAGTTTATGAAAAACTCGATGAAGCAATGAGAGAATTTGCCGCAAATCCGGGAAGAAGTGGACATAAATTGTCACTTAAAATGGATAGGGCGATTTTTAATTCTAGAATGAACATCACAGAATTTGTCGGCGGAACGAATCCTCTAAATTTGATTTTCACATTGAACTGTACAGATAGCTTGAACATGGCAATCAAAGGGCTTGTTAAAAAAGGCGACCACGTTATCACGACATCTTTGGAACACAACTCAGTTCTTCGACCTCTTCACAAAATGCAAGAAGATGGATTTATCGATTTGACGGTTGTTTATGCGGACGAACGTGGGATTTTGGATGTCAACAAAATCGAAGAAGCAATCACTGACAAGACCAGAGTTTGCGTGACAACTGCTATGAGTAACTTGACAGGAACCATCGTTGATTTCTGCAAGATCGGCGAAATTATGCACGCTCACGATATTTTGTACATTGTGGATGCTGCACAAGCTATGGGATATTTGGATTTTGATATGAAAAATATGCCGATAGATGTGTTGTGTTTTCCTGGACACAAATCGTTGTTTGGACCAATGGGAACGGGAGCTATGTATATAAAAGAAGGAATTGATGTCAAAAGCTTAAAACAAGGCGGAACTGGCTCGCATTCACAAGATTTGGAACAACCTGACGAATATCCTGACAGATTAGAAGCTGGAACTATCAACGGACCTGCGATTTATGCACTTTCTGCAGGAGTTGATTTCATCAAACAAGAAGGTTTGAAAAACATTAGAGATCATGAAAATAGTCTTAAAGACAGATTTATAAATGGTTTGAAAGACGAAAAAGGTATCACATTATACGGAAGTTTGGATGAACACCAAGGACCAGTAGTGCCTGTGAATGTTGAAGGAATAGGCTCTAGCCAATTGGCATACATCCTAGATGACAAATACGATATCGCAACAAGAGCTGGAATTCACTGTGCGCCACTTGCACACAAGACGATTCATACACAAGACATCGGTGCAGTTAGGTTCTCATTTGGCCATTTCAACACTGAAGAAGAAGTGGACAAGGCGATTGAAGCGTTGAAAGAAATCAACAGAGGAGACAAAGATGGGGCTATCTAGTGCTATGAACACAATATTGATAATTCTTATGGTGTTTGTGGTATTAGTTTCCGTGATAAATTTCCGTAAAATCAACATCGTCAACAAAAAAGTCAACAGGGTCAAAAGAAGATACGATGCGCTTTTCAGAGCACAAGATGGTGACATTGAAGATATTTTGAATCAAAATTCTACAGATATCGTGGCAAATCAAAAAAGAATCGAAGAATTGTCCAAAACATTGGAATCTGTGGAAACTTTACAAGCAATATCACTTCAAAAAATCGGACTTGTTAACTATGATGCGTTTGAGTATTTGACTAACAAACTTTCATATTCACTATGTTTGTTGGATGCCAATGACAACGGGCTTATAATCACATCGATTTTCGGAAGAGAACAATCTACAAGCTACATCAAAATCATAACAAACGCTAAATGTAGCGAAAAACTAAGCGAAGAAGAAAATGAAGCTTTGAAGAAAGCTTTAAAATAGAACATTATTATAAAGGAGAAGAAAATGGATATATTTGAATCATTGAAATCAAAAATCTCAGGCAAAAACTTAAAGATAGTATTTCCTGAAGGAGAAGAATTAAGAATTTTAAAAGCAGTAGCGAGATTGAACGAAGAAAAAATCATTACTCCTGTAATTTTAGGTGATGAAGAAAAAATCAAAGAATTAGCAAACCAAGAAAACTTGAACATTGAAGGGGTTAAAATCATCAATCCACTAAATGCTTCTGATTTCGATGAAAAAGTAGACAAATTTGTTGAAAGACGTAAAGGCAAAAACACTGAAGAACAAGCAAGAACTATGCTTAAAGATGTAAACTACTACGGAACAATGATGCTTTATTGTGACGAAGTAGACGGACTTGTATCAGGCGCAGTTCACTCAACTGGAGACACTGTAAAACCAGCACTTCAAATCATCAAAACAAAACCAGGTACAAAACTTGTATCAGGAGCAATGGTTATGATTGGACCAAACGGCGAAAGATACGTATTCTCAGACATCGCCATCAACATCGAATTGTCCGAAGAACAATTAGCAGAAGTTGGGGTTGTAAGTGCTGAAACTGCAAAACTATACGATATCGATCCAAAAGTTGCATTCCTTTCATTCTCTACAAAAGGTTCTGCAAAACACCCATTTGCAGAAAAAGTTGCCAACGCTACTAAACTTGCCCAAGAAATGGCACCAGAACTTCCAATCGATGGAGAATTACAATTTGACGCTAGTATCGTTGAATCTGTAGGAAAACAAAAAGCTCCAGGTTCAAACGTAGCAGGTAATGCAAATGTGTTCGTATTCCCAGATTTACAAGCAGGTAACATCGGATACAAAATTGCTCAAAGATTAGGAAAATTTGAAGCAATAGGACCAATCTTGCAAGGAATGGCAAAACCAGTTAACGATTTGTCTCGTGGTTGCAACGAAGAAGACGTGTACAAGCTAGCTATAATAACAGCTGCTCAAGCATTATAAAGTGAAAAATAATAGACTGTTCACGCTAATAACATATGTCATATTCTTGTTGTTCTCTGGATTTTTAGTAGAAATCGCAGTATCAGGTAAGAATTTCACAAGAATTATGCTAGTAGTTTTCGTAGCATCGTTATTAGTCGTGACTAAAATGATTTACGACAGAAGAGATGAGGACATATCATCTTTGAAGGAATTGAGGTTGTATTTGGTTGCAAGTGCAGTGGTTTCCATAATGGCAATAGTCAAATATTTGAAAGAATTTTCGCTTAGTAGAATATATATGCCATTTGCGTTTGCAATAATAATACATCTAGTTTATACAATAATATACAAAAATAAATCAAAAAGACAAAGATAGGTGAAAGCCTATCTTTGTCTTTAAGGAGATAAAATGGAGTTAATTAATTTCATATATATGTTCTTCTTTTATGCAGTTTTTGGATATATTTGGGAAGTAATATGGGTAAGCGCCGGACAAAAGAAACTCACAAACAGGGGATTCTTGTACGGCCCATTACTTCCGATATATGGGTTTGGAGCAGTGTTCATCACGCTTTTTGTTGATCACGCAATAGCAAGGTTTAACGATTCATACATCGTAATATTTTTCTCGGGACTTATAATTGCAACTGCGTTGGAATTCGTATCGGGATATTTGATTGAAAAAATATTCAAAGTAAGATACTGGGATTACACAGAAAGGTTCATGAATGTAAAGGGGCTAATCTGCCTCAGATCATCACTGTTTTTCGGAGTAATGTCCATATTCATGATGGATTATTCCAACAAATACATACTTGAACTCACTGAAAAAATCAAAAACTCAAACTACAACTTCGTGATTTACATTCTAATCGCTATATTTTCCGTAGATGTTGTAATTTCAGTAAAACAAGCTTATGGATTTAGGTATATAATTCAATACCAAGAAAAAATGGAATCATACTTGAAAGAAATCAAAAAAGATGTCAAGCTCAAAGCATTGGAAGGATCACAAACACTTGAGGCTGATTTGTCGGAAATAAAGACTGCTCTTCGAGACAGAATAGAAAATGTTGAAATCAAGAAATCCTTCATAGAAAACAGCGCCAAAATATTGGAAAACAGAATAGCACGAGAAACCAACCTCGAAGAAAAGCTCAAAGAATTGTTGGATGAAAAAGTTGAAAGCGACGAAAAAGTCGAATTGATTAACAAAAAAATCGATAAAGTTTACAATAAGAGACTTAAAAGATTACAAACTCACCAAAAAAACATCCAAAGAGTTGCAAAGAGAAACGATATAACTTACAAGAAATAAAAACAAGCAGATGTCTTATATGGCATCTGCTTTTGTATTTGAATTATATTTATACGAAATTAAACTGCATAAAATCTCATTATTTCTTCGGCACATTTTTCGCTATTGATGTTGTTTATTTCCAACTCAAAATCTTTTGATTTGACTGCGTAATTGATGTCGTAGTATTTCGTAATCAAGCTTTCTATAACACTATCGTAGTCTTCGTCCTCTAGTTTATCAATCAAAATAGATGAGTTGTTCTTGCCAATGTATTTGGATAAATGATTTATCCCTTTTTTTATATCCTCCAAAGCATGAGGATTTTTCAAATAATCACACTTTATTCTATCAATTCTATTTTGAAGGCTTGAATTTATCATAACCTGATGATGTGAACTGTTGTATTTTTGTCTCAAAGATTTTGGAATATTCAAGCTTCCTATTTTGCTACTTTCACATTCCACAAAAACAGGTTCATCATCGAAACTTTTTAGCTTATCGAAAAGCAAACTTTCGAACATTTTCTGCGATGGTTGATTTTTCAATCCAGCATTTCCAAGAATAGAGCCTCTGTGGTTTGCAAGTTGTTCCAAGTTGAGGACGTTTTTGTGAGATTTTTCCAGAAAATTCAGAATTTCTGTCTTGCCAACTCCTGTGTAGCCATTTATGTTCACGTATTCGTGTGAATTTATAAGATTAACTAGGTTTTCGATAACATGTTTACGATACGATTTGTATCCGCCTTTTAGCCTGTAAATACCAAGTCCCATGGACTTCATTATGTTAAAAAGCACCGTACTTCTCATTGATCCTCTGTAACAAAACAAGCACACGTTGTGATTTTCGCTCAAATCAGACAATTTCACATAGATGTCTTCGAGTTTTACAGATGCGTAACGCACTGCCAATTGCTTAGCGTACTCGTGATCTCCTGCATCATAAATCGTTGAGATTTCCACTCTTTCATCGTTATTTAGTATTGGAATATTGATAGCTCCGGGGATAGTTTCCTTCTGAAACTCGTATTCGCTTCTAACATCGACAAATATTATATTTTCCATATTTATAAGTTCTTCATAAGTATTTGCTACGAACATTTTGGCCTCCAAAATACTAATTATACACCTTTTGTCACATTTGTAAAAGAGATTTTAGGCAAAAAAAGAACTTGCTAATCGCAAGTTCCCAATTAAAAATTAAAATACATTCTAACAAGTCCAAGTATCAATATATGAACTGGATAGAATAGATAGTTTACCAATTTGTTTTGTTTTCCACGTTTTCCGTTGTATGTCACAGTAAAGGCGAATCCCAAGAAGGAATACACTTCTTTGATAATCGACAAATATCCAAGACCTGCAGAAATTACTGGCTTGTCGTAGAAAATGTAGAACAAGTAAGCTAGAATTATCGCATGATAATCGTAGTCCAAGCTTAAATACATTGCCAAAAATCCGAAAACAGCGACGATTATTACAGATGCACCGTACCAAAGTATCCTGTTCTTAAATTTATCTTTAATATAATCAATTATCCACACAGTTACAAGACACAATGCCAACGTGAACATCATATTGTTCCAATACGGATCGAACAACACTTTCGATGTGAAAATATCGAACGGAACTTCTGAAATCACCGCAAAAACCAATAAGTTTCGAAGATATTTCGCCCTGTCGTGTGTCTTGAAAAATCCTTCAACTATGAAGAATATAAATATTGGAAATGCAATTCTTCCTAATATCGATAGAAAGTTCGAGATATACAACAATGCTCCTTTTCCATTTAAAAAATGCGTTACAATCGAGTTGTTAACATGATCTATCAGCATCGATGTAAACGCAATGTATTTTAGCTGAGCTGCGTTGAATATCTGAAATTTCTTTAATTTATCGTGTTCAAATCGTTTATTAATATCCATTAGTCCTCCTTAAATTTTGAGTATAATGTATGATACAATAATTTGAACAAATTTGCAATATTTTCACATAAAAATTAAGAGAATAATTCAAGCGATAAATTATACATACACAACAAAGAATATATAACCTTCAAAATGGTATATAATAAAATAAAAATGGGGTGAAAATTCATGGAATATATACGCGTAACAAAAGACAATATAGAAAATGAACATATATGTTGTGCATTATCAAATAACAAAGATATTCAAGTTTGCGTAATAAACAGCGATTATTTACGAAAAATGATTGACTAATTAACATATTATAGAAAAATTTATATTAAATTTAATTTAAAAATTAACAGTTGATAAACATCAATAATTTGTTGTACTATATAAGATAAGAGGTATTTTACATACTAATAAAATATATTGGAGAGAAAAATGAATAAAAAACTAGCTTTGTTCTTATTAGCATCTTTAATGCTTGCATCTTGTTCTAACAAAGAACCAAAAGAAATAACTGCGAAAACCGATCAAACTGAAAGTGCTGAAATTAGTACTAATAGTGAAAATAGTGGTAATGATAAGATAAATTATTTTGATAAAGAAAATAATGTAGTCCATTTTAGAACTGTAAATTTTAAAATAAATGATAGCAAAATAATGAAAGAACAATATACTAATGAGAATTTAATAAAAAATGATTATGAATTCGAGAATGTTAGTGCAGATGATCCAGTCTCTGCTCAAGACTTAGTATTTGATCAACAAATAGAGGCATTTCAAGAAAATGAGAAAACTCAAATACCATTAGATTATTATCAATCATCTGATTTAAAGAATTCTGAATCTGGTGAGATTAAAGTAAAAAAAGGTTCTAAAATTGAAGGAAGTTTATATTTTTTATTGAAAAATAATGAAGATTATATAACTTTGAAATTTACAGGTTCAACTGGAGAAATAGGCACTCTTAAAATTAATTTAAAATAATAAATGAATTACCATGGAATTTTTCTGTGGTAATTTTTAAATAATTGACTAGCTTTAATGACCGAAATTAACCAATACTTTACAATAAAATGTTTATTTTAGCTAAAAATATAATATAATATTATTATGGAGGAAAATATGGAAACCATAATAGTTTTGATGTTGATGGCTAAGTGTTTGATGGATGTCTACTTGAAGAGATTGTCCATCAAAAACGTTGGAGTGTTTGTGTTGATTTCGGTATTTTTGTATGCGATTTTGCGCATTACGAATACAACATCAATCTACGACTTTGCTTTATTACTTGGCTGTAGCGACATGATGGTTGATGATTTCAAAACTAATGAGGTGTACTGGATTAATGTTTTGTTTTTCATAATTTGTAGCATTATTGTTTCTGTGTTTTCTAAATTTTTTCTGACGAGTTTTCTGCTATTATTGGTTATTTTGATGATTAATTTTTTCACTAAGGAAAAGTTTATGGGTAATGTGGATTGTTTGATTATTCTAGGACTTGGCATGAGCAAAAGCCTCACAGATTTGGTGAGTTTTGTGTTTTATCTGGGAATTATTAGTGGAATCAGGGCTTTGATTTATATTATAAGAAAAGAAGAGAATGAGGAGATTGCATTCATTCCTGTGATTTGGTCTTCTTTTTTATTGTATGTGGTGATGGGAAATGTTTTCTAAATTAAAAATGAAAGCTAAGGCATTCAGTTTAATAGAGGTGATGGTGAGTCTATTCATTATTTCTGTTGTGATTATGACTTGCGTTTTTAAATACGACTTCAAAACTGATGTTGCAAGTAGAAAAGAGATTAATACGCTTGTTAGCGATTTGAAAAGTGCCAGAAGTGTTGCGATGAATTCAGGAAGAAGTATCGGATTTAGATTTAGTGAGGATTACTATGGTTTTTACGATTCTAACAAAGGTGAATTTATAGCAAAAAGAGAATTGAAAAACGGCAAACTTTACTTAAATAAAGACGGGGAAAGTACGTTCGACCTTGGAAATATCGGTGCAAATATATCCAAGTCATCTGCAGCAACACATTTTCCGACTATTTATTACGAAACCAAAAACAAAACATACAGGATAAATTGTTACATAGCGACAGGGAGAGTGGATGTGGATGAGACGAAAAAATAAGGGATTTACACTGCTTGAGGTTTTGTTTGCGTTGTTTTTGGTGAGTCTTTGTGTCGTAGTGTACTATTCACAGCTTAAAAATGTGATTACGATGCAGGATAAATCCTACACTGAAAATGTTGTGCTACGTGATTTGGACAATTCTGTGGAATATTTGAAAGCGCACGATGATGTGGATGATTCAATTGTTGATGAGAATTCAAAAGTCGTTGTAACAAAAGATGATGTGGGAGATTTGGTTAAGGTAAATGTCAGTGTAACTAATGGAGATATTGCGAAAGATGTGTCATTTTACAAAGAAAAGTAGGGGATTTACGTTGCTTGAAGTTATGGTGAGTTTGTTCATATTCTCCGTAGTGTTGGGTGTGATTTTCCTATCGTTTAAGACTAATTTTAAAATTATGCAGTCGAGTTTTACTCTGAAAAACAACGTGGACGATGTCGACCATTGCTCATATTACATAAAAAACGAAATCGAAAGGTCGAGGTCTGTAATTACAGAAAAGCCTAATTGGACTCATTTCGACCAATCAATGGGATTTGTCCTAGTAAAATATATTAATGATAAGCAAAACTATGTGTATTTTACGAAAGAAAATGGCAAAATCATACGATACGCTTTTACAGATCCTAGTAGTTTTGATGATTTAAAAGAACACGGGCCCAACGGTAGGATAACTCAGAATAAACTCAAGGACAACGGTGATGATTTCACATTTAGTCATGACGACAACTACATTTATTTAAAAGAAAATGGGAAGAAACTTGTAGTCTACATCGGAGATAAGGTAAAATGAAACGAAAATCCAAAGCCTACATCACAATTTATGCTCTTTACATGATATTCGTGCTGATGATTGTAATTGTGTTTGTGCTTGTCCAAGTTAAAAATATCAGAACTGTCAACGCTTACAAATACGACTACATTCAAGCCAAGGCGATTGCTTATTCAAAAGTCAAAATAATTAATCAGAGAAAGCTTTTTGATAAAAAATTGAGTGAAAATTCTGATAAGGGCACATTTGATATTCAGACTGCAGATATCCCAGAATTCAGTAAGCCAACAAATGTCAACTTTTTTACAGAAAAAGAAGGAGATACTAAAGTTTTTTCGTTTACAAGTGAGTATCCAAGAGATAGATTTGAAGAAAACACCAGTGATTTTTCAGAAGCTAACGGTTCCAGAGTAACGACTAGAATGGTGTATAATAGGAAAAATCCTTTTGAAAAAAGAATTATATCAGAAGAAAAAATCGATGAACTGTTGCCGGAAATCATTGAAGGAAAGAAAAGCATCGGAATAAAAGATTGTTTAATATTTTCATTGAATGATGAAACGTATTTTGTGGACAAAAAGGTCGCTGATGAAAAATACAATGAATTCGTAGCCGAAAAAACAAATCAAAACAACGAAGAAGTTTCGGAAGATGAAAAGGGAAATGACTATGAAGAAAATGACGGAGATAAAAAAATAGAAATAGATGATGAATTTCTGACTAAATTAGTACAATTTTCCACAAAAGAGAAAAACATTGTAATTGATTCAGATGATATCACGATACTTAACGATGTTACAATAGATGGAGTGTTCATCGATAAGGCTAACGTGTATTATGTAGAAAATGAAAAAATCCAAAAAACTCCTGAAATTACGGTTAATGGGATATTGATACTCAAAAATTTCAACGCAGATAGTTATAAAGTAAATGGAGAATATTTATCAACGAAAGAGGTCGACATAAAATTTACAGAAGATAAAACAAAATACACGAGTAAAAAATACGAGTTTGCGGGTAGTTATTACAAATAATCGATGGAATGATTGAAACTCTACTTTGAAATGATGTATAATATATATATGATAAGCGAAAAGGGGAGGGTTTGCTTATGAATAAATTTAAAAAAATAGGTGAAATGAATAGCAAACAATCTGAGCTTTACGATAATGTATACGAGATTTTCGAGTTTATGGGAGAAACACTGGAACTTCCGAAAAATCGATTCAAAAATAAAAAACACGGCTTGTTTAAAATGGGATTATTAGCTTTTATCATCACAGCTATTTTGGAATATTATTCAAGCTTTGACACAATTGCATTTATCAGGAGAAACTTTCTCGTAGGATACATTTATTTTGCGATAAGATGCGTGTTTATATTTGCGTTTGCTATTCTTAAATTCAAAATAATTTACAGAGTAGCTAACAAGTTTTTCGTAAAAGATGATTGGCGAGAAGACGAAAACTACAGCATATTGCTATTAGTTATGTTTCAAGCAGCAATGTCAATGGCACTTTATCCACTGGGAGTTTACATTGTTATTGCAGAAGCCTTCGTTATATTGTTGTTTTTCTTGGGACTTAACATCAAAAACTTCAAATTTGAGAAAATACCTTACGTCATCATCACATTCATGTCTTTGTACATTGGATTGAGATTTGTTAGACTTTTCATTTACAACATAGTGATAAATTGGATAGAAACTACAAACATTGTTTTCTTATAACACAAGCGCTCACAACTGTGGGCGTTTTTTGAATGCAAATACATACAAAAATTAAAAAGGTAAGCTAATAAAAGCCTACCTTTTTAAATAGAGAATTTTAAATGAAATGGTTAGTTAGCTAATTTATAAGTGATAACAACAGGTGTTTTATCAGCTGGAACTGAATCAGCCAAAGTATATTTAACTCCGTCTTTTTCGTCAGCGCCAATTAATTGTGATGCGTTTGAAGTTATTCCCAAAGGACAACTTTGCAAACATGTCATACAACCTGTGTTCATATCTTTTGCTGGTTTTTGGTTACCACCAAATCTGATGTCTATTTCTTTTCCTGAAGAATCTTTAATGACATCGTTAATTCCTTGTTCATTATCTGATCCTTGGAATTTAAATGTAAGATCAATCTTATCACCTTTAACGGCTTCTTTTCCCATGTTGTCCATTGTAACATTGTTACCTGGTTTTGCACCGATTTTTTCTAATGCATCGTACAAATCATTTTGGTTAGCATAAGAAACAAACATTGATTGTTCGTTATTTTTACCTGATTTTGCTACGATAGCATGCATTGTGCTTTCGTTTTTGAACTTATCGTTAACTTCAGCATAAACTTTGATTTGTTTGTTAGCTTCGTCGACAATCATAGGATTATCAGCTGTAGGTTCTTGTGCTTCTTCTTTCTTTTCTTCAGTTTTTTCCTCAGTCTTTTCTTCTTTCTTTTCTTCAGTTTTTTCTTCTGTTTTTTGTTCTGTAGAAGAAGTTTGTTTATTATCTTCCTTAGAACATCCTGCGAACATCAAACTCGCCATTAATAATAATGCCAAAATTTTGAATTTTCTCATAAAAATCATCCCTTCTTTGAATAGTTTAATTATTTTCGTTTCATTCATTAATACTATAGCTATATTTTATCATAGTTTTAAGTGTTCATTTATTGTAAAATCTAATAAATAACACACTACTTATAAGCTGAATAAATAAATGAAATCTAAGGTATAATAATAAAAGAGGTGATTAGTGTGAAAAAATACGGAGAAGACGTGGCAATTGTAGAAGAAAATCCTAAGATTGAAAAAATTTACGATAATAATATGCGTCAAGGTGAAGAAATCGTGATAAAAAAGGGAACACCTACTATTAAAAAATTGTACTACGAAGATATCAACGGACAACCGACAATTAAAAAGGAAGAAATAATCGAAGAAGGCTCTCCAACGGTTATAAAAGTTGGAACAAAGGGAATTATTAACGATTTGAACTTGAACAAATCTGACATGTAATGTGATAAAATTCTTGGTTTGTGGTATAGTTATATTAGAAATGAATTGTTAAATTCATTCAAATTTACAAGGGGGAAATATTATGGCAAGCTTAAAAGGTACAAAAACAGCTACTAATTTAATGGCAGCATTTGCAGGGGAAAGTCAAGCAAATATGCGTTATACATATTTTGCTAAAACAGCAAAAAAAGAAGGATACGTTCAAATTTCTATGATTTTTGAAGAAACAGCAAGAAACGAAATGGCTCACGCAAAAAGATTCATGAAGTTTTTGAGTGAAGATTTACAAGACGCTGAAATAGAAATCGAAGCAGGATTCCCAGTTCACTTAGGAGACACTAAGAGTAACCTTAAATCAGCAGCAGAAGGAGAACACTTCGAAAATTCTGAAATGTATCCAGAATTCTCCAAAATCGCTGAAGAAGAAGGCTTCAAGGAAATCGCACGTGTATTCACTGAAATCGGAGAAGTTGAAGAAGCTCACGAAAAAAGATACAGAAAATTATTAGAAAACATCGAAAAAGAAAAAGTATTCGAAAGAGAAGAAGTTTATTTATGGAAATGCAACAACTGTGGCTACATTCACGAAGGTAAAACAGCACCAAAGAAATGCCCAGCATGTGATCATCCACAAGGATTCTTCGAAATCTTCAAAGAAACTTATTAAGATTAGACAATCAAGCCTCAAAAGTTTTGTGACTTTTGGGGTTTTTTTGTTTTTCAGAAAAATCATTCTCGCTTTAAATTTCAAATATTAAAGCGAAAGTGTAAACAACACACATATCATACCAAAATTTTACACACAATTTTCCAATATTTTACCAAAAACATTGACAATTAGCTAAAAATAGTATATAATTTCGTTGTAATTATTTATCTATGGGTACCAAATACAATTATTTGGTAGTTTTTATCTGATGACTATTGCTCGATAAAGAGCCTGGAAAGGATCTGATGTGATACTCTTATAGGCTAAAAAGAACAATAAGGTTCAGAGTTTTTACAAGAAAAAATCAGCAAACAAAAAAGCATCAAAACCAGAGATTGCAAAGGCAAGTTAAACTTGAACCGCAGTCTTTTTTTCGTGGTCAACTTTAACTTCCTAATTTCTAAACGGGGGAAGATAAAATGCTTAGTAGAATGCTAAAATTTTTCGGATTAACTAAAAAAGGATTACTTAAAATAATCCTAGGATGTGCAATAATGGCGTTCGCAGTAGTGAACGTACATAAACAATCAGGCGTAACTGAGGGCGGAGTGCTTGGAATGATGTTGTTCTTGAACAAAATCTTCGGATTTGACCAATCAATAACATCAGTAATATTGGATGTGAGCTGCTACGTTCTTGGATTTTCAATAATGGGATTTGATTTTGTGAAGAAAGCTTTCGTAGCCACAATATCATTTGCCGTATTTGCGAAATTTTTCAATATTATAGGGCCAGTGTTACCAAGTATGTACGATATGCCATTGTTAGCAAGTATTGTCGGAGGAATTTGCATCGGATTGGGATGCGGACTTGTAGTAAGTGAAGGTGGAGCAGCAGGTGGCGATGACGCCTTGGCAATGACGATATCCACAAAATCGGGACTTAAAATATCATTAGCGTATTTGTTCTCAGATATAACAGTGTTGGCACTGTCACTTATCTATATTCCAGTCGACAGAATTATGTTCTCACTTTTGACAACTGTAATATCATCATTTTTGATAGGACAATTCGAAGTAGAACTTCCAAATTCAGAAATCAAAATGGCAAATCAAGCCGTATCAAAAGCTTAAATCAATCAAGCCTTGTGCTTGATTTTTTTATTGCTTTAAATTGATAAGTTAAAATGATTTACAAATACAATAACAAGATATATAATTGGGTTAAGAAAACGATATGCAAAATCAAAAGGAGGGGGATATGAGACTAAAAGACAATAAAATAATAATCCTATTGATATTTCTGACTAGTTCGACACTGATATTTGGATTTAATTATTTATATGGGAACAACAGAAAACCTTCTCCTTATTTTATGAGTGACAAACTTATAGCTTTTGAATCAAACAATAATAATCATAGCCTTGACTTTCTTAATATGAATGAAAACATATCAGTTGTAGCTGAAATAAAAAACTCCAAAGATGTTGCAATATATGATCCAGTGATGAAATACTATATGGGTTCTTCAAAAATAATTGATCCAGCTACATCTAGGTATTTTTCAAAAGAAGATTACAAAAACAAAAATAATGTGTCTATTTTGATATATCCAGTGATTGATTTTGTAGAAGGGAAAATATCGGATTACGATAAAAAAGAAGTAGAAAATAATTATCATACTGAGATAATTAATATGTTTGATGTTCAATCTGACATTGCTAATGATGGAAAAGTCGATGTAGTGAGAAATCTATTCACAATTAAACCAGAAAACATTTCAACACTTTACATAGATTCTAGTGATGATAAGTCATTGAAAGCGATTGCAGAATCTCTTAAAAAAATCGGATACAAGAGAAAAGAAATTAAAATGTACGACAAGCTTACTCTAAGGGATTTAATAAAATCATATCCAGAATACAAGGTGTATGCTCAGTTTATTACTAATAGTACGGTCATGGCATTGGCAATGTATGCAATTGCATTGTGGATGTTTTTGAACAAATACAAGAAATTCGTAATTGTAAGTGCAAATTTTGGTGCAAAACGAAAAGACATCATGAAGATGTTCCTTGAAAAAGCCTTGGAGTATAGTTTTATAACATGTGCAATATCAACAGCATTGACGTATGGATATCTTGCAATTATTAATGAAAACAAAATCACGATTTATCTTATATTGCAATTGCAGATTATTCTAATAATATTGACTGTGATTTTGAGTGCTTTAAGAGCTAAAATCAGCTACGATGAGTTTGAAAAAGAGGTCTTGTATGATAAAAGATAATATTAAACTAGGGCTAATGGATGTTTTCAGAAATAAAGTTGTGTTTTGTTTGATGGTGCTTTTAATTTTCTCATTGGGAACAATCGTGGAATCTGCAACAGATGCTTATTTGAGAAATACCTTCGCAGAGTTTCAATTAAGTGAACAGGCTTATAGCGCTGTTGTATTAGAGACAACTGATGACAAGGGATACGATTATTCGAATACTTATGGAAAAAAACTGGACGATATATTTTTGAAAAACGGGCACACTTATACTACGAATTCATCACTTTGTAGAAATTGTGATACAGGGATATTTGTGTTGTATGGAAAACTCAACAAAAACACTAGTAGCAGAGTTTTTTGGTTAGTTGATAATAAAAATGTGACTGACTTGAAGAATGAGGCGGAATTTGAAGTGGTTACTCATGATGCGATGGACTATGATATGATGAATCAAGAAATCAAAAGCTATATTGATTATGATAAAAGAGTATTATTGGAAATAAAATCTGATAAATATAAAAATGTTAGTGGCTACAAGTTTCAAGATGGAGAAGTACTTGGTTTAATTGAGAATGCAAAGTTTTCAGAAGATGAGATAAATAAAGGCATTGACAGACAATTTGAGAAGATTTTCGACGACAACAAGCTAATGGTCATTAATAATACAAATAAAAAACACGACGACGATGAAAATACATTCATCCTCAAATACATTGTTCCGTATTGTCTGATTACGATGGGTATAACTATATTGAGTTTTGTGATTTTCTTCAAATATATGCTAAAAAGCTTACAAAAAGAATACAAAATACACATTTTATCAGGAGCTAGAACCAAGGATATTATGGCACGAAACTCCGTTTTCGTAGTTTTAGTAAATGTTGCAACATTCTGTTTAATTTTCGTATTAAATGGATTTGCAATTAATATTTTTTCGGTAGTGGCGTTTATTTACATGATTTTATGTATATTGATATTAGAAATAGTTATGTATTTGATTTTGAAAAGAAGCGATCTGATTGATTTGATAGGTGATTGATTATGATAGAAATAAAAAATTTGACCAAAAAATTCAGCACAAACGAGGAAGAACTTCTTGTATTGGATAATGCTGAAATGAATATAAACGATGGGGACAATATCATTATTTCAGGAGAAAACGGAGCAGGGAAGACTACTTTTTTGAAGATTGTGGGTTTGTTGGATAGGAAATATTCAGGAGATTATATTCTGGATTCCAAATCAGTTGGAGATTTTACCGAAAAAGATATGTCTAAATACAGGAATGAAGTGTTTGGGTTTATTTTTCAGGAATACAATTTGATAGAATCAGAGACTACCTACGATAATATTCTCATACCATTAATTTACTCATCGAAATACAAGAGAGCTGACAGAAAACAAAGAATTCAAGAGATTAGCGAAGAATTTGAAATAACGGATATTTTGAACAAAAAAGTAAAATTTCTATCAGGTGGGGAAAGACAAAAAGTGACCATTGCAAGAGCTTTGGTGAATGAGCCGTCTGTTATTCTAATGGATGAGCCCTCGAACACACTTAATCTTAGAATGAAGGACAAGCTGATAGAATATATCGAAGTTTTGAGAAGAAAATCAAAAACTATCGTAGTTGTGAGTCACGACAAGTATTTGACAGATAATTTGAAAAAACAAGATTTTGTGGAATATGAATTGGAAGATGGAAAGTTTCACAAAAATGAAGAATAATTTTAAATCAAGCCTAGTGCTTGATTTTTAATTGCAAGAAAACTTGGGTATATATAATCAACTGGAGGTTTTTATGGAGAATACAAAAAAACTAAAATTTTCTAATCTTTTGATTGCGATTTTACAAGGGGTTATCCTTTTGCTTTTGTTCGTAATTCCAGAACTTATTGTTGGAGTGATTGGAGGAATTGTTGCCCAATTTGTAGGATTTGATGGTAATTTCCAAGATTTTTATGCGAAAAACGGGGCGGCTTTTCTTCTATGTGGACAAATCCTGAGAGTGATTATTTTCCTTTTAATCATTAAATTTAGAACGAAGATTTTTCAAACGAAATACAACAGAGATTACTTGAAGACAAGAAAGATTACTTTTTCTGAAATCGTGAAGCTTTTCGTGGTGGGAATTGGACTTATGGGTCTTATCAATATTACTGTTGCTTTGATGATGTATTTGGGCAAATTTTTCCCACAAATCGTGTCCAGCCTTGAAGTTTACAACAAGGCATCTGAAGAATTGATGAAGGGCAATATGATGTTGTCGGTTCTTGCTATTACGATTTTCGCTCCGATTTCAGAGGAGTTGATGTTGCGTGGGACTTTATTTACAGAAAATGAACGACTTCTTCCTTATAAATGGGCGATTATTCTGAATGGGATTGTGTTCGGAGTGTTCCATTTTAATTTGTTCCAAGGAGCTTATGCATTAATCGGAGGGATTGTGATTTGTGCGGTGTATTATTACACAGAAAGCATTTACGCATCCATTCTTCTTCACATGATTAACAACACTTTCAGCGTGGTTATTTCTTCGAATGAGGCTGTGGTGCAAAGTTTTTCTTCGATTTTTGGAATTGTGATGCTTGTGTGTATGGTTTTGATGTTTGTTTTCTTGAAAGATTTCAAGAAGAAACGAGAACTAAGACATTTGAATTACGAAGATTTAAAAGAATAAATTTGAAATTATCTACAAACCTCGATGTGTAAATTCGCATTGAGGTTTTTTGTTTATTGTAATCATATGTTGATTTTTTTGTTGAAAAACTATAGTATAATAGCATGTAAGAGAGGTTAGATTATGATTTATTTGGATTATGCGGCGACATCTTTGAAAAGGTTGGAGCTTATTGAATATATTATGAATAATATGATGGATTTTGATGCGAATGCGGATAGTATTCACAAAATGGGAAGACTTGCGAAGAAGACTTTGGAGAATTCCCGTCACGAGATTGCGAAGTTTTTGAATACTTCTGATGATAGGATTGTGTTCACAAGCGGTGCGAGTGAATCCAACAATTATATTATCAATAATTTTTCTGATGAAAATTACGATATTATCACATCACAAATAGAGCATCCATCTATTTTGAATCCACTAGATCACAACAAATCTAATGTAATTTTGATAGATGCACAACAAAACGGTGTGGTTGATTGCGATGAAATTATACGAAATATCACACCTAATACAAAGCTAATTATTCTTCAACATGTAAACAATGAAACGGGAGTTATTCAACCTGTGAAAAAACTTGGCGAATATTTGAAGGATACGGAGATTTGGTATCATATCGATGCGACTCAATCGGTGGGTCACGTGGATGTCGATGTTGAGGATTTGCACTGCGATTCGTTGTCTTTTTCAGGACACAAACTAGGAGGACTCAACGGATTCGGGGTGTTGTATATAAGGAAGGATTTGGATAATCTGATTTATGCAGGTGAGCAAGAAAATTACAGAAGAGGTGGCACTTCTTTTGTGATGGGGGCATTTACTTTGGAGAAATCTCTGATGAAATCTGTCGAAGAATGTGAGTATATTGCAAATTTGAAGAAGATTTTCATTGAAAACATCAAATTCAAATACGAAATTAATGGTAATGTGGACAATTCTGCATCTCACATTTTGAACTTGTACATTCCGTTTGAGAAGAATGATTTCTTGTTGACTTATTTGGATATGCATGGGGTGTGCGTGTCGGCAGGATCTGCTTGTTCTGCAGGTAGCATCACGAATTCACATGTGATTGAAAATATGTACGACGGACAAAGGGCAGAACATTCGGTGAGGTTTAGCTTTGGTTTTAAAAATACAGAAGAAGAAATATTGAAAGCAGTAAATGTGTTAAATGATTTGTACGAAAAAGGAAAATACAATGGATAATTCGAAAATAAAAGTAGTAGTAGGAATAAGTGGAGGCGTGGATTCGTCAGTGGCAGCACTTTTGTTGAAACAACAAGGCTATGATGTCGTGGGAATTTTCATGAAAAATTGGGACGAGACAGATGATGATGGCGTCTGTACGGCAGAAGAAGATTACAAGGATGCGGTCGCTGTTGCGAATGAAATCGGCATAGATTATTATTCGATTAATTTCGAGAAGGAATACTACGACAGAGTGTTCACTTATTTCTTGGACGAATACAAAAAGGGCAGAACTCCCAATCCCGACATAATGTGCAACAAGGAAATCAAATTCAAAGCGTTCTTGGATTTTGCGATGAAATTAGGCGCAGATTATGTGGCGACGGGTCACTATGCGAGAATTGAACGAGGAGATGACGGAGTGAAGCTACTTCGTGGGCTTGATAATAACAAGGATCAGACGTATTTTCTAAGCCAACTTACGCAAGACCAAATCAAAAATGTAATGTTTCCAGTTGGAGAACTTCAAAAAAAAGAAGTGCGTGAGATAGCGAAGAAATATAACTTAGCTACGGCTGACAAGAAAGATTCTACGGGAATTTGTTTCATCGGAGAGAGAAACTTCAATGAATTTTTGTCGCATTATTTACCAGCAAAACAAGGAAACATCGTTGATGTCGATGGAAATATAATGGGCAAACACAACGGACTCATGTATCACACAATCGGTCAACGAAGAGGGCTTGGAATTGGTGGTGACGGTGCAGCGTGGTTTGTGTGTGGTAAAAATTTGGAGACAAATGAATTAATCGTATGCCAAGGAGAAGACAATCCGCTATTGTACTCCAACAAATTATACGCCAGCCAATTTGAAACATCGCTTAATCATTTGGACAGAAACGAGTTTGATTGCACAGCGAAATTCAGATACAGACAAAAAGACATCCGAGCGCACGTCAAATTCATAGACGACACGCATGTGGAAGTCACTTATGACGACACAAAAGCCGTAACACCAGGACAAGCAGCAGTGTTCTACGACGGCGAAGTGTGCATAGGATCAGCGATAATAGACGAAGTGTACAATGGAGATAAAAAATTAATGGTATAATATGGTCCACTAGGTTGTAAAATCTGGTGGTTTTTTTGAGTGAAAATATTTAAAATGTATGTTATTTGTATGTTGTTTGTGATAAAATAATGTTGAAAGGAGCTGGTATTATGGCACAAACAAATATTAATATAAGAATGGATGAAAATCTAAAAAAGCAATTCGATTCATTTTGTTCAGAAGTCGGAATGAGCATGTCAACGGCTTTTAATATTTTCGCAAGAACAGTTGTAAGACAAAGAAAAATTCCTTTTGAAATATCTACAGAAAAAGATCCATTTTACAGTGCTGAAAACATTGAAAGATTAAAAAAATCTATAGAACAAATGGAAAAAACAGGCGGGACTATTCATGAGGTAAACAATAAGTAACCTCCAATTATTACAATATGTCAAATGGTGAATAAATTGACGATATTTGTGGTAAATATTGTATAAGAAGGAGAGTAGACTATGCAAAAACAAGAAATAAAAGAAGCAATTGATGTGTGTGATGATTTAATAATAAAACTTGAAGATGTACTTAACGATTTGAAATCGGCGAAAAACTGGGCTATGGCAGATTTTATATTTGGCGATGGTATGATTGGTTTTTTCAAGAGAAGCAAAATGGAAAAAGCTCAAAGCAAACTTCACTTAATCGAAAATCTTTCACTAAGATTGCAAAAAGAATTGTCGGACATTCACGTGGAATTGGAAGACTTCGGTGATTTGTATTCAATGAAAGATTTTATGCTAGACATTGTGTTCGACAACCCATTTACAGATTGGAGAATCAGAAAAGAAATTAATCAAGTGTACGATTCAACGTATGAATATTTGGAAAATATTGAAATGTTGAGAGATAACTTAACAAAAGAATACAATAAATTGTAAAAGAAGAAGTGTATGATAACGATGTACATCGGGTAATGATTTATAGTTACAAAATGTCAAAGTTTGGTTTTATTGTTGATTTTTCAAAAAAAAAAAAATGATATAATTAAGTTACCAACATAAATGTTGAGTAGGATTAATAAAAAGGTTTTCACGAAAAGGAGGAGTATCATGAAAAATGATAAGAAATTTACAATTGTGGCAATACTTTTTGCAATATCACTTGTGTGCAATGCGTATTTTCTAACTAACATGACAAAGGCTGACGATGCTGACACTCATAGAATAATTGAAAGATACGTTAAGAAAAATCCGGAAAAAGAAGACGATACTTTAATTAAAGCTACATTAGAAAAGTTTGCCAAGGACGAAGAACATTTGGTATTGACTCAAGATGGCAAAGACGTAACCAAACAACACGAAGATAAGCTATTGGAATTCAACAAAAACCAAGACTACAAAGCAGCCAAAGAATACGTCCTCAATGAAAACATATCAATCGGTTATTCAGATGACAATGTAAAATAGACAATTAGCAGTTAAGTATATAATTAAAATCTACTATGAAAACAAGAAAAATAATTTTAATGTTAATGCTTGCTTTTATCTCTGTAGTGTTATCTATAGTATATGTTGCAAGATCGAATAAGAATATTAATGATTTATCTGAAATGAGTTCATCAATTGAAGATTATACAATAAGATTTGAAAGCGATAGGGGTTTCGGAAATGATAGATTTGATATCTATTCTTTTTCATTAAAGAGTCGGGATAATCTCAAAGATTTTAGGCAAAAGAATGACGAACTCGATCAGATTTTTGATAATCATTTTGAGACTATGATGGTATCTGAACAAGAAAAAAACAATCAAATACAAGAATTAAAAGCAGATATTGAGAAATTAAAAAATTCGAAGCATATACTTTATAAGTATATTGAAAAAGATGGAACAAAAAAATTATATTTGTATGATAAAAATGCCAATAAAGGTTATTGTATGATATTGACAATATAAAATAGAAAACAAAAATAGCAGCCGTGGCTGCTATTTTATTTTACCACTACTTGTACTCCTTTGAGTATGTCGAATGTTTCTTTGTTTAGTTTTTCATCGAAGCTATCAGTCAAGTTTTTGTCGACTATTACTGTTGCTTCTGGGTTGAATGTTTTGGCTAGTATTGCGTTGGAAAGTATGCAGATGTTGGATACAAGTCCACACAATTCTATTTCTGAGAATTGGTGTTCTTTTAAGTAATCACAAAGTTCAATGCTACCAAATGTTGGTTTTTCGATTAATATGTCGTCTTTTTCTACTAATTCTGCAACTTTTCCGTACAATTTGTGTCCGTTACTTCCTTTGATACAGTGTTCTACTGGAAGAAATTTGCCTTCTTGTGTGTTCAAATAATTTTCTTCGTGAGTATCGAATGTGAAGATGATTTGTTCATTGTCTTCTCTTGCTTTTTTGATTCTGTCACAGATTTTGTCTTCAAGTTTGTTTGCATCGTCGAATCCCAAAGCTCCATCTACGAAATCATTTTGAAAGTCTACTACGATTAAAAGTTTATCCATTTATGTCACTCCTTTAAATCATTATATCTCAAATACAAAATTTTTTACAATAAGTGTTTAAATTATCAAAAGATTGGTATATAATCATAAAGGTTAGGAAAATAAAATTAAACAGCCAATCGGCAGAAAAATAATGTTTGGTTGATTTTTATGAAGGAGAAAATATGGATAAAATATATATAACTGGTCACAAAAACCCTGATACAGATTCTATCTGTGCGGCGTTATCTTATCAAGAATTGAAGAAAAGAACTGGAGAAGAGAACGTCGAAGCGATAAGACTTGGCGATGTCAATAGGGAAACTCAATTCGTGTTGGATTATTTTGGAGTGGATGCACCGACATTCAAGGACTCAATGAAGCCACAAGTCAAAGATTTGAGCATTGATGTGGCAACATGCGTGTCACAAAACGCGAGCCTTTACAAAGCGACTAATATTATGCAAGAAAAAAAGGTCGCTAGTTTGCCAGTAATCGACATCGAAGAAAGACTTCTTGGGGTTGTGTCAATTTCCGACATCACAAAATGTTACATGGAAGTGTGGGACGATCAAATCCTTCACCATTCAGAAACTCCTGTGGAAAACATCATCGATGTTTTGAGTGCGAATGTTTTGAATATTCCAGCAGAAGACAGAGCGTTATCCGGAAAAATGGTCGTAGGAGCGATGGATCCGAAACAAATGGCGAAGTATTTGGAAGAAGATGACATCGTGATTTTGGGTAACAGAGAAGACTCACAAATAGATGCGATAGAAAAAAATGTGTCCATGATTATACTTACTGGTGGCAACAAATTATCAGATGAATTGATAGAAAAAGCAAAACAAAAGGACATAATAGTAATTTCTACGGAATTTCAAACATACATGGCAGCACGTCTTCTACCGCAATCTGTGCCTGTAAACTACGTTATGACAAGAGACGATGTTGTTAATTTCACATTGACAGACACTGTTGAAGATGTTAAAAACACAATGTCCAAGACAAGATACAGATCATATCCAGTAGTTGACAATCAAAACAAAGTTGTGGGAAATATTTCCAGATATCACGTTATCAACGAAGAAAAGAAGAAGCTAATCTTGGTGGATCACAACGAAAGAAACCAATCGGTTGATGATATGGAATGCTGCGACATCACAGAAATAATCGACCACCACAGAGTTGCGAATGTCGCTACACAAAATCCAGTTTATTTCAGAAACGAACCTGTTGGATCAACATGCACAATTCTTTCCAAAATGTTCTTGGAAAAAGGAATTGTTCCTACAAGACAAACTGCGGGATTGTTGTGTTCAGCGATAATTTCCGATACATTATTGTTCAGATCACCAACTGCAACTGAAACAGATAGAATGATTTTGGATAGAATGGCAAAAATCGCCAACATCAACCCAGAAGAATTTGCGATGGAAATGTTCAAAGCTGGAACATCTTTAGAAGGAAAATCACCAGCAGATTTGTTAAACACTGATGTGAAGACATTCAACATCGAATCATACACTTGCAGAGTCGCACAAATCTTCTCAATGGATTTGGATAATCTTGGCAAAATCAAAGACAGTTTACTTGAAGAAATGAACAAAATTAGAAACGACAAGAAAGAAGCTACATTTGTACTAATTCTTACAGATATCTTTAGAGAAGAAAGCGAAGTTTTGGTTTCTGGAATGTTCCAAGAACAATTAGCAGGGGCGTTCGATACTAAAATCGACAACAATTCATTCTTGGCAAAGGGTCTTCTTTCAAGAAAAAAACAAATGATCCCAAAACTTAACCAAGCTGTGTTAAAATATATCCAAGAGAATTAATTTGAAAGGGAGAGATAAATTGAAAATTACAATTTTAGGGGCAGGAGCAATGGGTTGTATGCTTGCAAAAGCAATCGAATCTCCTGGTAACGAAGTCAATTTAGTAGATCCATACGAAGCACACATGGAAAAAATTAGAAAAGATGGAATCAGAATTATCGACAGAACTGGCGGCGAAAGCACAGTAAAAGTAACATCTGCAAACACATCTTCAGAAAATTTGGAAGTTCAAGATGTCGTTGTAATTCTTGTAAAAGGATACGACACAGAAAAGATTTTGACTGAAAATATGAACATCGTAGGCGACAAAACAGTCGTAATGACACTTCAAAATGGTATCGGCAACGTAGATATATTGAAAAAGTACATCAAAGAAGAAAACATCGCACAAGGAATTATGTTCATCTCTGCATCTATCGAAGAACCAGGAGTTATCAGTGCAGGATACGACAGCGACAAAACCAACGTAATATTTGGCGCTATCAATGAAAACCACGACGATAAATTGTTCCACGAAATCGAAAAAACATTCAGCATGAACGACATCAAAACAGAATTAAATCCAGATGTAGACAGAATTATGTGGAGAAAATTATACATCAACGCAATCTACAACCTACCTTGCGCAGTAATGCATTTGTCCACAAAATACACTAGAACTGACGAAAATTCCGTAGCAATTTTAAAAGCTATCTCAGATGAATTCATAGCCGTTACTGACAAATTGGGCTACAATTTCGACGGCGACAAACTTTTCAGAAAATACGTCACAGATGCATTCGAAGAATACGGAGATATACTACCATCTGCAGCACAAGACACACAAAAACACAGAAAAACTGAAGCAGAATTCTTGAATGGAGCAATCGTAAGACAAGCGAAAAAACTTGGACTTGAAGCACCAGTTAATGAAACAATCTACAGATTAGCAATGGTTCAAATGAACAACTACGATAATATGTTTAGTTTGTAAAATAAAATACGACAATTATTGCCACCAATAATTTTGGAATTTATCCAATTTTATTGGTGGTTTTTGTTTGTTAAAATAATAAATCAAATAATTCAACATTAAATTTATTTAGAAAAAGTGTTGTGTTTTTTTAGAAATTTTTTTATAATAAAAAAAGCGATATTGATAATCAAAACCATCCATGAGGTTTGAAAAAGTTTTATGATGATATCATGCGCAAAAATTTCTTATAGAAAGGAAAAATATGGATAGAGATAAATTAAAAAAATATTTATCTTTTACTCTTGCTACATTAGTAACAGTTGCGATGGCGTTTTCTATTGTTTCTTATAATAAAAAACACAAGATAAATTACGCTACAAACAACAAAACACAAATAGCATCTGGTAGTAATGTAGAGGGATTAAAAGACGGAGAATACGAAGGAAATAGCCAGGGATACGGTGGAGATTTCAAGGTCAAAATTAAAATAAAAAATGGAGAGTTGTCGGCGATTAATGTCGTAACAAACAATGAAACACCTGAATATTACGAAAAAGCATCTGTAATTATTGCGCAGATTTTGGAAAAAGGAAACACCGATGTGGACTCGATTTCAGGAGCGACGATTTCATCTGAAGCGATTAAAAATGCTGTAGAAGATGGACTACATAAAGCTGGTTCAAAAAAAGAAGCACCAAAACTAGCACAAAAAACACAAAAACATAACACACCAAATGTAGCCACAAAAGGACTAAAAGATGGAGTGTACGAAGCAAGTTCCAATGGTTATGGCGGAAGATTATCGGTAAGAGTTACTGTAAAAAATGGCAAATTGACTGATATTGATGTGATTTCAAATAACGAAACGCCGTCGTATTTTAACAGAGCATCTTCTGTGATCGACAGAATTTTAAGCACAGGAAGTGTGAATGTGGATTCTGTTGCAGGAGCGACGATATCTTCAAACGCAATCAAACAAGCAGTATCCAAAGCGTTGGCACAAGCAGGTTCCAAGGAAAAAGCGAAGATTTCAAAAGTAAATCCAAACGCAAAATCAGGCAAGAAAAGCATCAGAAATCTTGTCGGAAAAATTTCCGTAGGAAGCAAACAAATAAAAGATGGTCAGTACATAGGAACCGCACAAGGTTTCAACGGGCCAATCAAAGTAAGAGTTACAGTAAAAGAAGGATCCATTGCGAAAATAGAAATATTATCTCATCACGATGATAATCCATATTTCCAAAGAGCTTCTCGTGTAATTTCGAAAATTCTTGGAAAACCTGGGAAAGCAGTGGATACAGTATCACAAGCGACATACTCAAGCAGAGGAATTATAAATGCAGTCAACAACGCATTGTCAAAAGCAGGAGTAGCGCCAAATATATCAAAGGAAAAATCAAAAAATTCTAAAGGAAAATCTTCTGGAAATAAAAACCAAGAAAAAGAAAATAACAAAAAAACACAAAACAACCCAGAAAATAATTCAAAAACGAATAACAGCAGTAAAATAAATGACGCAAAACTAAAAGACGGTCAATTCACAGGAGTTGCACAAGGTTTCAACGGGCCAATCAAAGTAAGAGTTACAGTAAAAGAAGGCTCAATTGCAAAAATAGAAATATTATCTCATCACGATGATAATCCATATTTCCAAAGAGCTTCTCGTGTAATTTCGAAAATTATTGGAAAACCTGGAAAAGCTGTGGACACGGTATCCACAGCGACATATTCAAGTAGAGGAATTATAAATGCAGTCAACAACGCATTGTCAAAAGCAGGAGTATCGCCAAATATATCCAAGGAAAATTCAGCAGGAAATTCTAAAGAAAATTCTCAAGGAAATTCGGGTAACAAAAACGAAGAAAAACCACAAGACATTCCAGAAAAACCAGAAAATAATAACACAAACAGCAGCGGCAAAATAAATGATGCAAAACTAAAAGATGGTCAATTTACTGGAATCGCACAAGGATTCAATGGACCAATAACAGTTAAAGTTACAATAACTAACGGATTAATCTCTGGTGTGGAAATAATATCTCACAGTGATGATGCGCCGTATTTTGCAAAAGCAATGGCTGTTATTTCTAGAATTCTTGGAAAACCAGGAAAAACAGTGGACACAGTATCCACAGCGACATATTCAAGCAGAGGAATTATAGGTGCAGTCAACAACGCGTTATCCAAAGCAGGAGTCGCTCCAAACGAATCTAATCAAAAACCAGAAAAACCAGAAAAAGAAAACAACGAACAACCAGACAATAAACAACCGGAAAAAGAAAAACCAGATAAGGACAAGCCAGAAACGGACAAGAATGAACTACAAAAAATTGACGACGCTTTGAAAAAATACTACAACGACAATCCATTGAGAGATGGAGAGTATAGCGGATGGGGCATTGGTTACATCAACACAAGGAAAACCAAGACCTACATCAAAGTTGAAAATGGTGAAATATCCGACATCAAAGTAGGTCAAGATTCGGAATATGGAGATGATATGGGGCCGTTCAGAAAAAAAGCTGAGAAAGTTTTGTCGTTCTTAAAAGGTAAAGAAGGACGATTAAATCTCGCGAAAATGGGATTATACCGCGAATATTTCGAACAAATTAGAAATAGCAAGGACCCGAAATCAAAAGTAGAAGAATTATTTGGAAAAGAATACGGCACGCTTTTGAATGGACTTTCTGGAAACAACATTAAAACAGAATCTGATTTGACGCTACTTTCAAGAGCTGTAAAAGCGTACATGTCAGACAAATACAATTCAAAAGAAATGTTCGACAGCATATCGGGTGCGACTGTGAGCGCAAGTGGAATCGCACAATCGACAAGAGAAGCGACAGCAAAATCGTCAAATGATTACAAGAACAATTCAGACGTCAAAGAAATCAAGATTATATCACCTAAAAACAAAACAATTGAAGTGAACAAAAACGATGCAGCAGATTTTTCTGAAATGAAGATTATTGTAATCAAAAAAGACGGTTCATCCGAAAAAATCGGCTGGACAGATTTCCAAGCAAATGGAATTTCAATTACAGATGACAAGGGCAACGCAATTACGGATGATTTGTCAAAATATTCCGATACGAACGTAATCAAAGCAAAAGTTGTTCACGAAAAATCATTGTCATACGATGAGTTCAGAATTCTAATCGGAAACTACAGCAAGGATTATATCGTAGGATTGGAATACAGCGTTGACGGAATCAAATGGTATAGATTGGAAAACGCATCAAAAGATTTTGAAAACACAAACAACATCGCAGACAGACAGACAATTGATGCGCCAATCTCATTTGAATTTTCAAAAGTAAAACTTCGCGCAGTATCGAAAAACAACAAAAGATACGAATATACAACATCGAACGCTGCAATCAACAACACTCAAGCGAACTATCATCTCGTATCGAAAGACAATCCGAACTTGCCAAGCGTAATATTTGTAACATTCAAATTGTCGGGAAATGAATCGGACAAGAAACTTGTCGAAGACAAAGAAAAAGAAAAACCACAAGAGAAAGAATCAGAAACAAAAGAAGAAATTGAAGTGGATCAAAAAGTAATCGACACAAGCTTGATGGATTCCAACGGACAAAAATGGATCGAAGGAAAACCAATCAGACCAGCGACAGTGACAAGCTTGGACAAAGATGCGAAGATAATAGCTCAAATAGACGGATTGCCACAAGGATTATCATTTGACGGAACGACGATAACAGGAACACCACAAGTAAGCACAGAAGGATGGCCGGAAGATGGAAGTGGATTTAAAACAATAACACTAAAATTAAAAGCCGAAAAAAATGGCAAAATATTAGTGAGAACATTGACATATTGGTTGTATCGTGACAAAGATCGTGACGGAATATCAGATGACGACGATGTAGATAACGGAGAAAAATTCACACCACAAAGAAATGGAGCACAGCCAATAATAGTCAACGGTACAAAACCAACCCTAGAAGATTACAAAGCGAAATTCTCCAACATCCCACAAGATGGATCGGTAGAAGTAACACTTGAAAAAGAACCTGATTATACAAAAGTAAGTGAACTTCCACAAAGAGTTAATCTGCTATTCAGAGTCAAAGGGACAAAAGAAGTTGGAAAAAGCTATGTAATGGTAATAGTGAAAAAACCAGTCGACAAAAAAGCTGAACAAGAATCAAAAGAAGAAATCCCTGTTGATCAAAAAGTAATTGACACTAGCTTGATGGATTCCAACGGACAAAAATGGATCGAAGGAAAACCAATCAGACCAGCGACAGTGACAAGCTTGGACAAAGATGCGAAGATAATAGCTCAAATAGACGGATTGCCACAAGGATTATCATTTGACGGAACGACGATAACAGGAACACCACAAGTAAGCACAGAAGGATGGCCGGAAGATGGAAGTGGATTTAAAACAATAACACTAAAATTAAAAGCCGAAAAAAATGGCAAAATATTAGTGAGAACATTGACATATTGGTTGTATCGTGACAAAGACCGTGACGGAATATCAGATGACGACGATGTAGATAACGGAGAAAAATTCACACCGCAAAGAAATGGAGCGTCACCAATAATAGTCAACGGAACAAGGCCTACAATAGAAGATTTCAAAAAGAAATTCTCCAACATTCCACAAGATGGATCGGTAGAAGTAACACTTGAAAAAGAGCCTGATTACACAAAAGTAGGACAATTTAGAGTTAACATAATATTTAAACTTAGAAAAACACAAGAAATATCAAAATCTTATGTGTTTATCAAAATCGAGAAACCTGTTGTAGAAGAAAAAGACAATGAAAAAGAACCTGACGAGAATTCTATTGATAAAAAGTCAGAAAAATCTCAACCAAAAAATGAAAAAAACAACGATAAAACTGATTTGAATATCGACACTAAAACACAAGATGAAAAACAAAAGAATTTGGAAAACTTGAAGGAGGAGATTAGATGACTTTAATAGTAGGAATACTTTTCACTATAATTTTTTATAGATTAACAGCCCAATCGATAAAAAAACATCCGGGGGCATATTATGTAGGAATGTATGCGTGGACGGGACTAGTTGTGTGTTATTACAACATGGATTACTACAGATATTTGCCAACTTGGTTCAACGATTATTTCATGAAAATATTCGCCAGAGGAATATTTGCAACGGCAACATTCATGATAGTAATGTTCTTAGGGACCGTTACAAAACACAATGATTTTACGAAAAAACTGATGAACATTCGTGGAGAAATGTCTATCATAGGAAGTTTGCTGGTTATAAGCCACAACATAATATTTGGAGTACATTATTTCCCAGTGCTATTCACAAATCCTTCATCTTTGCCAAAAAGAGAACTAATTGCATCAATAATAACAATATTTTTATTGTTGATGCTGATTCCACTTTTTGTGACATCATTCAAATCAGTTCGAAGAAAAATGAACGCAAAAAATTGGAAGAAACTTCAAAGAATGGCGTATCCTTTTTTCATTGGAATTTATGTGCATGTAATGGTGCTTTATTCAAATGATTGGAAAGCACACCTCTCTGGAGTTATCATATACACGTTGATTTTTGTGAGTTATGTGATATTGAGACTCAGAAAATCATTTTACAAGAAGAAAAAATCACAAAAACAGAGATAATTTAGTTTGTTTGTATAATAATAATAATAATGATATAATGTAGTTATCAAATAAGAAAGGAACTATTATTATGTCAGAACAAGAAATTTACGAAATTACGAGAAATTATGCTGTAGTCACAGCGGTATTTCTAATCCTCAGCGTTATCGGTATCTACTTATCATTAAAACGCAAAGACGATCATTTGCTAGGAATCGTAACAAGTGTATTTCAAATAGCAATATCATTTGCAATGCTGAGCATGAACTTCACAATAACTTTGCTACACGATGGAATGGGTGGAGATGACACAATGCTTGTGAATTTCTGCTTATACGGATGGTTATTGGCATTAGTATTGATGGGTATTAGCGTAATAATAACCATTAGAAATATCTTAAAACAACGCAAAAAACAAAAAAAATTGAATTACTAAAACAACGGCCACCAACAATTGTTGGTGGTTTTTCCGTCTACAATTATACAGATTGATTATTACCTGTAAATATTATAAAATAAAATAAAAACAGGAGGGAATATATGAAAAACAAATTCAAATTAATCGTTTGCGTGAGCTTTATGTTGGTATTATTTGCAAGTTGCAACCAAAAACAAGATGAGCCTACAAAAAAAGCCACAGGAGTTGAATCCAAAAACGTAACCACACAAGAAGACAAACAAAAGGCTATCGAAGAGTACGAACAAAACATCAAAGGCGTCAAGGAAATCAAAGTAGAAGAACTTGATGAAGTGAGCGCCGGAAAAGAAATCACGGTGTATCTTGGAAGAAAAACTTGCCCAGATTGTCAAAAATTTTCAAAAATATTCAAACCATTCGTATCCAAATATGAAATCTACTACATAGATAGCGTCGCTGGAATCAAGAAATCTCCAGAAGATTTGAAGAAATTCAGAACCGACAACGACCTCAAAACAGTCCCAGCAGTATTTCGAGTTAAAGACGGAAAAATCACCGACAGAATGAACATCGACGACAAAGTGGGGACTACACCAGAAGAACTACAAAAGTTTTTTGATAAGAAATAATAAACAAGCCATAACATTAGTTATGGCTTGTTGTTTTAGTCTCCCAATCATCATCTAGAGGAGGATATTTAAATTTTTGCATTTCTTCAGAGCTCAGACTCTTAAAATCATCTTTTGACTGAAACTCAATAGAACTTAATTCAATTTTACCAGGATTTGGGTAATCGTCATAAATATAAACAAGAGTATAATCCGCAGGATCTTTTATCTGCACTCTGTATACTTGGTTTCCTTTCATATAATCTTTTATTGCTTTTATTTCTTTTATGTTATCTTTTTTTATCCCTTGAACTTCCATGTATTTGTACAACTTTTTGTATCCATAATGTCTTTGAACGGGAACAGCAATAATCCACTTTCCAGCTATAAATACCACAAGACATATTAGTAGTATTTTAACTATTGAAAACTTTTTCTTTTTCATATATAACGCCCCTCTCTTTGATATTATTATACTATAAAACACAAAGGAGGCGAAGGTATAAAAAGATTTTTTTCTATTATTTTATTTATTAGAATTGTTAGCTTACCATACTTCTTTTCCTACAATTTCTCCCCAATCAATATCTTCTTTTTCATATTGCCCATTAAAATCTTCAAACAAATCTTCAATATTCATCTCATTTTCAGACGAATTTTCGATTATTAGTTTGTTATCCTTAATTTTTAAATCCAAAATATCATTATCTTTCCAATTTAAAACATCCATAATCGACCCTGGAATTTGCAACACATGAGAATTCCCACACTTAGATAATTTGGTTTTCATAATTCCCCCCTAAATACTAAATTATTAATATATAGTATATACTTTTTAAAAAAATTTTGAATGTCATTTGATATTCCTCCATCAAAAATATAGTATAATTATAATACAAACACGAAGGAGATATACAGATGCAAAAAACAACAAAAACAAACTTCAGAAAAATATTGAAACTAGTTTTATGGGCAGGTCTAATTATATTTTGTATCAATTTAATTATAAAATATCCTGTACACAGACACATTGGTTTTGACAGGATGTATAAGTACATGGATATGCAGAAAATCCCAAGAAGTGATATCAAAAGTGTGAGGGCTTTCAGATCCACAAAAACGGACGATTATGTATATTGGGTTGTGTTAAAAGATATGGAAAATTATAGGTTTGAATATGGATATAATTTGAAAAAAGACAACATGTCGTTGAACATCAGTAAGAAAGAATATGATGATGTGTACAAGTATATTAGTGACGAGGAAGTTGCTACATTAAAATATAAACCATTGAAAGAAAGCATTTACTATTTCAAAAAATAAAAATGGATTGTAGATTTAACTCTACAATCCATTTTTTTATTCCAAAACTATTAAAAGTTGGTCTGTGTCGATGGTGTCATTTTCTTTGATTAGGATTGATTTTACAATTCCTTCTGATTTGGATAGTATGTTGGTTTCCATTTTCATAGCTTCCACTACTACCAATGGGTCGTTGACTGATACTTTGTCGTTTTCTTTGACTAGGACTTTTACGACTCTTCCTGGAATTGATGCTCCAATTTCTTTGTCGTTGTTAGGATCTGCTACTGATAGGTTGTCTTCTTCACGCTCTGTGATTTTCGCAGATTCATCGAACACTCTGACTTCACGTCTGTTTCCATTGACTTCATAAGTGAAGTTTCGGTAGCCGTCTTTTTCCAATCTTCCTTTTTCGATAAGTTTGATGATGAGGATTTTGCCTTCTTCTATTGGAACTTCGACTGTTTCTTTTTCGTTTATTCCTTCGAAGAATGTCGGAGTGTCCATGTAAGTGAAGTTGCCTTTTGTTTTTCTGTAGTCGATGTATTCTTCGAATACTTTTGGATAAAGTGCGTGTGATACGATGTCTTTTTCGTCGAATTCCATTTTGTATTTGTCGGATAAATCTTTTTTGTCTTTTTCGAAATCAAATGGGTCGATGTAAAGTCCCGCTCTTTGTGTGATTGGCTTTTCATCTTTTAGGACGATTTTTTGTAATTTTTCGTTGAATCCACCTTCAGGTTGTCCCATCATTCCTTTGAAGAATGATATTACAGAGTCTGGGTAGTCGAGGTTTTTGCCTTTTTCGTAGATATTTTCTGGAGTGAGTCCATTTGCCACCATGAATATAGCCATGTCTCCGACCATTTTGGATGATGGTGTAACTTTGATGATGTCACCAAGCATGTCGTTGACTTTTTTGTACATTAATTTTACTTCGTCGAATTTTTCTCCAAGTCCGAACGATTCTACTTGTGGTTTGAGGTTGGAATATTGTCCTCCAGGAATTTCGTAGCGATAAATTTCTGTTGTACCACTTTTCAAATCGCTCTCGAATTGTGAGTAGTATGAGCGAACGTCTTTGTAGTAGTTGCTGATTTTGTCACAGTTTGAAAGGCTGATTCCCGTTTGACGTGGAGTGTTTTCAAGAGCTGCTACGACTGAGTTGAGTGCAGGTTGGCTTGTGAGTGAACTCATTGAGTTAAAGCAAGTGTCAACTATGTCAACTCCAGATTCACAAGCGTTGATTATTGTAGCGACTCCGTTTCCTGTCGTGTCGTGTGTGTGCAAATGAATTGGAACAGAAATTTCGTTTTTCAATGCTGAGATTAGTTTCGTTGCGGCGTATGGTTTTAACAATGCGCTCATGTCTTTGATTGCGATTATATTTGCGCCGATGGATTCTAGTTCCTTGGCTTTTTTCACGTAATAATCTAGTGAGTATTTGTCTCTTGTTTCGTCCAAAATGTCGCCTGTGTAGCAAAGTGTTGCTTCCAAGATTTTTCCTTCGTCAAGTACACTGTCACACGCAAGTCTCATTCCGTCGATGTAGTTGAGTGAATCGAACACTCTGAACACGTCGATTCCGTTTTCTGCGGCTTTTTGTACAAATTTTACCACGACATTATCTGGATAATTTTTGTATCCTACGGTGTTGTTTCCACGAAGTAACATTTGGAATAAGATGTTTGGAATTCTTTTGCGAAGTTCCTGTAGTCTAATCCAAGGATCTTCCTTTAAAAATCTGTAGCTTACGTCAAATGTTGCGCCGCCCCACATTTCCAAACTGAACAAGTCCTTCATCAATTCATTGGTAGCTTCTGCGATAGGAAGCATATCTCTTGTTCTCATTCGTGTCGCCATCAATGATTGGTGCGCATCTCTTAGGGTTGTGTCTGTGATTAGAAGTTTATCTTGGTTCAAAATCCAATCGCTAAGTCCCTTGGCACCTTTTTCTTCGAAAATATCTTTGGTTCCTGTAGAATTTGTCTTGGTAAATTCTGGAATTTGTGGAATGTTGTAATCTTTTTTGTCGTTATTAATGGAGCGTTCACTGATGAAATTCAACACCTTTAATTCTTTATCTGTAGATGGTTTGATGTCGAAAAGTTCAGGGTTTTTGGAAATAAATCCCGTGTCACAAGTTCCCTTGTGGAATTCTTCAGTGTTTAGAACATTGATGATAAAGCCGATATTTGTCTTCACACCGCTGATTTTCGTTTCTCTCAAAGCACGGATTGCTTTGTTGATTGTGTCGTTGAATGTTCTGGAGAAGGCAGTGATTTTAACCAAAAGCGAATCGTAATATGGCGTGATTACTGAGCCTGTGAATCCATTTCCACCGTCAAGTCTCACTCCAAATCCGGAACTTGTACGATACAAATCAATCTTACCAGTATCAGGCATGAAATTATTCGCAGGATCTTCTGTCGTGATACGGCATTGAATTGCGTAACCGTTGCAGTGAACATCTTCTTGTGAATAAATTCCAATTTCATCTGAATCAAAACTTTTGCCGTCTGCTATCAGAATTTGAGTTTGAACGATATCAATTCCAGTGATAAGTTCACTAACTGTGTGTTCTACTTGAACTCTTGGGTTTACTTCGATGAAATAGTGGTTTTCATCTTCGTCCACCAAAAACTCCACAGTACCGGCATTTGTGTAGCCAACTTCCTTGCAGATTTTGATGGCATCGTTGTGAAGTTCGTCCTTCGTTTTGTCTGAAATCGAAAATGCAGGAGCAAATTCCACAACTTTTTGGTGACGTCTTTGGATGGAACAATCCCTCTCGTATAAGTGAAGGATATTTCCGTGGTTGTCGGCTATGATTTGCACCTCAATGTGTTTTGGATTGCGGATGTATTTTTCGATAAACATATCGTCCGAGCCGAAAGCTTTCTTGGATTCGTTTTGTGCGCTGACGAAAGAACTCATCAAATCGGATTCTTTTTCGACAATTCTCATTCCACGGCCGCCACCACCAGCACAAGCTTTTACCATAACTGGATAGCCGATTTGGTTTGCGATTTCCAATGCTTCATTTTTATTTCTGATAGGAGTCTCCACACCCTCGATAGTTTGTACGCCAGCTTTTTTGGCAACTAACTTCGATTGGACCTTGTCACCCAAACTATGTAGAACTGATTCGTCAGGACCCACGAAAATTATTCCGTTTTCCTTGCAACGTCTCGCAAATTCTGCATTTTCACTCAAAAATCCATAACCAGGATGAATGGCATCGCAGTGTTTGGATTTTGCAATCGCAATGATTTTTTCGATATCTAAATAACTCGACAAAGGAGATGCCGCATCTTTTATCAAATACGATTCGTCAGCCTTCGTTCTGAAAAGGGAAGTCTTGTCCTCTTCGCTATAAATCGCAACGCTTCTTATTCCAAGCTCACTACAAGCTCTAAAAATTCTTATAGCAATCTCGCCACGGTTTGCCACTAGAAGTTTTTTTATTTTATCCATATTACACCTCTTTAAATTTGGATATATTCAATATTATTTCGGTCTAACAATTCAATCGCATACTCATCCACACGATAAGCCTCGTGATAATAAATCTTGCTAATTCCAGCTTGAATTAAAGATTTCGTGCAATTCAAACAAGGAAAATGAGTCACATAACAAATACAACCCTTCACAGCAATTCCTTCTTTCGCACAATACAACAAAGCATTCATCTCCGCGTGAATCGTAGCAATACAATGTCCGTCACGCAAAGTGTGACCAACCTCGTCGCAGTGAGGATTGCCACTAATAGCACCATTGTATCCAGTCGATACAATCCTGTTGTCAGAATTCACCAACACACATCCAACAAACGCCCTGTCACAAGTGCTACGTGTCGCAACATTCAATGCCAAATCCATAAAATATTCATTCCAAGATTTTCTCATATTGACCTCTCATCATCATTAAAAAATTTCTTTACCTTTAATATTATCATAAAAGCAAAAAAAGAAAAACTGAAAAGCGACAAAACTACACACCAAAAAAAGCCACACAATGTGGCTTAGGGAAATAAAAATATTTACAAAATTATGCGTTGATTTTCTTTTCAAGGGCTGTGGTCAAAACTTCAGAATAATTGATATTTTGACGATCACAAAGTCTAACCAACCATTCAGGGACTGTAACATTTTTTCTGATGGTTTTGTTGTTTTTGATAAATGGTGTGGGATCAACTTGAATCATAGACGTAAATCCATCTTCGACTTTTATTTTTGTAATATCACTTGGTTTAGGAAGTGGAATATCTTCATCAATGAAAGTAGCCAACACACTTTCTAACATTTGATGAGCGTTTACCATTGCTTCTTCAATATTATCTCCTTCAGTTCCACCGCCAAACTCTGGAAATTCCACCCAATAAAAGTCTTCTTCTTTATGAAAAATAGCAGGATATGATTTTAACATCGTCTAACCTCCTTATGATTAATAATACGCATAATACGCATAAAAGTCCAGCATTGTATTAGAATAATATAGGATATAATAAAAATAGAAGGAGTTGAGGTAATGAAAAGTACAACTGCAGAAAATTTCAGTGATAATTTATCTGAAATGATTGATGAATTAATAAAATCAAATGAGCAGCTAAAAGTTACAACAGAAACTGGAAATGTTGTCGTGCTTAGTGAGTCAGATTACAAAGGGATAATGGAAACTTTAAGAATATATTCAAATTCACAAGAAAAAGAAAAAATAATAGAAGGATTACATACAACAATAGATGATTGTGTACTTGAGGATGAAATTAATCGGAATAATTTATAATCTTTCACCAAAAAGCCACAACAAAATGATGGGGTCGTAAGTTTTAGGCTTGACTAAGTAAAGAATTTATAATACAATTATGTTACGATGTAACACAATAAAAGGAGTGATTTTATGGCTACTATAACGATTAGATTGAGCGAATCGGATAAGGAACTTTTCACAAATGTTTCAAAAGAAAAAAACAAAACTTTATCCGACTGGGCAAGAGAATCATTATTGGAAAAAATCGAACAAGAGTATGATGAAAAAATAATTAATGAGTATCTGTTAAACAAAGACCAAATGAAATTTTACAGTAATGATGAGGTAAAAAAAGAGTTGGGTATATGAGGGTTATTTATTCAGAAAAATCACTAAAATCCTTGAAAAAACTCGATAAGCCTATTCAAAAAATGATTATTCATTATATGGAGAAAGTAGGTCAATTAGAAGAGCCACGTGCAAGAGGTAAGGCGTTGTCAGCCAATTTGAGAGGATTTTGGCGATACAGAGTGTCAAACTACAGAATTATTTGCGAGATTGATGACGATAAATTAATAATCTGCGTTGTAGAAGTCGATCATAGGAAAAATATATATAAATGTTGAAAAAAGTTATTTGTAGTACGAGCTTTAATTCTACAAATAACTTTTTTATTTGCAAAATTAAAGAATCATTTCCACACAAAAAAAGCCACACAATGTGGCTTTTATTACTCATTTATGAACAAGTTTGGTGCTGTATAATATTTTCTGGCACCACTTACGACGTTATCTTTTCCGATTCGTGTGTAAGGGGCTACGAAGTGTTTGTTGTAGATGAACAGTCCCACAACTTGTGAGAATTTGTTGAGTACAGGAGATTTTTCTTCGAATTCCAAGAATTCACACTTATTCATATCGTAATATTCTTGGAAGACGTAGCCTGTGCGGATAAATTCTGGAAGTTTTTCTTGCAATTCTTCTTCTCTCATTTCACTTCCTACGTATATTCCAAGTGATGCGTAACCGTCAATTGGTTTGAAGATGTATTTATCTTTGTTCATTATGATTTCGTAAGCATCACGTTCTTCGATTTTTTTCGTGAATGGAACGTGTTCGTCGATGAATTTCTTTTCTTCATTATTCAACAAAGCTTGTGTTTGTTCGTCTCTGAAGATTTCAAATATAAGCTTGGAGTGCATCAATTGTGACCTGAATGATCCTACCATGAAGAATGCGTTGTCCATGTACGCATCCAAGAATGGCTTGATTTGATCTTTTATTTTCAACAATTCTAATGTTACTATTCTTCTGTAAACCAAATCTATCACGTAATCTCCGTGGCACAATTTGCCGTCTTTGTATTCCAAATCTCTGATGTCGATGATTTCGCAGTTGAATCCATTTTCTTCGTAGACTCTTTTGAATTCGTCAAATTCGTTTGGAGTTCCCACTTCTAAATTATCCACGATAGCGACATTTGGTTTCTTATCGGATACGTATTTTTTGTACATATCAGCTGTTTCCCAAACCCATGGAGTGAACATATCGACATTTTCAACGTTGTGTTTCTCCATGAATTTTTGCATAGCTTTTGTTTGAAGGAGAAGTTGTCCTAGTGTGTTGTCTTCGTTCATCGCAGATGATCCGTCTGTGTTAAGTTCACAAAGCATGTAGTTTACTCCGTCGTAGAACACGTCGTAGCGACAGATTGGAACGGGAACATCGTAGCCTGGATCGTGAAGCACTAGTTCTTCGATTGCTGGATCCAATTGGAATATTTTACGATATTCGGGATTTTCCACAAATTCTTTGGTGATTTTGTCAGTCATGCTCATCAAAACATTTGAAATATATACAAAATCTGAGCGGTTCTTTTTGTTGTAGAAAAGTCCTTGGTAGGTCATAGGGATTGGTTCTCCGTGATAAATGGCCTTAGAAACTTTTGTTTTGGCGATAAAATCCACGAAATCCCTGTAATACATATCTTCGTCTTCTCGTACTATTTTATATAATTCTAATGAATATTCGTCATTAAACATCTAAATCCTCCAATTTTATTTCGCTTTCAATCACAGCTTCACGAAGTCCTTTTTCCTTGTAAGTTTTCTCGAACATGTCTCTTGGATTTATTCCGTTTTCTAACATTTCTTCTAGTGGAATGAGATATCCGATTTCATTTGCTGGAAGGCCGTTTTTTGCCATATCCACAAGCATTTTGCAAAACTCTAACATGTTAACATTCATAAATGTAGCATCCAGTCCTTTTTCACGCGCGTCTAGTTTTGCTTTCATGCAATTATCGTATGTCATATTTTTGAAAAGCTCTGATAATTTGTCCAAATTAGTATCGTCGTAGAACAATCCTTTGATTAGAGCGACTGCTGAGAAATTAAGTGGATATTTGATTTCATCCATCATTCTGATTTCAATGTATCGTTTCGCCCTTACATCTGGAAATACTATTGATAATGCGTGGAAAATCATATCAGTATCCCTAACGTCTTTGAATACTTCCTTAAAAGTTGTCCCTCCGACATAATAAGATTCGTGGTTTTCATCAATTGAGAAAATCAACGGAGTGTTTAATATATTTTCGGCGTATTTCTTGTAGCTCAAATCATCATCGAAGCTAAACTTATACATTCCAGATCTGTCAGTGTCTGTGTTTTCCCAGATAATTTCTCTCATGTTACGACTTTTTGCAGGCTCTCCTTCGAAAATGTATGCGTTGTCGAATAATGTGTAGAATACTGGAGACAAACAGTTTGCGATTTTGTATTTCTTAACGAAATCTTCTTCGGATGAATAGTCGATGCTGCATTGTAAAGAGCAAGTGCCCTTCATCATATTGTGAGCCATATCTCCTCTTTCGTTGAAATATTTGTACATAAAATCGTATCTTTTTTTAGGCAAGATTTTAATCTCGTCGATTTTAGTCACAGGATGATAGCCCAAAGTCACCATCGCTTGGTTTTTCTTATCGAAAACTTCAACAAGTTTTCTCATATTTTTGATGTAAATATCCTTCAAATCGTCGATGTTCCACTTCGATGACAAAGCAACTTCGAACTGACTTCCTGGTTCTGTCGACACTGCCAAATCATCATTTTCAAGTCCAAGAATGTATTCTCCTTCCTTATAAGCGACACATCCTCCTTCGTGAAGTTCTCTGAGAGTTTCGCCTACTCCGTTTTCACCAAAATACGACACAGTCTTCAACGTATCTTTGTCTATGATGAAATGTTCCATCTCCATTCCGACAGTGAATTCTTCCTTTAATTTTTCTCCGCTTTTAATGTAGTTAATTACAGCTTCAAGCTGTTTTTCGTAATCCATTTTTACTCCTTTTTAATGTCTGCTACAGTAATATCACAAATTTTTATCAAATCTTCGGGAGCAATTTTGATTTGCGCTCCAATTTTGCCTCCAGACACGTAAATATATTCTTTATTTTCACAACTTTCGTCTATAAAAGTCTTAAATTTTGTTTTCATTCCAATAGGAGAGCAACCGCCTCTTATGTAGCCTGTAGTTTTCAACAAATCTTTTACGTGAATCATTTCAAGCTTTTTCACTCCGGCTATTTTCGCACACTTTTTCAGGTCAAGCTCGTCTTTTACAGCCACAACGAACACAAAATTTTCATTTGTGTTGGAAACTGTGACAAGAGTTTTGAACACGTAAGCTTCGTCCTCATTCAATTTGTTTGCGACATTTTCTCCGCTTACATCGTCTCCTACAGAGTATTCTATATATTTATACCCAATTTTTTCTTTGTCGAGCATTCTCATTGCGTTAGTTTTTTTCATAAAAACATCCTTTCATTATTAATATTATACTACAAGTGAAAATTTTGTGGATTTATAAAATATTTGATACATTTACTTGCGTAAAATGTCTGTTTATGGGTAAATATATACGAGGAGGATTTTTAATGGAACAAAGTTTAAACATTAGATATATATACCACAGTTCATTTTCTTTGGAGTTTGAAGACAAGATAATTATTTTCGATTATTTTCAAGGAACTTTGCCAAAAAATGTGAACGATAAGAAAGTGATTTTCGTGGTGACTCATTCACACGCAGATCACTACAACGAGAGTATTTTCGATTATGAAAATGCCAGTGACATTACATATATTGTCAGCGAAGATGTATACGAAGAGGTTTTTGATTACGATACGAAGGACAATATCGTGTTTTTAGGACAAGATAATATCGAAGATTTGAAGAAGCATTTCGGTAAAAAAGTTATAAAACTTGAAGTTGGTGAATCGACTTCTGTGTACGGTGCAGATTTTACAGCGCTTGGTTCTACTGATATGGGAATTAGCGTGTATTTTGAAGCGAATCATTTGAAATTTTTCTTCGCTGGAGATTTGAACAATTGGGTGTGGGAAGAAGACACCGAAGAAGAAAAAGAAAAGATGCAACAGGATTTCTCCAAGGAAATCGACAAGATAGGGCATATTGACATTGGATTTTTCCCAGTTGATCCTAGATTAAAGGAAAGATACGATTTGGGTGTGAATGAATTTGTCGACAAATGCAATCCGAAAGTTTTGTTCCCAATGCATTTTACAAAAGATCCAACAATCGTGGACACTTTCATCGACACACACGATTACGAGGGCTGCAAGATTGTGAATATGAAAAAGGAACACGATACGTTTCAAGTTATAATAAAATAATTGATTTAATATAATATTTTTGGTAAAATTAATATACAAGAGGGAGTAGCTTAAAAATATTGTGTCGTCATTACGGTTGAAACCCGGCACAAAGCCACTTTGGTTAGCAAGACTTTTGCCAGAAATGGTGAAAGTTTTTTTTATTATGAAATTAACAGGAGGTAAGAGATTGGATTGGTACAAGGAATCTAATGAGAGTGTTATCAAAAGTTTGGACACAGATCAAAACAACGGTCTATCCGACAGTAAGGTAACGAGTTTGTTAGAAAAATACGGCAAGAACGTATTAAAAGAAAAGAAGAAAAAGTCCATGGCAGCCAAATTAAAGGATCAATTTTTGGATCCAATGATAATTATTTTGCTATTGGCATCTATTTTATCCATGGCTATTGGAGAGATTACAGATAGTATTATTATCATCGCTATCGTTATTGTGAATGCGGTGCTTTCGATTTATCAAGAAGGTAAGGCGGAACAAGCAATAGAAGCTTTGCAAAAAATGGCAAGTCCTAAAGCCAAGGTTATAAGAAACGGCAAGATTATGGAAGTGGATTCACAAAATTTGGTTCCAGGAGATATCGTTGAATTGGAAACAGGGGATATTATTCCTGCCGATTTGAGATTATTGGAATCTACTAACTTGAAAATCGACGAATCATCGTTGACTGGTGAATCGGTTGCTGTAGAAAAGAACGCTAAGGATGAGATTACGACAGATGCAGGAATTGGCGACAGAACAAACATGGCGTATAGCTCTTCTATCGTAAGTTACGGTAGAGCTAAGGGTGTCGTTGTGGAAACTGCACAAAACACAGAAATCGGTAAAATTGCAACGAGTTTATCACAGGTTGAAGACGAAGAAACTCCTCTTCAAAGAAAGCTTGCACAATTGTCTAAGCAATTGGGTATCGTAACTGTTGTTGTGTGCGCAATTGTGTTTGTAGTTGGATATTTCTTGTATGATTTTGATGCATTGAATATGCTTATGACTGCGGTATCACTTGCGGTTGCGGCGATTCCAGAAGGACTACCAGCTATAGTTACAATCGTGCTTAGTTTGGGAATGGGAAGAATGGCAGAGAAAAACGCCATCGTCAAGAAACTTTTGGCAGTTGAAACATTGGGAACAACAACTGTAATTTGCTCTGACAAGACTGGTACATTGACTCAAAACGAAATGACTGTGAAGAAAATCTACGTTGATGGAACAGATGTCGATGTCACAGGAACAGGATACAAACCTGAAGGCGATTATTTGATTGAAGACAGAAAAATGCAAGAAGATGACATCAAATCTCTTAACACTTTGCTTCACATAATGAGTCTTACTAATGATTCAAAATTAATCGAAGAAGACGGAACTTACAAAATCGTTGGGGATCCTACTGAAGGAGCACTTCACACAGCAGCAGGAAAACAAGACATCACAAAAGATGAATCCAATCAAAACTATCCTAGAATAGAAGAAATTCCATTCGATTCAGAAAGAAAAATGATGACTACATTCCACGACAAATTCTTAACTGACAAAGTTGTATCCTTCACAAAAGGTGCACCAGATATAGTTATCGAAAAATGTAGCAAGATTTTAATCGACAACGAAATCAAACCACTAACAGAAGAATTAAAACAACAATTGTTGAATAAAAACAGCGAATACGCTAAGCAAGCACTTCGTGTACTAGCTTATGCACTTCGTGAACACGAAGAATTACCAAGTGAAATTACATCTGAAAACATCGAAAAGAACATGGTATTTGTAGGATTATCTGGAATGATAGATCCACCAAGACTAGAAGTAAAAGATGCAATCAAAGAATGTAAAACAGCGGGAATCACACCAGTTATGATTACTGGAGACTACTTGGAAACTGCAGTTGCAATCGCAAAAGATTTGGGAATTTGTACGGACGATTCACAAGCAATCATGGGAGCTGAACTTAACAATATGTCAGACGAACAAATCCGTGAAATCGTCAAAGAAAAGAGAGTTTACGCGAGAGTTTCTCCACAAAACAAAGTACAAATCGTAACAGCATTAAAAGAAAATGGACACATTGCAGCGATGACAGGTGACGGCGTCAACGATGCACCTGCAATCAAAAAAGCAGACATCGGAATTGCGATGGGAATCACTGGAACAGACGTTGCGAAGAACACATCAGAAGTTATCCTTACAGACGACAACTTTGCAACAATTGTTAACGCAGTAGAAGAAGGAAGAATAATTTACTCCAACATCAAAAAATTCGTATCATTCCTACTAAGCTGTAACATCGCAGAAATTCTTATCGTATTCTTGGCGATAATGTTCAAATGGGACACACCATTTATCCCAATTCAATTATTATGGTTAAACTTAGTGACAGACTCATTCCCAGCAATGGCGCTTGGAGTTGAAAAAGGAGAAGCTGACATCATGAACAGAGCTCCTCGTTCACCAAAAGAACCAATCATCGACAAGAACATGAGACTAAGCATCATCGTTCAATCATTGGCAATCACAGTTGCAACATTGTTTGCTTATAACTATGGATTGAACCATTTTGATGGCCATATTGAATCTGCAAGAACAGTTGCATTTGCAACATTGATATTATCAGAATTACTAAGAAGTTATTCAGTAAGAAGTGAACACAAATCAGTATTCCAAATCGGATTATTCACAAACAAAGCATTAGTAATGGGAACATCACTTTCATTATTATTAATGCTAGCAGTAATCTACATCCCTGGAGTAAATGATGTATTCGAAACAATACCACTTCACCTTGAACACTACAAAGTAATCTTGCCATGCGCATTATTGCCATTCGCAGCAGGAGAAATATTAAAAGCAGTAAAAAGCAAAAAATAATAGACAACAATAAAGGCGTATCGTATGATACGTCTTTTTTAGTGGGAAAGAGCGGATAAAATGGTGTGTGGCGGACACAGGGATTGAGAGTTGCAAGATAAAGATTGTGTCAAGTATAAGCAAACATCTCGCCCGAAAACACAGATCAAGCATTTTGCAGGAATTACTTGTAAGTCGCATCTCAAGCAAACATCTCGCCCGAATATCTTGGGGAAAATTTAATAATCTTATTCGCTCAGCCTCACTTCAGAAATCTTCTTTTTAGAATATGAAATGAAGATTTCATCGTTCGAAGCGTCGCTCATAAGAAACATTAAATTTCCTATGATGATATTCTTAGCTTCGATTGTTTGCTTAAAGGTTTCGTGGGATTTACAATTGCGGTAAACAAGTAGGTCACAGATCAAACATCTCGCACGAATATCTTGTAAAAATTTAATAATCTCATTCACTCAGCCTCACTTCAGAAATCTTCTTTTTAGAATATGAAATGAAGATTTCATCGTTCGAAGCGTCGCTCATAAGAAACATTAAATTTTCTATGGTGATATTCGTAAGCTTCGATAGTTTGCTTTAACGGACACTGGGATGATTGAAGCACACACGATATGTAGCCTTGAGAGGGAAAAACTATGATTACACGGGATAATAACGCTATATTGTTGAAATATTTACGAAAAGGAGATGCATAATGAAATTTCCAGATGAGATTAAAAGAATTAGACACCCATGATCTCTCATTAGATTTCTTAGAAAACTTGGCTTTTTTAAAGATATTAAACAACCTTAAAGTATTTATTTGTTGAAATAAATATTTATATTAAAAAAGGAAGTGAATTTTACTTTTTCACTTCCTAAATTTTTTATTATTACATAATCAATAACCTATAAACCACATATAAATTTAACTGTATAGGCTACAAATATTCCGACATAATTTCCTAAAGCACCTGCTATTATACCCATTATCAATCCTACATTTATAAGAGATTTCCAATTAGCTCCTCCCGCTGTAAGAGCAGATGTTGGTCCATCTACAATGCATCCTACCATTGATAAAATTACATATTCATATTTAATTTTTAATAATCTACATATTATCAAATGTACTAATATACAGAATATCAACATTAGTAATACATATAAAGTCATAATAAATGCTGAACCGATAAATTGTTTTAAATCAACTGCAAATCCGATTGTTGAAAGGAAAATTAAAGATAAAAACAATCCTAAATCTAAATTTCCTCTTAATTTTTTTACAGGTTTCAATTGAGAAATGATTATAGAAACAGTTGTAAGCATCAATAATCTTCCTGATTTCCAAAAATCTGCAGGAAATATTTTTTGAGCAATAACTGTAGTAATAAATGTTACAGCAAAACCTATAGTAAGTAACCAAGTTATATCTTTTATTGACCATTTTTTATCGGACATAAGTGTTTCTTGTTCACCATCTTCTAATTCTTCATTACTAAGTTGATATGGCCAAAATTTATTCCATCTTTTTGATGCTTTAAGAATCATAGGAGATGCAAATAAAAATACCATAAGTGGTGTTGAAACAACATAATCTGCTGCATTTGCCGCAGCAAGAGTTTCTCTTGAACAATCAAGTCCTGTAGCTATAGCTGTTAAGTTAGGAGTTCCTCCTGTATAAGTTCCTACAAACATACCTGCGCATTTCCAACCTTCAGTTATTTTCGGTGCGAAAAAAATCCCCAATCCTATAGCAACTATACAGACAGAAAGGATAGCAGAAATCAAAGCCAATAGAGGCTCTTTAGTAAGCTTTTTTAGCTCTTTAAAATTCATACTAAGCATACAAACTGAAATTGCTACTGGTACTAAATAAGTAGAAATTTGTCCATATAAATCATGAGAAATAGGAACAACATGGGTATTTGATAAAATAATCCCCATTACTACAACTGTAAGAACAGGTCCTAAAGATTTAAAAACTTTATATTTTTGAACCCATAATGATAATGAAACCATCAATAATATGATGAAAAGTAAACCTTCGTTTCTTGTAATCAAAGCATTCAACGAATTTTCCTCCTTTAAAAATATTGTTGCCTATTAAGTGTACAATAAATGAATTTAAAATGTCAATATATTTTTTTTAATAATTTTTTGCGTTACATCATTTACAAATGTACATGCTCAAGAAGAATCTAGATCTATTTCAAAAAATATAACTTGGAAAAAAAGAAAAAGTTTTGCAAAAAGTAAAGTTTCAGTGCCATTTAAATATCTTTTAGGTTTTAAAAGAGGAAAAAATGGTTAACTTAAGGTGAACAAAAAAACTAGAATAATGACCCGAACCCGTAAACACAGAATAATCTAATAATATTTTAAACGGACACAGAGATGGTTGCAGGACAAATGTAGGTCACATATCTCGCACAACAACACAGATCAAGCATTTTGCACGAATACCTAGACTACATACCAAACAAACATCTCGCACGAATATCTTGTAAAAATTTAATAATCTCATTCACTCAGCCTCACTTCAGAAATCTTCTTTTTAGAATATGAAATGAAGATTTCATCGTTCGAAGCGTCGCTCATAAGAAACATTAAATTTTCTATGGTGATATTCGTAAGCTTCGATAGTTTGCTTTAACAGACACACGGATGACAGGGGTGATTGAAGTACACACTACTAGGTAGCCTTAGGAGATAGTAAAAACTATGGTTACATGGTATAATAACGCTATATTATTGAAACATTTACCAAAAGGAGATGCATAATGAGATTTCCAGATGAAATTAAAAGAATTAGACAACGATGCTTTCTGACACAGCAAGACTTTGCCAAAGAAATTAAAGTGGCATTTTCTACTGTGAATAGATGGGAAGGTGGCAAAGCAAAGCCTAACCTTAATGCTATGAAAAATATAAAAGAGTTCTGCCTAGTACATGATGTTGATTATTCAGATGTCGAAGAGGCATGGCTTGATTTTGAAGTGGAGGGAAAAAAATAATGTCTATTGATAATAAAAAAGAACAGGAACGTGATGAACTTCACAGAGCAATATGGGCAATTGCAGATGAACTTCGTGGTGCTGTAGATGGATGGGATTTCAAAAACTACATACTTGGTACTATGTTCTATAGATATATTTCTGAAAATATTACTAACTACATAAACACCGGCGAAATTGAAGCAGGGAACGTTGATTTTGATTTTGCACAGATGTCTGATGAGATGGCTGAACAGGCAAGAGAAGGTCTTGTACAAGAAAAAGGCTTTTTCATTCTTCCATCTGAACTATTTTGTAATGTAAGGGCAAAAGCCAAGGATGATGAGAACCTTAATGAAACACTTGAAAGGGCATTCCGCCACATAGAGGAATCCGCAAAAGGCAGTGAATCAGAATCCGACTTTGCAGGTCTATTTGATGATTTTGATGTAAACAGTAACAAACTTGGATCTACTGTTGCAAAGAGAAATGAAAAACTTTGTAAACTCCTTGATGGCGTGGCTGATATGAATCTTGGTGATGTTAAGGATCACGATATTGATGCATTTGGAGATGCCTATGAATACCTCATGACAATGTATGCATCAAATGCAGGTAAATCGGGTGGAGAATTCTTCACTCCTGCTGATGTATCAGAACTTCTTACAAGACTTGGTACAGTTGGAAAAACAGAAATTAATAAGGTGTACGATCCAGCCTGTGGTTCAGGTTCACTACTTTTAAAGGCGGAAAAAATACTTGGTAGAGATAAGATTCGTAATGGTTTTTATGGACAGGAAATCAATATTACAACCTATAACCTTTGTCGTATCAATATGTTCTTACACGATATTGGATTTGATAAATTTAATATTGCTTGTGAAGATACACTTATTGCTCCGGCACATTGGGATGATGAACCTTTTGAACTTATCGTTTCAAATCCACCTTACTCAATCAAATGGGCTGGTAATGATAATCCATTACTTATAAATGATTCTCGTTTTGCACCTGCAGGTGTTCTTGCACCAAAGAGCAAAGCTGACCTTGCCTTTATCATGCATTCACTTTCTTGGCTTGCGAGTAACGGAACAGCTGCGATTGTATGTTTTCCTGGTATTATGTACCGTGGCGGAGCTGAAAAGAAAATACGAAAATATTTGATTGATAACAACTTTGTTGATTGTGTAATTCAGTTGCCTCCTAACCTTTTCTTTGGAACTTCAATTGCAACTTGCATTATGGTAATGAAAAAGAACAAGACAGATAATAAAACGCTGTTTATCGATGCAACAAAAGAGTGCATCAAGGTCACAAACAATAATAAACTTACTGCTGACAATATGGATAAAATTGTGAACTGCTTTGCAAATCGCAGTGAAATCGAGCATTTCTCACACCTTGCAACGTATGATGAAGTTGAAGAAAATGACTACAACCTTTCTGTATCAACTTATGTTGAAGCAGAGGACACAAGAGAAAAGATTGATATCGTAAAGCTTAATGCAGAAATCAAAGAAATTGTCGCTCGTGAAGAAACCTTAAGAAAAGCAATTGATGAAATAATTACAGAAATCGAGGTAGACTAATGAGCAGATTAGAAGAACTCATTCAGGAATTGTGCCCGAATGGGGTGGAATATAAAAAGTTGGGAGATATAGGTCAAGTCAAAATGTGTAAACGTATTCTAAAATCTCAAACAAATACAATTGGAGGAATACCATTTTATAAAATTGGAACATTTGGTGGAGAGGCTAATTCTTTCATTTCTAAGGGGTTATACGAAGAATATAAAGAAAAGTATTCTTATCCTAAGATTGGTGAGATTTTAATTTCTGCTGCGGGAACAATTGGTCGTACTGTTGTGTATGATGGTGAGCCAGCCTACTATCAAGATTCTAATATTGTATGGTTATCACATAATGAAAGTGATGTTTTAAATACATTTTTAAGATATTGTTATGAGTTAAAACCTTGGAGTATATCATCTGGTGGAACGATACCAAGATTATATAATGATAATATACTAAAAGCTAAAATCCCCGTACCTCCGTTGGAGGTACAACGTGAAATAGTCCGTGTATTGGACTCTTTCACGTTACTTACAGCGGAGCTTACAGCGGAGCTTACAGCGGAGCTTACAGCTCGTAAAAAACAGTATGAATATTATAGGGATAAGTTGCTGTTTTCAGAAGAATCAAATGTGAAGAGTGTTCCATTAGGAGATATTGCTAAATTTGTTTACGGATATACTGACAAGGCAAAGGATATTGGTTCTGCTCGTTTTGTTAGAATAACCGATATTACTGAAGATGGTAGACTTGATCCGTATAATGCAAAGTATATTGAGTTAACAACTGAAAGCAGTAAATATCTTTTGCAAAAAGGTGATTTATTATTAGCTCGTACAGGCGCCACCTATGGTAAAACTCTTTACTTTGATGCAGATGAGCCGGCGGTATATGCTTCGTTTTTGATTAAAATTATCCTTGATAACTCGATTATAAAAAATAGATATTATTGGCATTTTTCTAAGTCTTCTTTATATTGGGAGCAGGCAGAACGCTATGTTTCCAAAGGCGGACAGCAACAATTCAATACAAATGCTGTAAGTCGAGTAAAAGTACCTATCCCATCATTGGAAGTGCAAGACAGAATAATCAAAATTCTTGACCGTTTTGATTCCTTATGCAACGATATTACAACTGGTCTCCCTGCTGAAATAGAAGCAAGACAAAAACAATATGAATTTTACAGAGATAAGCTGCTTTCTTTCAAACAGTTATAATATCAAAAGGAGGTGTTTGTATGTCATATTTTAATATTGTAGCAGCTACAAGTGAAAATACAGTTGTTACTGAATACGAGCCTGTGAAGGCACGTTCTAACAACTATCAGTCAGAAGCTGAACTGGAAAAGGAGTTTATTCGTATGCTGACAGAACAAGGATACGAGTATCTTCATATACACACAGAAAAAGATTTGATTTTCAACCTTCGCAGTCAGCTTGAAAGGTTGAATGCTTACCAATTTTCTGACTCTGAATGGGATAGGTTTTTTAAGAATTCTATTGCCAATCAGAATGAAGGAATTGTGGAAAAGACAAGAAAAATTCAAGAGGATAATGTTCAAGTATTAAAAAGAGATGATGGAAGTACCAAAAACATCACACTTATTGATAGGAAAAATATTCACAATAACTTTTTGCAGGTTATCAATCAGTATGTTATTGGAAAGGCTGACGGATCAAAACACGACAACAGATATGATGTTACAATTCTCGTAAATGGGTTTCCTCTTGTGCACATTGAATTAAAACGCAGAGGTGTGCCTATTCGTCAGGCTTTCAACCAAATCGATAGATATCAGCGTGATTCTTTTTGGGCAGGAAGTGGTTTGTTTGAATATACGCAGATTTTTGTTATCTCAAATGGAACTAACACAAAATACTATTCTAACAGTACCCGTTTCAATGCTATCAAGGATGTAAATGCTGTATCTACTGCAAAGAAAGGCAAAACAAGCAACAGTTTTGAATTTACTTGCTTCTGGGCGGATGCAAACAATCGTGTTATTGCTGATTTGATTGACTTCACAAGAACATTCTTTGCAAAACATACTATTCTTAATATAATCACCAAGTATTGTATTTTCACTTCTGAAAATATGCTTATGGTAATGAGACCATATCAGATTACGGCAACGGAGCGTATTTTGAATCGTATTGAGATTGCTAATAACTATAAAAAATATGGTGATGTTGCTGGAGGCGGGTATATCTGGCATACAACAGGATCGGGTAAGACTCTTACATCATTCAAAACTGCAAGACAGGCATCACTTCTTCCTTACATTGATAAGGTTCTATTTGTAGTTGACCGTAAGGATTTGGACTATCAGACTATGAAAGAATATGATCGTTTTGAAAAAGGTGCAGCTAACAGCAATACCTCTACTGCCATTCTTAAAAAGCAGTTGGAAGACACCAATTGTCACATTATCATCACGACTATTCAGAAACTTGCAACATTTATCAAGAAAAATAAAGAACATGAAGTATACAACAAGCACGTTGTAATCATCTTTGATGAATGTCATAGAAGTCAGTTCGGTGATATGCACGCCGCTATTGTAAGAAGTTTTAAGAAATATCATTTATTCGGTTTCACAGGAACACCAATCTTTCCTGCAAATACAGCAAGCTCCAGTAAGACTCAGTTTTTTACTACAGAGCAGACTTTTGGCGACCAGTTGCATACATATACTATTGTTGATGCCATCAATGATAAGAATGTACTGCCATTCAGAGTCGACTATGTCAAGACAATGGGTATGGATGAAGATATCGATGATGAACAGGTGTGGGATATTGCTCGCGAAAAGGCTATGATGGCTCCTGAACGTATAAAGCTTGTGACGGAATATATTCTTAACAACTTTGATAGAAAAACATATCGTGGTGATAAATCATATATTTACAACACCCTTACCAATATTTCAGAAGTTGCATCCGGCAAGAATGGTGTTGTAGAAGAAATCAAACAGAAACAGCGTGTAAGTGGATTTAACTCAATCTTTGCAGTTAGCTCTGTTACTATGGCAAAGTTATATTATCAGGAATTTAAAAAGCAGATGGAGAAGGATCCTACGAAGAAACTTCGTATCGCAACCATCTATAGTTATGGTGCAAATGAGCCCGAAAATGACGAAGGTACAAATGGTATCCTTGATGAGGAAAACTCGGAAGATACATCAGCACTTGACCAGTCATCGAGAGATTTTCTTGACATGGCAATCAAAGATTATAACGAGATGTTCCATACTAATTATTCGACAGATTCTGACAAGTTCCAAAATTATTATAAAGATGTATCGCTTCGTATGAAAAATAAGGAACTTGATTTGCTCATCGTTGTAAATATGTTCTTAACAGGTTTTGATGCTACTACATTAAATACACTGTGGGTAGATAAGAAGCTCAAGATGCATGGGCTTATTCAGGCATTTTCAAGAACAAACCGAATTCTTAATTCAATTAAGACTTTCGGTAATATTGTTTGTTTTAGAAACCTTCAAAAACGAGTAGACGCTGCTATTTCTCTTTTCGGTGATAAGAATGCAGGTGGTATCGTTCTGATGAAGAGTTTCAAAGATTACTACTATGGTTATGAAGGTATTGATGGAAAAAAGTATCCAGGATATATGGATATGATGGATGACTTAACTTCCAAATTCCCACTTTCAGAGACACAAATTATAGGTGAACAGAACCAGAAGGATTTCATCTCATTATTTGGTGCAATTCTACGCATGAGAAATCTATTGGTTGCATTTGATGAATTTGAAGGGCTAGAGATGATTTCTGAACGTGATTTACAGGATTATCTTGGCAGGTATCAAGATTTGCGTGATGAATGGAAAAAAATACGAGAACGTGGTGAAAGCACAGATATTACAGATGATGTTGTATTTGAAGTTGAACTTATTAAACAGATAGAAATCAATATCGACTATATCCTTATGCTTGTTAAGAAGTATCATGACAGCCACTGCGAAGATAAAGAAGTGCTTATTACAATCAAAAAGGCTATTGATGCCAGTCCAGAACTTCGTAGTAAGAAAGCGCTTATTGAAACCTTTATTTCTGGTATCAATGATGTTGAGGATGTTATGACTGAATGGCACAATTATGTGGCTGAAAAACGAGAAGAGGAACTTGTTCAGATTATTAAGGAAGAAAAACTTAAAGAGCTTGAAACAAGGAAGTTCATTGAGAATGCCTTTTGTGATGGCGAAATCAAAACAACAGGTACGGATATAGATAGACTTATGCCTCCTATATCTCGTTTCGGTGGTGGCGACAGAACTACTAAGAAGCAAGGTGTCATTGAAAAGTTTAAATCATTCTTTGAGAAGTTCTTTGGTGTTGGTGGCTCATTTACCACTAATGAACCGAATATTGTGAATTATGCTGATATTGTTTCAAATGAGCCATTGCAGATGGTAGCTGACGATACTGCAAAGTATGATTAGAGCATACCATTTTGGTAGTTGATAAAATTCGGCACAAGAAAACGACCACACAGGAGTATAAGGTGACCCCACAAAGTTGGACATAATGCCAGAGCTAGAACTGAACTAGCTCTGGTATTTCTTTTTTATTTAAGAAATTATAAAAAGAAAAGTACGCTTGACAAAAAAAGTAAAGTACGCTTGACAAAAAAGTAAAGCGAGCTATACTATATATGTAAAGCAAACTTGCTATTGGAGGAGGAAAATGAAAAACACAATTTCTCAATTAAGAAAACAGCGTAAAATAACTCAAGAAGAATTGGCAAATGAAGTTGGAGTAACAAGACAGACCATAACTTCCATTGAAACTGGAAAATATATAGCGTCACTGCCATTGGCTTTTAAAATTGCTAAGTTTTTTGATATGAGTATTGAAGAAATATTTAGTATAGAGGAGGATGATTAATATGAACAAATTAGAAAAATATAAAAAAGAGATAGGATTTAGAATTAGTATTTTAGTCATATTATGTATAGTTGCATTACTTGCAGTTATTTATGGAAACTTTTATTTAAAATATAAATTTCCATTAAAAGAAGATGTGACAGATTATGTAGTAGGATTTTTTACCGGCCTTGAACTAGTATCTGTATTTTATATGGCAATGCTTATTAGAGCATATAGAAATAGAGATATATTGGAAAAGATGTATACTAAAGAAACAGATGAAAGAATGATATTAATAAAGATGAAGTCAGGAGCGAATATAATACCTATATTTTCAATGGTTATTGTAATTGTTGCTTTAATTGTAGCATATGTAAGTTATGAAGCCTTTTTAGCGTTAATGATAGTGGCATTTGTATAAATAATATTTTCAAAGACATTAAAAATATATTGGTCAAAAAAGATTTAAAAACATCATTGTAAAGGCAAAAGACGATAGAAATTAAAACTCTATCGTCTTTTTTATACTCAAAATTACGAGGTTAAGATGGTAAGGATAAGAAGTTCCACAAAACAATTTAATATATAAGACATGTAGCGCTTAAAGGATATCAGTTAAACTTGATTTTCCAAAATTTCTAACTGAACGCTCCTTTGTCTGTTTTACTTTTTTTTTACACTATCTTGAAGTTGGCGATGTCATTCCTTTGAGCAATTGACCAGTGACGGCGTCTCTTTCATTTTCGTGTTTTTGATGTAGTGCGTTGTATTTTATTGTGTATGTTTGTGATTGTTTGTCTAATTTGATTTCCCAATCTTTTATGTCTTCTTTTTCAAGGTAATTTTCTTTTAATTCCATTTCTTTTATTTTGGCTTCGTCCAAGAACACATTATTTTTTCTTTTTTCTTTTGTTTCTGGGTCTTCTCCTTCAAGGTCTAGTCCGTTTTGCACTTTTACTCCTTCAGTGCTGACATTTGCTTCGGAGTCGCCGTTTTTTGCGATGATTCCGTCTTTTCCGATTTTTGCTTCAGAGTCGCCGTTCTTAGCAATGACTCCATCTTTTCCGATACTTACTTCAGAATCTCCATTTTTGATATGTATGCCGTCTTCTCCAGAAGTTTTCACGCCAGTATTTCCAACATTTTTTACTCCACAAGAACTTAGCATTGCACATGCCAACAATACTACTAATAATTTCCTCTTCATGATATTATCCTCCTTAAATCTATTATACCCCTTTTATTGATTTGTAACGTGGAAAATGTTTACAAAATGTCAACGATGTGTTAAACAAATTACAACAAATTACTGAAAACTAGGAACTTGATAGCCGAAATCGCAGCTACTAATATAATTGCTGAACATAAAACGAATACACATTCTTTAAATTTAATTATAGGTTCATCAATTTTGGTGTTTTTTTCTATGTTTACTTTGACAATTCTTGTAGAAATATAAAATATTATCATACTTACAAAATAATATTCTGTTAAATAGATTGATTTCGTTATGAAAAAATCTAAGATAACAGCCAAGACTAAGAATATACTAGACAAGTAGCACATTGATTTTATGGTATCTTTTCTAAGATGTTTAACATTTCTTGGCTGATATAAGAGCAAGAACTTTGATTTGTGTGCATTCATAACACTAAAATACAAAATGAAAAGTATACCTAATAAAGTAGTGCAGAAATTCAATCCATATAAATTCTGTGGTGATTTTATAGAAGAAAATACACTTATGAAAAGTATTACAAATAGTTCGTATTTAATTTTGTCGCGTAAGATGTAATAAAAAATAAGCTTTGTCATTTTATTCTCCTTTTATATTGGGAGCTTTAAGTAAAAGTGGATTAACACAAAAAAGGATTGTAAATAAAGGTATCATGTACCGTAGTTTTAATTCAGGCAGTATTTTTTCCAAATTTATACCTACATTAGGTATATATAAATATGAAGCAAATATAATATAATATGAAATTCTAAGAGCTGTGTACAGTATATTTGATTTTCTTGTGTTTTCTGTTACATAAAAAAATAATGTATCCAAAAACATGTACAAATAAATAAGTACGCCAAACATGAAGAAAGATTTGATTTCCAGAATATCTACAGAAGTTGGAAATAACATATAAATTATGAAGATATATGTTATCGTAGCTTTCTTATACATGAAGTACTTTCTGACTTGGTTTTTGTTGAAGCTTGGGAAAAAAGTCATAAAATCCATTTCTCTTTGAGTTATACTATCAGTTCTTATTTTGAAAAACCCCATAAAAGCTAGAAATAAAGCGAATAATTCTTTTATTGCATAAGAATTTGACGTTAAAGAACTCAAATATTTTAAAAACAAAAAAATTGCTGAGATTATCAAAATGAATTGGATTGCACCTGATAATCTGTCGATTTTTATTTCCTTAAAACGTAGTTTCATATCCAATTTAAATATTTCTTTCAAAAATCTCGTCCTCCAGTTGCTTTTTATCTTTTGAATTGGCGAATACTTTTTTTACCTTACCATTTTTTAAAAGCACAAACTCATCACATATATCGATAAGGCTGTCTAAAATATGTGATGAAATCAAAATTGTAGAATTTTCCTTCAATTGAAGGATTAATTTTTTGATTTCATAAGAATATTTCAGATCGATACTATTGAATGGTTCGTCCATAATTATAAGGGAATAATCACCCGTTAAAATGTTAATCAGAGTTAACTTTTTCTTCATTCCTTCAGATAATTCAGAAATTAAAGTATCTTTCTTATCTTCCAATCCAAGTTCAACTATTAAATCTTCGGACGTTTTACTGGAAGGGGAGTATTCATTTACAATTTTACAAAATTCACTTACTGTTAAAAAATAATACGGAGATATTTGAGAAGGTATGTATAAAATATCATTTTCGTTATAATCTTGGACATCAAAACTTGCGTTTGCTTTTATCATTTTGGATAATATATCCATCAGAGTTGTCTTACCAGCACCGTTTTCTCCAATCAGTCCTATAATTTTATTGTTTCCTATTTCTAGATTTTCGATATCTAATTCGAAATTTTTGTATTTGTGGTTTATTTTTCGTATAAACATGTGATCTCCTTAATGTAATCAAATACTAGTTATATATATAATAATATATATTTGTAAAAAAGTCACACACGCTAAGTACCTATTTATAAATTATTTCAATAAATGCCACGTCTGCTTTTTCTCATATTTACTATTGTGCTATGGTATAATAAAGTTGGAGGATAGTATGAGTTATTTTAATTACTGGACAAGTGTTCTGGTGGTGTTTGCAATTATATTTTTGTTTGCCAGAACGATTTCAAATGAAAAGCAAATTGTCGCATTTTTTTCGAAATTAATCTACGTTGTAATTATTCCGGCGAATATTGCGATTAGTTTGAGTGAGCTTACTTACAAGAATTTCAACATCAAACTTGGTGTATTTTTTGTGTATTTGTGGATATTGTCTAAGATTATGACGATGATTTTTCAAATCAACACAAAGGATAAGGATTCGTTGGAACCTGCGTTTATTTTCTCAAATATTATCGTGATGAGGCCGTTTTTGCAGAATGTTATGGACAAGAATATTATGAATAATCTGATTATAATTTCTTGCGTGATTTATCTTTTGTACATGCTTTACAAGAGAATTTTCAATGTGACAGACTTTTTGATGGCGATGGGCTTTTCTGTAGCTTTTTGTATTTGTGCGATTTACAAGTTCTCATACATGCTAACTCCTCTGAAAATTATTCAATCGACAAGTTCAGTTGTGATTATAATCGCATTTGCACTTGCAATTTCAAGTATTGATATGAAAAGTTTGTTTGATTTGACATCCATTATGCTTACTGTTGTGAATTTGTTGATAATTCCAGTGTTTACATACGTCGTTGTGAGTGCTGTGACGAATAATGAACTTTTGATTAAATCTATAATTATGTACGTGGCGATTGGCCCAGCTTTTGTGATTTCGTCCGATTTTTATAAGAAAACGAAAACGAGAATTACGGAGCTTGGATTTTTGCTGTCGGTTGTTACGGTGTATATTTTGAATTATTTGTTCTTTTAAATAGCAGAACATATGTTGCTATGTTGTGTTTGAAGTTATATAATGATGTTAATAGGAGGTGTAGAGAATGAAAAAAGAATTTGAAGTTACGAAATATTTGATTTATTCATATGAAAGACAAACTGGCAATAGAATTCAAAGCGAATTAAAATTGCAGAAACTAATGTATTTCTCACAAAGGGAATCTCTATGCTTGACTGGACATCAATTATTTGATGAAGAATTTGAAGGCTGGATACATGGACCAGTGTTGCCATCGTTGAGATACTGCCTAGAAAATTCAGAAGTGTTTGATATTGAAGGCGGATTTTCTTTGACAGAGGAAGAAAAATACGTGATTGACAACACGATTGCTCAGTACGCTAAGTATGATGCGTGGTATTTGAGGGACTTGTCCCATGAAGAATACTGTTGGCAAAAAAGCAGGGAAGGACTAACTGACAATCAACAAGGATTTAATAAGATAAAGCTTGATGATATAAGGGTGGATGCGAATAAGTTGAGACCTTACGATTCGGTTTTTGATATGTATGTAGACGAATTTGAAGATATTGAGGATTAAATATGAATAATTCTAGTAAAGAATGGTCTATATACAAAGTAAGATTTCCTTATTATAATTCCAAGACTAATAGAATTGATTACAAATCCAGACCATTTTTGATTATAAAGGAAGCTGACAATAAATTTCCTAAAGATTATAATGCACTTCCAGTTTCCAAGATAACAGATAGAAGCAGAAGACATGTAAAGTATGATGTGGAGATCAATAATAATGATTATCCTAATCTCAATCTAACTCAACCGATTAGTTTCATTAGAATTCACAAAATGCAAACTGTAAATGAAAAAGACTTGTATGCTGCAATTGTAACGGATATTGATGCAGAATATCCCGATCTAGTTGCAAATATCAAATTATTAATAGAAGAATATTATACAAATTTTAAATAGGCGATTGATTTCGCCTATTTTTTGCATCAAAAAAAGAGGACATGTCCTCTTTTAATTTTAACGTTATTCCAATGGTCTGTAATCTTCTGCCAATGCATCTCTCAAGTAAACGAACAATTTGTCGTATTCTTTGATTGCACGGTAGTATTTATTGTTTGGAAGAACGTAATATTTCTTGTAATCTTTTGTGAATGCTTTGATGAGTCCTTTTCCTTGTTTATCTATGAGTGGCTTGTCGATGTCTAGTCCCGATATCAATATTACTTGTGTGGAGTAATTGTTCTTGGTAACTGTGTTGTATCCACCGATTGTAGTCAATTTGTAGATGGAGTTGGTGTCTTTCATATATTCTCTAACTTTAAGTGGTATTACATCTTTTTTAACAAGCAAGATTGGTGCTTTGATTTTTTGTGCAACTGTAGATGATACGAGTGCATCTGCGAACACTTCACCGCTTGTAGTGATGACTTCCGCTGGATTTGCGTTAACTCTCTTAGCGACTTCAACGCTGGATTCGTATCTGTCCACACCTGCAAGTCTTGTGACACGTTTTTTAGTGAGATTTTCGATTTGTTTTTTAACAGATTGATTTACAGATATTTCTCCACCGACTATTGTAACGCTGTCGATATTTCCGATTGATTGTATAAATTTTCTCGTAGATTGTGATAATCCTTCGTTACTTACAAGCAAGATTGGGGCGTTTTGGTGTGCTGCAAGGCTTGTAGCATACAATGCATCTGCATAATTTGTCCCTGCTGCAAATATCAAATTAGTAGTATTTGCACGTGTTTTTGCAGACTCTGCTGATGTGTCGTATCGATTATTTCCCATAATTCTAGTGATTTTGGCGTGTGGGAAGTTCTTTCTCAACTTATTTTCAACATTTTTGCTGATAGTATTCACGCCACCCATCAGATAAATCTCGTCCAAGAACATCTTGTCAAGCGCTGATTTGGTCTCAACAGATAATGAATTCTTGCCAGTGTACAAAAGTGGGTATTTGCCCATAGACACATTCGTCGCACTGATTGCATCGGGATATGCGTTGTCGTTTACAAGAATAACCTTGTTCGTATTCGCAAAGTAATGACGTTGCACATTCACTGCAGTCTTTGCTCTGTTTTCACCTTGGAACCTTTGGTGAATAACATTTTTGAACACACCATCTTCATTAGTGGTGATTTGTTCCTGTTGTTTCTCATTTTTAGTTTTTTCATTCGTATTATTTACGTTCGTTTCATTTGTACTTGATTCTACTTTTTTCGAAGGCATATTACTTGCGCTATCCTTGTCTGCAATACTCACCACAGGAAAGCTCAATATACACACAAGCATCAAAGCCACCAATTTTTTCATAAAACACTCCTTATTAATTTCCAACTAACACACGACTAATTCACAACGATGAAGAACAACAAAGTAGTACCCATCAGAAAACCAATCGCACTCATAACAATCTTCACAATAGCAGCAGTTACAGTAGCCTTGTTCAAAAAAGAAGGCTTAAATTTGTCGTACATTACAACGCTGTACACAAAACCCGATATGACATTTACAATCACGCTAACAACAGGAATTCTAGTGTTAAACACAGAAGCCAACACAATCGTAACCAAAGTGTACACACTAGCCTTCGCCAAAAATTCTGAGTTAGATATCTTTGCCACCATATCTTTTTTCAAAAAACTTGTTGCAATCCAAAAACTCAACACACACGAAAAAGGTGTCATAACAGTCTTCGAAAAATACGACAATGGAAGGGATAAACTCAGAAAATCCTGCGACGAATTAGGAGGACTTATCCTCATCCACAACATAAATGAAAGCAAACTAATTACTCCTGAAATAATCAGCGTGAACATCCACGCGCCCTGTTTCTTCTCTATTGTTTTAATATGTTTTTGCAAACGTGAAAACACTTCACCATAAAATTTTTCCATAAAAACTCCTCTTAATTTATACACTTATTATAACCCAGTACAACAAAGCATTCAATAATCGGACTTTATAAGATTAATCACTAAATACATTTTTATAACAAAAAAATAACATATTACAACAATTTGAATACAAAATGAATAAAACAAAAACGAACAACGAAAAATTTTGGGGAAAAAGGGATTTTGTTTGACGTTTGTATTCATTTTAAAGTATAATTTAATCAGAATAAACTAAATATTTTTAAACTACTAGTATATTTCAAAGATAAAATAAATCACAAGGAAATTACAATAATTTAAGGAGGAAAATGTTTTGAAAATCAACAAAAAATTACTCATGGCAGCATTAGCCAGTGCAGTAATAGTATCGGCACCACAAGTAAAAACATACGCCGACACTCAAATAGATGACACAAAAGCTGTCACAGAAAAATTAATAGACAATCAACTTGCAAAAGCAGCACAAAATGCTGATCAAAAAAATTCAGAAAAAGCTCAAGCAGAAAACACTGCAGACGCAGATGAAAAACAAAAACAACAAGAAAGCTCTGAATTAAAAGAAGAAAAGGAAATTAATTCCAAGAAAACTGGATTTGGATCACAAGCGTTAAATCATCCAGCACAAGCAACAGCAGTAAGTAATATCGAAAATAAAGCGGACAATTCTGGACTTGAAATGTCTGATGAAAAATCACCAGAAGATCAAAAAGCAGAAGAAGCTACAACTGAGCCTGACTATACTGATGATGAAAAAGAAATAAAGGACTACAGTGGATCTGAACGATATAGGGCAACTGATTTACAACCAGGAGATACAAATCAAGAGAGTCTCGTGACTGATCAAGGAGAAGTGAAAGATGGTTTAGAATTCAATATTAAGAACCCATCTGCAACATCGCCAAGTAAGACTGAATATGGTTATCAAATCACCATAGACAAGAAGACTGGTCAAAGAACCTATACAAAGATTTATGTTACAGATTCTGGTCTTATACCGGTTAATCCAGGAGAAAAGCCTATGGTGAATGAAGGGGATAGATTAACGCCTGAATCTCCTTATGTAACCTACAAGCCAGATGAAAATACAGAAATTACGGCTTCCAAATCACAAAGAAATTTGAACTATGGAGCCAGTGAAGAAACCCTAAAGCATATCAACAACAAAGATAACGACTATACCTCTTTCGGTTTTAAGGATAACTATTCTCAAGATAATCAAGGAACGAAGTTTTTTGGACCGAGCTTTGCCTTAGGTTACAAGGTAAACCCATGGCCAAATGAAAATGATAAGCTAGAGTTATTAAAATTAAATGGGTCATACAACGAAAAGGTCTTTGTCCAAGGTCAAGAAATAGACACCGGTATCAAGGTTGACAATATCGATGATAATGCCAAAGAAAGACTAGTAGGTCAAGTATATAACCCTGTTACAGGTAAAATTGTCCCGGGAGCGAGGGCCTATATCGGCGACAACGGCAATATCTTCATTAAAATGCCGGAAGGCGCCCTTACAAAAGATGCAAACGGCAAGACGGTCGTCAATGAAAAGTCGATCTTTAACACCAAAGACTACAAGGGTCTTCAAAATTTAGACGTTAAATTCTTTGCTAGACCTAGAACTGCTGAAGAATTTAAGACTATAGCTGAAACACCAGATGAATTTGATGAAACAGGAACCTATACAGAAACAGGTGCAGGAACTGCTACTATCAACCACAAGGGTCAAGATATAACAATTGACAAACAAGGCATCGACCGTTATGACCACTATAACCTCATCGGTGACTTCAAGCTAAAGCTTGATGATACAAGATACTATGACCAAGACTTTAAAGATCAAGAGGGTAATAAACTTGATGAACACACTTCTACAAAGGTATTTCCCGGTCAAGACTTTAGTGTCGAGATACAAGATCCGAAAACTGGTGCAGAGATGGACGGTGCTTATAGTCGTGGAGAAGCCTCAGGCAAACTAAAAGGAGAATTCCTTGATATAGCCAACAAACAAATAGCTGATGATTTAGGAGTTGATTATAAGGAATTTATCACAAGCGACGATTACGCAGACAAACGTTGGACGGTTGATGGTAAGTCTGACAATATTTCAAAGTTTACAATAAGAGCTCCAAAACAAGCCAAGGCAGGGGACTTCTTAGCCCTACCTGTTGAATACACCTATACCAATGGATCAAAAGATACTCACTGGTTCCACTTTGTTGTTCAAGAAAGTAACAATAATAGACCAGAATACCTGGCAGAAGTAGGACCACAAGGAAATACCTTAGTTAATAAGCCAATCATTACAAAAAGCGAAGAGGACTTAAAGAAAAACCAACCAGAGTCCTACGAACTGATTGGTGATACCTTTAAGGATAACAAGGGCAATGTTTGGAATGTATCTATTGACCAAACAACAGGTGCTGTAACAGCAACTCTTCCAGCAAAGCTTCCTGATGGTAAAGAAATCAATGGTGGTGAAAAACTTACTGTTCCTGTTAAAGTAAAATATACTGACCAAACAACAAAAGAAGAAAAAACTGAAGAAATTAAAGCTCAATTTATTGCCACAAAGCAACACAAGACTTTAACCAATGAAACAGAGACATCTGAAATCCCTTATGAAACAAAGGTCGAATACGATGAAAATCTTCCGGAGGGCTACTTCAAAGAAACTCAAGCTGGTCAAAAGGGAGAACTAAAGATAACTTTCGTCCAAGATACCCTAAATGGCAAAAAGGGTATTTTCCAACAAGATGGAACTTTTAAAGAAGGCGAAAGCAAAATTGTAGTTGAAACAGTAAAAGATGCAACGCCAAGAATTATAAAAATTGGTACAAAACCGGCTTCAACTACAGTAGATATTCCATTTGATACAGAATATGAAGTTGACAACAACCTAGAAGCAGGAAAAACCGAACTTATTAATGATGGTGAAAAGGGTGAAGTGACCATCACCACAACAAGAAATGAAGATGGAACAATTACTGTAAATCAAAATGTTACAAAAGAAGCTAAAAAGAAGAAAATCAAAATCGGTACCAAGACTCAAGGTCAAATTGTCGACACAGACAAGATTCCATTTAAGTACAAGGTAGAATTTGATCCTGACTTCTACAAAAATTATCCAGATTCAACAGAAAACTACAAGATTGTTACACCTGGTAAAGAAGGAGAAAATACAAAGACTTGGACTATTGTAAATTCCCAAAAAGTAGGAGATCCAAAAGTTGAAATAACAGATCCAGTAGACGCTGTAATTAAAGTAGGCCAAAAAGACTATTCAGGAACTGTGACAAATACAGTGATTAAAGAAGTGCCATATAAAGTTATAATTAAAGAAAATCCAGAACTTGAAGCAGGTAAATCTAATGTTAAGCAAAAAGGCGTTGCAGGTTCTAAGACCTTTGAATACTCTGGCGAGATCTTTAATGGAGATTTAAAAGAAGGTACTGCATTTATAGAAAAAGAAGTAACTGACAAGTATGTAGCACCAACTGACCATATTATAGAAATTGGTACAAAACCTGCTAAAAACAGTGAGACTGTAACAAATGAGGTTGATGTAGAAGTAACTTATGTATATGACAATACCAAAGACATAGGTTACCTCCAAGTTGATGACCTTGTAAAAGGTAAGGTTACAACTGTTGTTGAAAATGAATATGATCCTAAGACTGGCGAAATTAAAACTGTAGAAAAAACAGTTGTAGAACCTGGAACTAGAAAAGTTATTATTGGAACAAAAGATAAATCTGGGGAATTTAAAGAAGAAATTAATAAAATTATTCCTTATGAAACAGAAATACAATTTGATGACACTATGAAAGCAGGAGAACAAAAAACTGTTCAAATAGGAGAAGATGGGCAAACAAGTCAAACCATTACCAGAACAATTGTAAATGGCGAGGTTACAAAGGAAGAAAAATCTGAAGTAACTACAACTAAAGAAGTTAAAAACCAAATTATCAAAGTTGGTACAATGACTGATGGTAAACACTCTTATACAGAAAAAATTCCATATAAGTATGAAATCGAATATGATGAAAACTTAAAGGCTGGAGAATATGTCATTGATGTTGAGGGTGCAGAAGGAACAAAAACCACTGAATGGACTATCAAAAACTCAAAAGTAGTTGAAGGTTCTGCGAATGTAACAGAACACACACCGGCAACCAATGCTAAGATAAGAGTTGGAAAGAAAGACTTTACAGGAGATGTTAGCCATGAAGTTACAGAAGAAATTCCTTATGATGTAAAAATCGTTGAAGATCCAAATATGATAGCTGGCACAAGTGAGATTGTGACACAAGGCGTTGTAGGTTCTAAGACAACTAAGTACACTCAAGCAGTCAAAAACGGCGAAGCTGAGGGCAAGCTTCAATCTGAAGTAACATCAGAAACAAATCCTACTCAACAAGTAATTAAAGTTGGTACAAAACCGGCTGAAAATAATAAAGACTATGACAAAGATGTAAATGTTAAAGTTGAATATGAATATAATCCAAACCTTGACAAGGGTGTAGTTCAAGTTGGCGAACTAACTAAGGGCAAGGTAGAAATAAAGACTGTTAACAAGTACGATCCAAAAACAGGCGAAATAACAACTACTGAAGAAGAAAAAGTCACAGAAGCCACTCAAAAGATTGTTGTAGGTACTAAAGACTTTACAGGAACTTACAAGTATGAAAAGACTTGTCCGCTTCCATTTGAAGTAGTCATCAAAGAAGATCCAAATCTTGCTAAAGGCGAAAAAATTGTAGACCAAAAAGGCGAAGCTGGATCTAAGACAACTTACTACGAACAAGGAATTAAGAACGGCAATCCTGATGGAGATCCAAAGCAACTAAACGAAAAAATAAACTCTCAACCTAAAAACCATATTGTTCGTATTGGTACTAAGGTTGCAGAAAGCTCAACAGTAAAAACTGTAGATAGAGAAATACCTTTTGAAACAGAATATATCTATGATAATACTATGGATGCAGGAAGTGAAAAAGTAGAAAACGAAGGCAAGGTCGGTAAGGAAAAAGTAACCATTACCACAAAGATTACCGACGGAACAGGTGAGGCTTCTGAAGAAATTAAGACTATCACTAAAAAAGAAGATAGAAAAGTTAGAATTGGTACAAAACCAGTAACAAAAGTTGTAGAAAAACCATTCAACACTGAATATGTCTACGATGAAAATCTTGAAGCTGGAAAGACTGAAGAAGTAACTCCTGGTAAAAATGGCAAGGTTACTATTACAACATCTTATGACAAGGACCAAAAGAAAGTTGTAACTTCTGAAACAGAAGAAGCTGGTCAAAATAGAGTTGTAAAAATCGGTGGTAAGACTAACGGAACTGAAAAAGTTAAGGAAGAAATTCCATTTGAAGTTGAAGTTAAAAAGGATCCATCACTTAAGAAGGGTGAATGGAAGTATGCCACTGATGATGAAGGCAATGAATTAAAGGGAGAAAAGGGTGAACAAGAAAAGACTCTTACTATCGTTAATTCAAAAGTAACTGAAACATCTGAACCAACAGTAACTAAAAAAGCTAAGAAGGCAGTTGTCTTAGTTGGAGAAGGCACTAATGATGGAACTCATGAAATAGTTGAAAAGAAAAACATAGATTACAAGACTGTAATTGAATATGATGAGAACCTAGATGCTGGTCAACAAGAAGTTGTCAAAGAAGGAAATCCAGGAGAACAAGAAAGAACAAATACACTTGTAATCAAGGATGGCCAAGTAACTGAAACTAAAGAAGGCGAATTTAAGACAACTAAAGAAGCAACTGATAGGGTTGTAAAGATTGGTACAAAGCCAGTAACAAAAGTTGTAGAAAAACCATTCAACACAGAATATATATATGACGAAAATCTTGAAGCTGGAAAGACTGAAGAAGTAACTCCAGGTAAAAATGGCAAGGTTACTATTACAACATCTTATGACAAGGACCAAAAGAAAGTTGTAACTTCTGAAACAGAAGAAGCAGGTCAAAATAGAGTTGTAAAAATCGGCGGTAAAACTAACGGAACTGAAAAAGTTAAGGAAGAAATTCCATTTGAAGTTGAAGTTAAAAAGGATCCATCACTTAAGAAGGGTGAATGGAAGTATGCCACTGATGATGAAGGCAATGAATTAAAGGGAGAAAAGGGTGAACAAGAAAAGACTCTTACTATCGTTAATTCAAAAGTAACTGAAACATCTGATCCAACAGTAACTAAACAACCTAAGAAAGCTGTAATATTAGTTGGCGAAGATGTTAACGACGGAACTCATACAATTACAGAAGAAGTAGACGTCCCATTTGAAACAAAAATAGAATTTGACGACTCTCTAAAACCAGGTGAACAAAAAGTAATCCAAGAAGGTGAATCAGGTAAGAAGAGTAGACACATAACACTTACAATCCAAGATGGTAAGGTAACAAATACCGACGAAGGCGAATTTACTCAAACTAAAGCACCTAAAGATAAAATTATTAAAGTTGGTAGAAATACTGAAGGTAAGGTAGAACACAAGGAAGAAATTCCATTTGGTTACAAGGTAGAAGAAGCAGAAGACCTAAAGAAGGGTGAATACAGAATTGTAAAACCTGGTAAGGTTGGAACTAAGACTACAACTTGGACAATAGAAAATTCAAAAGTAGTGGGTGAGCCTACTGAAGAAAGTGTTCCTTCAGAAGATGCTCTTATCCAAGTAGGAAAGGGAACTAATGATGGTACTCATGAAATAGTTGAAAAGAAAGAATTACCTTTTGAAACTAGGTATGAATACGATGATTCTCTAGAACCAGGCGAAGAAAAAGTTATTACTCCAGGTTCTCCAGGAGAGCAAAAAAGAACTAATAAACTAGTAATCAAGGATGGCAAGGTAGTTGAAGTTCAAGAAGGAGAATTCAAGACAACTAAAGAACCTCAAGAAAGAGTAATTAAGATTGGTAGAAAGCCAACTGATGGTGAATACACTGAGACTATCGAAAGAGAAATTCCTTATGAAACTAAGGTAATCTATGATGAAAACCTAGAAGCAGGTAGTCAAGTTATAGAAAAAGAAGGTAAATTAGGTAAGGAAGAAGTTACTATCACTCAAAAGGTTAAAGATTCTAAACCAGTTGGCGATCCAACAGAAACAACTAAGACTATCACAGAAAAAGAAGATAGGGTAGTAAGAGTTGGTGTTAAACCTGTTGTAAAAGAAGTTGAACTTGGTAACGATACTGAATACAGACACAATCCAGAGCTTAAAGAAGGCGAAACAAAAGTTATCGAAGAAGGTTCTAAGGGATCTGTCAAGTATACTACAACATTTAACAAAGAAACTGGCAAGCTTGAAGTAACAGAAGAAAGAGTTGAACCAAAGAATAAAGTTGTAGAATATGGTTCCAAGACTGATGGAGAATTCACTTATGAAAGCGAACAAGCTTTTGATACTAAAATAATAGAAGATTCAAACTTAGAAGCCGGAAAAACGGTAGTGGATCAAGAAGGCGTAACAGGAAGAAGCAAGACAACTGTTAAGATAGAAAACGGTAAAAAAGTTTCCGAAAACACTGAAACTATTGTAGAAAAACAAGATAAAATAGTAAGAGTTGGAACTAAGAATGTTTGTGAAATCCCACCAGTAAAATCAACTGAAGGCGAAACTACAAAAACTATCGAAAGAGAAATTCCTTACGAAACTAAGGTAATCTATGATGAAACTTTAGAATCTGGAACTCAAAAGATTGAAAACGAAGGAAAAGCTGGTAAGGAAGAAGTTACTATCACTCAAAAGGTTAAAGATTCTAAACCAGTTGGTGATCCAACAGAAACTACAAAAACTATCACAGAAAAAGAGGATAGAATTGTTAGAATCGGTGTTAAACCAGTTGAAAAAATTGTAGAACTTGGTAATGATACAGAGTACAGACACAACCCAGACCTTAAAGAAGGCGAAACAAAAGTCATTGAAGAAGGTTCTAATGGATCTGTAAAATACACAACTACTTTCAACAAGGAAACTGGTAAGCTTGAAGTAGCTGAAGAAAGAACTGAGCCAAAGAACAAGGTTGTAGAATATGGTTCTAAAACTGAAGGTGAGTTCATTTATGAAAGTGAAAAAGCTTACGACATCATTATCAGAGAAAACCCAGATTTAGAAGCTGGCAAGACTAAGGTAGTCCAAGAAGGTATTGTTGGTAAAACTGAAACTACTGTTAAGATTGAAAACAGCAAGGAAGTTTCTAGGGATACTAAGACAATCACAGAAAAACAAGATAAGATTATTGAAATCGGAACTAAAAATGTCTGTGAAATTCCACCAGTAGATCCAGAAAATCCAGACAAACCTGTGGATCCAAAAGATCCGGAGAAACCAGGTAAGGAAGATCCAAAAGATCCGGAACAACCAGGTGGAAAAGATCCAAAGGATCCAGAAACACCAGGCGAAGATCCGAAAGATCCGGAAACACCAGGTGAAGATCCAAAAGATCCAGAAACACCAGGTGAAGATCCAAAAGATCCGGAAACGCCAGGTGAAGATCCAAAAGATCCAGAAACACCGGGCGAAGATCCAAAAGATCCAGAAACACCAGGTGAAGATCCAAAAGACCCAGAAACACCGGGCGAAGATCCAAAAGATCCAGAAACACCAGGTGAAGATCCAAAAGACCCAGAAACACCAGGTGAAGATCCAAAGGATCCAGAAACACCAGGTGAAGATCCAAAGGATCCAGAAACACCAGACGAAACTCCAGAAGAAAATGGAAAGACTCCTGACAATCAATCTGGAGACACTCCAACGAAACCAAATAACACACCTAAAACACCTGAAACTACTGAACAAGTAGAAGGCAAAGAAAAAGCAGACACTCCTAATAGGAAGTCTTCTAGTAAATTGCCAAAATCTGGTAGTGAAAGCGAAATAATGACTCTTGCAATGTCAGGATTATTAACAGCAGCAGGTTTCATAGGATTGAAGAAAAAACGTAAAGACAGATAATCTTCAATAAAAGATTAAAAGTCTTATACAATAATCAAACAAAGCCTAACTCATTTGAGCTAGGCTTTTTGATTGCACACAAAAACCCGACCTCTTACGAGATCGGGTAAAGTTTTATCTAATCATATTTGAAAATGAATTATAAATTAAAATTCCAATCAAAGCTAGTAGTAACATCTCTAATATAAATACGATAACTTTGATTACGATTTGTGCGATGAATGATTTCAAACCAACCTTGAAACTGTCCTTTTCCAAATACAAATCTAAGAAAGTTGCAGAGTAAGCTATCATTCCTGTGAAGCAACCGATTATACTTCCGATAAATCCTAACGGCGTAAGAATGAACATAAATATAGAATTAATTATCGAAAATACCCCGCCCTTAACATCTCTTGTGCAAGGAGGTGGAGTTGGTCTCATGTATTTTTTCGTAAACATGTATATGAATCTTGTCATCACATAGTTGATTAACGGTACTAAAATCAATGTCATTATAGATATCGTAGGTCTGTGGAAAACTTTCGACAATTCTCCAAGTGATCCTTGTGTTGTAACGCTAACCCACACTGCGCTAGTCAAAGCAGCGATTAAACCTGATGTCAAAAATGAATAAATGATTCCGTGTTTTGTCGATGCGTAAAAATCATAGATTTTGTCTGCAAATCCACTGATAAATTTAACGCATTTCAAATACCAATCAGGTGAATCATTTTGCTTGTAGTTTTCGTATTCTTCGTTATCTTCTCTTCTTTCTTTATTAGTGTATTTTTCATTGATTTCTGCAAAATAATCGTCATTAGATTTAGTGGATTCTTGTGACTGAGTAACATCAGATACCCCATTCACATCATAATTAACACCCACATCTACAGGTTTTTCTTCAAAGTAATCGTCAGGCTGAACAATTTCTTCATCCGATACATAACTTTTGAGATTTTGTTTGAAATCTTGTTTCTTATCGTCCATGGTTTCCTCCAATTAATATTCTTATTTAATAATATACCCATTTGAAAAATATTAATTCAAGAATTTTAAATTTTGTAAAAAGTTTTGCTTTAATATTAAATATTTCAAAATTTTAACAAAGCGATAATTTTTATGTATTTTTAGCCCTTTTTTAACAATTTTAGTTTACATAATTTACAAAAGGGTATATAAAAGAAGCAAGGCTTCATTATACTAATTTTTTTCTATGTAAGCCTGTTGTTCATGTAAAAAATCAAATAAAAGGAGGAAAAATGAAGAAATTCAATAAGCGATTTTTGTCGCTGATGATTGTAATGTCGATGTTATTGTCGCCTTTGCCAGCAATAGCAGATAAACCAGAAGTACAAAAAGCTTCTAGTACTGTTAATGCAACTAGTGAATCAGATTTTGAATTTGATAGTGCAAAAGGTGAAATAACTGGTTACAAAGGAAATGAAAAAGACCTTGTAATACCATCTAAAATTGATGGAAAACAAGTGTATGGATTAGGAAAAAGTGCTTTAAATGAAAAGGGACTTACATCCGTTGTTCTACCTGAAGGTATGACTTATCTAAAATGGGGAGCACTTGGAAAAAATGATTTGACATCTGTTAAGATGCCATCAACTATGAGAAGAATTGAAGCTTACGCATTTGTTCTTAATAAACAACTTAAACATGTTGAATTAAACAAAGGTTTAAAATCAATTGAAACATTTGCGTTTGCTAATCTTCCAAAACTTTCAGGAGAAATGGATATTCCATCAACAGTAGAATGGATTGGACCAAAAGCATTTTTTAAAAGCAATTTAATTACTTTAAATATTAAAGGTGATGAAAACTCAGCTCCTATAGTATTGAAGAATGCTTTAAGCGATCACTTGAATTATATTAATCTTGAAAACGAAAGAAAAGATATAACTATTGATTATACAGCTTTTTGCAACAGAGAAGTAAAAGATAAAGTTACAGTTACAGCGCCAGTTAATAAGATCAACATAACAGCTTCATCTGTAAAAGAAGTGGATGATTGGATTAAGAACAATATTAATATTCAATATGCAACTTATTATGTTAAGGCAAGTGACAATTCAGGTCATTCTGATATCAAAAATCCAGTAGATATTAAGTGGAATACTGCAGAAAAATTTGTTAAGAATGGCGAATTCGAAGTAACTGGTGTGATGGATAAGGACTCTATAAGAGACCTTCCATCAAAAGATGGATATATGCTTGCAAATCCTGACAATTGCCAAGGTTCAAATACTATTTCATTGAAATTTGTTGTAACATCACCTGCAGAAACTGAAAAAGAATATGAATTTGATTCGCAAAAAGGCGTTATAACTAAATATCTTGGCAATAAAACTGAATTAGTTATTCCTGATGAAATAGATGGCGTTAAGGTAAAAGGAATTGCTTCAGGTGCATTCAGAAACAAAAACTTAACATCTGTAACTCTTCCAAAAAATCTTGAATTCACTGAATTTGGATCATTCACAAACAATAATTTTTCAAAGATTGTATTTCCGGATACTATGAAGAGCATAGGCTCATATTCTTTTAATAATAACAAAAATTTAAGAGAAGTTGTGTTCAATGAAGGATTGAAAGAAATAGGAAATCATGCTTTTATTAATGATAAAGTATTAAGCGGAAATCTCGTAATTCCATCTACAGTAGAATGGATAGGACCATCAGCATTTAGATACACTAATGTAAATAAATTTAACATCAAAGGTGGCAAAGATTCTGCTAAGCTTACTTTAAAAAATAATTTGGGTCAAGAAATAAAAGAATTTGAACTTGAAGATATTCAAAAACAACTTTATGTTGACTTTACTTCATTCTGTAATAATCAAAAGACAAATCTTATTACTACTGAGAAGCCAACAGATGTAGGTGTATCATCACCAGAAGAACTTGAAAAATGGATAAAAGACAATGTAAATATTCAATTTATGTCTTCTTATCAAAAAGCTGGTGAAGGCTCAACAGCAGAGCTTCAAAAGTTCAAAACTGGAAAATACGATGAATATGTAAATATTGACACAGTTTGGGAACCGATAGCTGACTTTAAGGATAATAAAGCAATTGCAAAAGCTAAAATGCAAGAAATAACAGATGAAACGTTCCCACAAAAACCAGGCTTTATTATGAACAAAGTCTCGAACTATGGTGGAATAAATACTCTTGAATTTGCATTCAATATTGTTGACAAACCTAAAGAAGATGACTCAAAATTTGTTGCTTCAGACTTCACTTATGAAGGCTCTACAGTTACTGGTTTTTCTGAAACAGGATTAAAGAAGATTGAAACAATAAAAGATGTAAACTTACCTGAGAAATCCTCAGAAGGAACAGTTATTACTTCAATTGGTAATGCAGCATTTAAACAAAAAGGGATTAAATCAGTAAGTATTCCAGAAACAGTTAAATCAATTGGAAACCTTGCATTCCAAATGAATGAACTTACTGAAATTAAATTACCGTCAAAACTAGAAACAGCAGGTGCAGCATCTTTTGCAACTAACAAAATAAAAGAAGTAACAATACCTGGAACACTTAAAGAAATTCCTAGTGGAATGTTCTCGACAAATATTTCAACTAAGATTGTTATAGAAAATGGAGTTGAAAAAATAGGACAATCTGCATTCACAGGATGTAAGATAGAAAGTTTAACACTACCAGCTTCTGTAAAATCAGTTGGAAGAATGGCGTTTAGTGGTGGAGCAAAGGAACAAAATGGGAAATTAAAAGAATTAATTCTTAATGAAGGATTGGAAAAGATTGACACCAAAGCATTCCAAAACAACATTCTAAAAGAAGTAAAAATTCCAGCTTCTTTGAATTCCATAAAAGATGACGCATTTAAAGGAAATGCACAAGTTGTAGAATTACAAACAACTAATGAAGACCATTTAAAATTCAACACAGAAAAATCATTAAAAAATCAAAAATTTGTATTAGTTGAAGATAATTCTATGTTTACAGCTTCTGACTTCACATACGACGGATCTAAAATTACAGGCTTTTCCGAAGAAGGACTTAAGAAGTTAGAAACATCTAAGAATGTAGAATTACCGGAAAAATCAAGTGATGGAACCGCAATTACTACAATAGGAAAAGCTGCATTTAGAAATAAAGGAATTGAATCAGTAACAATTCCAGAAACTGTAACTACAATTGAAGATTTTGCATTTAATAATAACAAATTAACAGAAATTAATTTAGGCAAAAACTTGAAGAAGCTAGGAACATCTGTTTTCGGAGTTAACCAAATAACAAAAGTTACAATTCCAGCAAATATCGGAGAAATACCAGGCGGATTGTTCACAATGAATCCTATTACAGAATTGACAATTGAAGACGGAATCAAAAAAATAGGACAAAGCGCTTTTGTTGGAAATGAATTGACAGAACTTACAATTCCAAAATCTATTGAATCTATTGGAAGAATGGCGTTTAAATCAGGAAACAGGTACGCTAAGACAGGAACACTAAAAAAATTAACACTAAATGAAGGTTTGAAGGAAATTGAGTCAAAAGCTTTTGTTAACAATATTTTAGAAGAAGTAAATGTTCCTTCTTCATTAGAAAAAATAGCAGATGACAGTTTCCAAGGTAATGTAGGGAAAGACCAAAAAGATGTCGTATTCTTATATACTAAGAAACAAGATCACCTAAAATTAAACAACGAAAAATCTATAAAGAATCAAAAATTCATCTTTACAGGAAAACCTGTAAAAGAAGAATTCACACAAGAAGATTTCACATACAATCAAAATGTCATTACTGGATTTAGCAACAGTGGTATGGCTAAGTTTGCAATTAACAAAGACGTAGTTCTACCAGACAAAAACCCGGATGGAACAGTGATAACAGAAATTGGAGAAAAAGCATTTATCGTCGATTTTGATTCACTTGAAATAATTAGAGGATGCTTACCAGGAATATCAGATTCACCAGAAGGAATTAAAACAGTTAAATTGCCAAGCAAACTAGAAAAAATTGGCAGGGAAGCTTTCAGATATAACGCATTGAATGAAGTTGATTTTCCAAATACGTTGAAGGTTATTGATACCTTGGCATTTAGTGGCAACCAACTACACTCTGTATCATTGCCAGACTCTGTTACAGATTTAGGAGTTGGAGTATTCTCATTAAACAAGATTCAAACAGTTAAGTTGTCTAACTCATTGACTGAAGTAAACGAAGGTATGTTTAGTTATAACGAAATCAAAAAACTAGAACTAAACGAAGGAATCAAAAAAGTTGGCAAGTCAGCATTCAGAGGCAACCTATTAGAAGAATTAAAATTACCAGATTCATTAGTAACTATAGAAACTAAGGGATTCCAAGCAAATCTTCTTAAAGAAATTATCATTCCAAAAAATGTTAAGACAATAGGAAAAGATGCATTCAAACAAAAAGAAAAACATAGATTCATAACTAAGGTAGTTTTACCAGAAGGATTAGAATCTATAGGAGTAGAAGCGTTCAGTAACAACAACTTGGTTGAAGTTAATTTACCAAAATCACTTACAAGTATTGCAGACAATGCATTCAAAAACAGCTTGGATTTAAATAATCCTGACGCTCAAGTAAGAGTCGTAAAATTATTTACTAAAAACCCTGAACATTTAAAATTCAATAATGAAAAATCATTAGTAAATCAAAAAGTAATTTTCAATGGTATTGGAGAAATAGTTCCTGTTCCTGAAATCAAAGCAGAAGACATCAAAAAAGAAGTTGTAAAACAAGGTGAAAAGATCGATGTAACAGATAACATCAAAAACTTACCAGAAAAAGCAACAGCTAAAGATGTTACAGAACCAAAAATCGACACAAATAAACCTGGTGAATATACTGCAAAAGTTGAAATAACATTTGAAAATGGTTCAAAGAGAATTGTTGAAATTCCTGTAGTTGTTGAAAAGAAAGAAACAACTCCTTCTGAACCGGAAACACCAGAAGAAATCAAAGACACAGACACATTAAAAGAAATCTTTGACAAAATACCATCAACAAGAATAGCAGGAAGAAATCGTCAACTAACAGCAGTTGAAGTAAGCAAAACACTATTTGAAAAAGCAGACACAGTAATACTAACATCAAGCGATAAAATGGTAGACGCATTAGCATCTTCACCATATGGAGTAGGAAAGAACGCGCCAACACTATTAGTTGAAAAAGATTCAATAATGGATGAAGTACTTCAAGAAATAAAAAGACTTAACCCAACTCAAATAATAATCGCAGGTGGAAAATTATCAATAAGCGAAAAAGTTGAAAATCAAATCAGACAACTAGGAATAAAACAACAAAGAATAGCAGGAGCTGACAGATTCGAAACAGCAGTAAAACTTGGAGAACAAGTCAGAGCAAATTCTAACAATAAAAAAGAAATAATCCTAGTAAACGGATTTAATAATATTGACGCATTAACAGCAGGAAGCCTAGCATCAAAATTAAACATCCCAGTATTGTTAACAGAAAATGACCAATTAAATGAAACAACTAAAAAAGCAATAAAAGATTGGGGCATAGAAAAAGTAACAATAATTGGTGGAAAAACTCAAGTATCAGAAAAAATAGAAGAAAAATTACAAAACAGTGGACTAAAAGTAGACAGACTAGCAGGAAGAACAAGAGTAGACACAGCATTAGAAGTAGCAAAAGCAGTAAACAGTGACCCTGACAAAGTAATATTTGCAAACAAAACAGCATACCCAGATGCATTAATAGCGCCATATCTATCAAAAACAGAACAAGCACCAATAATGCTGATAGATAAAGACGAAGCATCGGTATCAGTAAAACAATACTTGAGAGATAACAAAATTAAAGACTCCATTATACTAGGTGGAAAACTAAGTATTGAAGAATACAAATAGTATTCATTAACAAAACAATGTGATTGGATTTTAAAATTCAGTCACATTGTTTTTTGTTTAATTTTAATGTTAGGAACAAAAATGTAAAATGATTATTATAATTTTACATTAGCAGTTATAAATCAATAAAATGTTGATTTTTCAACAAATTAACCATATAAAAAGTTTACTTTATTTACATAAGGGTATAATAGTATTGTAAACTTTTATTATCAAATATTAGTTTAACGCAGATGTAGTAACGATTGTTACAAAAAAATGAGGAGGATAATATGAATAGAAAAAGGATCGTTTCGTGGATACTGATCTTTGCTATGGTTATAGGATTTGCTCCTGTAAACATATACGCAAGTGATGTTCCACAAAAACAAGAAGTCACTGCGGAAAGTGATTTTGATTTTGATGAAAGTAGCGCTACTATTAAAAAGTATAATGGTACAGCTACTGATGTAGTTATTCCAGAAAAAATTAATGGAAAGGCTGTAACAAATATTGGTAAGGGAGCCTTTGCAAGAAAAGGACTTACCTCAGTAGTTATTCCAGAAGGCGTTGAAACAATCGACCAAGGAGCTTTTTCAGCTAACTCGCTTACAACAATCAAGCTTCCTTCAACTGTAAAACAAATCGAAAGATTAGCTTTTGGAATGAACAAGAATTTAAGTAAAATTGAATTAAATGAAGGTTTGGAATATATTGGTCAACAAGCCTTTATGAATGATAGTTCATTAGCTGGAGAAATTACAATTCCATCTACAGTAAAAACTGTTATGACAACATCTTTTAACAAAACAGGTGTAACAGGTCTATTGTTAAAAGGTGATGAAAAATCCAATTCAGTTTTATTGAAATCATCATTAAATGGGGAAACAATAAAAGAAATAAAATCAGAAAGTCCATTTAAACATATAAGAATCAACTTTAATTCACTTGGAACAGGTGAAGGAGACAAATACCTTGATTTGGGAAAAGTTGAAGCAAAAGCAGGTTCAAAAAAAGAGCTACAAGCTTGGTTAGATGAAAATATCAATACTGATTTTATCGCAACTTATGTAGATAAGAAAGACAACACAGGTTCCAGTGATAAAGAAGTAGAACTTGCAAAAGTTTGGAATTTGGATAAATTCGACAAAACAAAAGAATTCGAAGTATTTGCAAGTATCGACAAAGAAAAAGCTTCAAAGCTTGAACAAATCGAAGGATATACATCACCTTGTGTAACTTGTTCAGCTACAAATTTAATGATTAAACTGACAGTTAAACTTGGCGAATCAGAACAACCAGAACAACCTACTACTGAAAAATGGTCACAAGAAGATTTCACTTATGGACAATTCAAATACAAGGGAAGAATGGAAGAAGAATCTTACAGATTCGGAATTACTGGTTTTTCTGAAAAAGGTAAGGCTAAGTTAGCAAAGAATCCTGATTTGGTTATCCCAAAAGAAGTAACTATTGACGGACAAAAAAAGGCTGTTGAAGGAGTTAAAGAAAGTTCATTTAGAAATCAAAAGATTAACAGCGTAACCTTCCCTAAAACAGATGTAGAATTTATCATCAAAGATTACGCATTCGCTAACTCAGGCATTACTAAAGTTAAGTTTGAAGAAGGTTTGAAATCCATTGAATCTTATGCATTCAGGGACAATAAACTTACTGAAGTTTACATTCCAAGCACTGTATGGAAGACAGGTAGCGAATCTTTCATGAACAATGAAATAAGTAAGCTTGAAATATCCGATGATGTAAACAGCATTCAAATAGACAACTATAGCTTTGCTAACAACAAGCTTTCAGTTGTAAAGCTTCCTTATTCTATATTTAAGTTTAGAGATTTTGTATTCAGAGACAATCCAGGCTATGAAAATAGCAAGGTTGTACGATTAGAAACTAGAAATCCTGATCATTTGAAATCAGTAACTTATATCGTTCCAGAAAATGATTATCACAAAGTAGTTTTGGTTACAAATGTAGACAGAAGTAAACTTTTCAAGGAATTGCAAACTGTTAAATCAATTGTAAAATCAGACTATAAACAAGAAAAAATAGACGAATTCGACAATGTATTACAAGAAGCAAAGAGAATTTTTAAAGACGAAAAATCAACACAAGAACAAGTGGACAAAGCACTTGATGATTTGATTGAAGCTGAAGGTAATTTGAGAAAATCAGCTCCAGATAGATCAAAACTTAGAGATTCTATCAAAAAAGCAGACGAATTAGTTCCTGAAATGTTTGAAAAAGAATCCTACGATGCTATGAAGAAGGAACTTGACAAGGCAAAGATTGTCTTGGCTGATTTGGATAAATCATCTGATGAAGTAAAATCAGCACAAGAAAACTTGGATAAGTCTGTCGATGCGTTGGTTATCAACAAAAATTCATTGTACAAGAAAGAAGACTTCACTTACAAGGACAATGCTATTACAGGATTTAGCGATAGTGGTAAAGCGAAATTCAAATTCAACAAGAATCTAATTCTACCAGACACAACTTTAGATGGCAAAGATGTCGAAGTAATCGCAGAATCTGCATTTGATTTAATTAAGGATGAAGGAGTTAAATTCGGTACAGATACTGTAAGTTCTGCTAATGGAATGACTTCATTAGAATTGCCAAAGAAACTTAAGAGAATCGAAAATTATGCATTCAGAGTTAATAATTTCGAAAATGTAGAATTGCCAGATACTTTAGAATATATCGGCGGATCTGCATTCAATGGAAATAGACTAGAAAAAGTTTATTTGCCAGACTCAGTAACAAAAGTCGAAGGAGGAGCATTCTCTTTGAACCAAATTACTGAACTTAGAATTTCACCAAATATGACTGAAATCGCTGGCGGAACATTCTCCAGAAACATCAAATTAGAAAAACTTGAAATACCAGAAGGAATTAAAGTTATTGGACCATCAGCTTTCCAAGGTGCCCCATTAAAACAACTTACTATTTCAAAAACTGTTGAAGAAATCAAAGACAGAGCATTTACAGGACATCAACTAGAAGAATTGACAATTCCTGGAAATGTTAAGAAAATCGAAAGACAAGCTTTCGCTCACAATATCAAATGGAAGAGACTTAAAAAATTAACGCTTGAAGAAGGAATAGAAGAAATCGGAGATTCTGCATTTAGATTTAGTTTGCTTAAAGAAACAAACTTACCAAAGAGCTTGAAGAAGCTTTCAGATGATGCATTCAAAGACGCTGAAACGACGGATAAAAAACATGTAGTAGTTAAGTTGAACACTCAAAACAAAAAACACTTAGAATTTAACAATGAAAAATCATTGAAAAATCAAAAAGTTGTATTTAATGAAACTACAGTTGAAGACATCAAAGACACAGACACATTAAAAGAAATATTCGAAAAAATACCAGCAACAAGAATAGCAGGAAGAAATCGTCAACTAACAGCAGTAGAAGTAAGCAAAACATTATTCCAAAAAGCAGACACAGTGATAATAACATCAAGCGATAAAATGGTAGACTCACTTGCATCATCACCATACGGAGTAGGAAAGAACGCACCAACATTATTAGTTGAAAAAGATTCAATAATGGATGAAGTACTTCAAGAAATAAAAAGACTCAACCCATCTAAGATAATAATCGCCGGTGGAAAATTATCAGTAAGCGAAAAAGTTGAAAACCAAATCAAACAACTAGGAATAAAACAACAAAGAATAGCAGGACATGACAGATTCGAAACAGCAGTAAAACTTGGAGAACAAGTCAGAGCAAATTCAACTAACAAAAAAGAAATAATACTTGTAAATGGATTCAATAATATTGACGCATTAACAGCAGGAAGTCTAGCATCAAAATTAAACATACCAGTATTGTTAACAGAAAATGACCAATTAAATGAAACAACTGAAAAAGCAATAAAAGATTGGGGCATAGAAAAAGTAACAATAATAGGTGGAAAAACTCAAGTATCAGAAAAAATAGAAGAAAAATTACAAAACAGTGGACTAAAAGTAGACAGACTAGCAGGAAGAACAAGAGTAGACACAGCATTAGAAGTAGCAAAAGCAGTAAACAGTGACCCTGACAAAGTAATATTTGCAAACAAAACAGCATACCCAGATGCATTAATAGCGCCATATCTATCAAAAACAGAACAAGCACCAATAATGCTGATAGATAAAGACGAAGCATCGGTATCAGTAAAACAATACTTGAGAGATAACAAAATTAAAGACTCCATTATACTAGGTGGAAAACTAAGTATTGAAGAATACAAATAGTATTCATTAACAAAGCAATGTGATTGGATTTTAAAATTCAGTCACGTTGTTTTTTTGTTTGAATTACAAAATTTGATTTGTATTGTATAATATAAGATATATTAAGAAAAAACTCTTAGCGTAAATGCAAAGATTTGAGGAGAGATTTATGTCAATTTTAGTTATAGGAAGCGTGAATGTAGACACTACATATAATTTGGAAAATTTTCCGAAACCTGGAGAAACAATATCGTCCATATCAAAGAGCAGATCTGTCGGTGGCAAGGGGGCTAACCAAGCGATTGCTTGTCAAAAACTCGGTGGCGATGTGAAGTTTCTTGCGTGTGTGGGAAATGATATGGACGCTGATTTTATTTTCAAAAATATGAAGGAATACGGTGTGGACACTACAAACATCATCAAAAAAGATGTGGACACTGGAACTGCGCTAATAAATGTGGATAAAACTGGACAAAACGAAATAGTTTTGGATCATGGGGCAAATTATGCGATTACAATCCAAGACATAGACGATAACATCGAACTTTTGGATGAATGCGATATTTTGATTTTGCAAATGGAAATTCCGCAAGAAGTCAATGAATATGCTATTAAAAAAGCGAAGGAAAAGGGAGTTTACGTAATATTAAACCCTGCCCCAAGTGAGTTTGAAGTGGAAGATATATTGGACAAGGTGGATTTGTTCGTACCTAATGAAAATGAAATTTTGAGATATTCAACCAAAGAAAACTTAAAAGAAGCAGCAGATGAATTGCTGGGCAAAAATGTCGGCTCTGTGATAATAACCTTGGGAGAAAATGGCTCTGAGTATTTTTCGAAAAAAGAACACATCATTCAAGATGCAATCAAAGCGAAAGTCGTGGACACAACATCTGCAGGGGATTGTTACATCGGAGCGATGGCTGTCATGTTAGATCAACAAAAATCCATCAAAGAAGCGATGGAATTTGCCACAAAAGCATCATCAAAGACTGTAACCAGAAAAGGATCGGGAGAATCCATCCCAACAATAGATGAAATAATGTAGAACTTTCAGGATTTTTCCTGAAAGTTTTTCTTTTGGGAAAAATAGTAGATAAAATGTTTTGTATAAATGGTTATCATTTATTGTTTGACTTTATAAAAGGCAAATATTATAATCAAATTATAGTAAAATGTTTTAATAAAAAGGAGTAAGCATTCATGAAAAACAAGAAAATTTTAGGATTAATGTTAGCTGGAATGATGCTAGCAAACGTAGTACCACAAGTATCATTAGCATCTAATGATTACAATGTTAAAAGAATTCAAGGTATGCATAGATATGAAACAGCAGCAAGTATTGCAGATTCTGCTTTCACAACATCTGACAGAGCAGTTTTAGTAAGTGGCAATAACTTCGCTGACGCACTAACAGCAGGAAATCTTGCAGATCATGCACCTATCTTTTTAGCAGAAAAAGCAGATATGATGCAAAGAACAATTAACACAATGCGTTCATTAGATGTAAAAGAAGTAGTAATCATCGGTGGTGAAAAATCTGTACCTAAATCTGTAGAAGAAAGACTTAAAAGAGAAAACTTTAAAGTAATAAGAATCGCAGGAAGAAACAGATACGAAACATCTACTAAACTTGCTAAACAACTAAAAGCTAAAAATAAAGACAATGTTGTTTTAGCTAATGGTGAAAAATTTGCTGACGCATTATCAGCAGCACCTTACGCAGTACAAAAGAAACAAACTTTAGTATTAACTGACGGTAAAACTTTACCTAAAGACGTTAAAGCACAAGACGTCAAAGCAATCATTGGTGGAGAAAAATCAGTAAACATCAAAGGCTTAGACAAAGTTCAAAGAATTTCAGGTAAAGATCGTTACGAAACTTCTCTTGAAGTTTTAAAACACATGAACAAAACTCAAAGTGCTGTAATCGCTGACGGTAGAGATTACCCAGACGCACTAGCAGCAGCACCTTACGCAGTTAAGAAAAACACTGGTATCTTATTATCAGATGATACAGCTATCGACAATATAAAAGAATATGTTGATAGTCAAAATATCTCAGATATAACTCTTATCGGTGGCGAAAAATCAATAACAAAATATCAAGAACAAAAATTCACAAAAACATCAACTGAACAAAAGCCTGAAGAAAAACCTGAGGACAAGCCACAAAAACCAGAACAACCTTCAGAACCTGAACAACCTTCAAAACCTGAAGAAAAACCAGAAGAAAATCCAAACGAATTATTAGATGTTGATAGTCCAGAATTATCAGCAAAAGAAAAAGAGTTAATCAAGCTTGTAAATGATTACAGAGAACAACATGGTAAAAAAAGACTAAAAGTTAGTAAATCATTAATGAAAGTTGCTAGAACTCATATCAATGACTTAAACATGAATTTCGATATGAATAACCCTCCAGTTGACGCTAGAGGAATAAAAGGAAATATGCACTCATGGTCTGATAAAGGCAACTGGACTCCAGTAATCTATACAGATGACCACAAATATGATAAATTAACAAAAATTAAACCTAAAGAAATCGCTAACTATAACCAAACAGGCTATGAAGTAGCTGTAAATGGTTTCATGATTACACCTCAAAGGGCATTAGAAAAATGGAAAAATTCTCCAGGTCATAATGACACAATTTTATCTCAAAATAAATGGTCTGATCCTACGCCTGAAGAAGAAGAAAATGGCTTTACAGGATTATCTAATATGGGTGTAGCTATCAATGGTAACTATGCTTGTATTTGGTTTACAAATAACAATAACGGAATAGTTGACCCTATGGGATACTACGAATTTAACTAAAAAACAATAAAAGAGTAGACATAAGTTTGACCTGAACCTCTCTTTTGTTTTATTGAGTGTATTGTGTCAAAACACCGGCTAGGAATTTTTAAAAATTTTATTAAACCACAAAACCATCCAGAATTGTCTGGATGGTTTTTCAATAGCCTTCTAATCATTCAACGCCAAATCTTGTATGATTTCATAGTTTTCTTTTAATAATTTGAAATCAGGAATGTATGATGCGGCGATGATTTCGTCTGGGTTGTATTTTTGTTTTATTTCCATGAATTGATCTTTTACAGAATTCACATCTCCTTCGATTCGAAGTCCACGGGCAGTTCTTATCATGAATTTTTCGATTGATGTGAGTTCTGGGCTGTTGTTAGGGTCTGCTTTTAAAAATGCATCTCTGTTGTTTCTGTTTTGGATTTGCAAGAATATGGAGATGGCTTGTTGTTTGATGTGTTCTGCGGCGTCTTTCTCGTAAGCTGCGTTTGCAGATACTCCAAGCATTACGTATGGCTTGACCAAATACTTCGACGGTGTGAATTCTTCGCGGTAGATTTTGAGCGCGACTTCAACTGTGTTTGGCGAAAAATGTCCTGCGAATGAGTAAGGTAGTCCCAATTGTGCTGCGATGTGCGCTGATGTCATGGAGCTTCCTAAGATATACACTGGAACGTGTGTGCCAACTCCAGGATATGGACGCACGGTGAAATTTTCTGCCTCTTCTTCAAAATAGCTTAGCAATGTTCTGATGGCTTCTTTGAAGTTATCTTCTTTGTATGTGTCACGGTAGATTAATTTCGCTGTTTCTATGTCTGTTCCAGGCGCCCTTCCAATTCCCAAATCAACTCTTTCGGGATATAATGTTTCGAGCGTTCCGTATCTTTCTGCAACTTGAAATGGTGTGTGGTTAGGAAGCATTACACCACCTGCTCCGACTTTTATTCTTTTTGTATTTTCCAAAATATATCCGATAATCAAATCTGTTGCTGAGCATGAGATTGACTTTGAGTTGTGGTGTTCTGCGACCCAATATCTTTCGAAGTTTTGTCCGTCTGCCCATTTTGCAAGTTCCAATCCACGTTCGATGGATTGTTTGGCAGTTTCATCTATAAATCTTGGTATTAAATTTAGTATTGATATTTTCATAATTGTTCCTCCTTTTGATTAATATGAATTTATTATATAAAACGGTGATTGTCAAATAAATTTTACGTAATACTAATGTGATAGTAAACTATTGAAGAAATTTTGAACAAATGATATAATTAATTCAATAAATGAAATTGTTTTATTTTTACCCAATTTGGATAAATATATAATAACGATATTAAAAGGAAGTATATTATGGATATTAAGAAATACAGGGTAAAACCTAACAAAAAAGTTGATTTGGAAAAATTTAGCACTAAAAAAGATGATTCATATTCAAAACAAGAAGTGAAGGAAGAAATTCTTCCACAAAATTTGGAAAAGATGTTTGAATTTCAGGAAAAATTATATGCTGAAAACAAGAGGGGAATTTTGGTTGTGCTTCAAGCGATGGATGCTGCGGGTAAGGACAGTTTGGTGAAAAAAGTGTTCACGGCGCTTAATCCTGCTGGCTGCAAGGTTACAAGCTTCAAGCAACCTTCCACAGAAGAATTGGATCACGATTATTTGTGGAGAATTACAAAGGCAACTCCTTCTTATGGAGAGGTTGGGATTTTCAACAGATCACACTATGAAGATGTTCTTGTAACCAGAGTTCACAATTTGGTTAACAAGAAAAACGACGATGATTTTTGGGAAAAAAGATTCGAAGATATCAATGCGTTCGAAAAATATTTGGACAATAATGGTATCAAGGTTGTGAAGTTTTTCTTGCATGTGTCAAAGGACGAACAAAAAGAAAGACTATTGGACAGGATTAACTTGGACGAAAAACATTGGAAGTTTGCAGCTAGTGACATTTTGGAAAGAGAAAACTGGGACGATTATCACAAGGCTTATGAAGATATGTTGGAGCATACTTCAACTGATTATGCACCTTGGTATGTAGTTCCTGCGGACAACAAATGGTTCACGAGGTTTGTTGTGAGTGAGGTTATGTTGGATTTGTTCGAGCAATTGGACCCACAAACACCAAAACTTTCCAAGGAAGAAGAATCACAACTAGACAAATGGAAGAAGGTTTTGTTGGAACAAGACGAGAAGGATGAAAAAGAAGACTAATAATAAGTAGGAGGAGAGTATGTCAGACGACAGAGATTACAGAAACTTTGAAAATGATGACAGTGAATACACTAAAGACGGCAACTATTTTAGTGAAAAAGAAGATGTAAGAGGCGGATTTAGCGAAGATAAGGACAGTTATTCTGACAGAAATAGCAATTATTTCGAAGCATCTAATGATGATAATTATTCGAATACGAAAGAAGATCATTACGAAAAAACAGACGACAGTTTTTTCTTTGAGGGTCAAGATGATGAAGAAGAATACATCGAAGACTACACTCAAAGGGAGAGTTCAGGCTATGCTGGTTTCTGCCAAAATATTTTCTCAATGTTACATGGACTTATTGAAAAATTCAATAAGAAGGGTGCATTCGTAATATTGTTCTTGTTGTACGGAGTGTTCACGTTTGTGGCAACAATAGTACAATTCAAGCTTCACCCAGAACAAGCACAACAATTGGAACAAGTAACAAAAACAGGACTGAATCCAATAACATATACTATTATTTTGGCTGTTATATCAATGTTTTTCTACTATGCAGTGAGTAGACTTATGTTCCATTTCACTAAAAAAGATATGTCACCAGTTCCAAATCCTGTAGAAAGAGACACAAGACTTGGAGTGTATGTAGCTTGCGAAGCGTTGATTAACATTTTGTTGATGGCACTTCCAACAACATTCCTTCCATCGATCGTCGGCATGATAATTGGAGTTATCCTTTACTCATCAGTATTCTACGACAGAATTTCTGATGAAAGAATGCTTGCAGTAGGTGTGAAATCAGCGATAGTAAGTATTGTCGCAGGACTTGTGTTTGGACTTATCATTGGAATCGCAGCAATAGCAGTTGCAGTAGCTGTTATGAAATAAAAATTTGTAGACTGATCACTTGGCTAGACTGGGTGGTCAGTTTTTTGTTTTTAAATATGTAGCCCGATGTTATATAATAATATATAAATGAAAACCAAAGGGGAAAAATATGAACTTAACTGATATATTAGAGAAAATTGATTATTTAGATTATACAAAAAACAACGATGACGAGATTACAAATGTGACAAATGACTCCAGGAAAATCGAAAAAGGTGGAGTGTTTGTGGCGATTTCAGGGATGGAATTTGATGGACACAAATTTATCGACAAGGCGATTACAAACGGCGCAAACACGATTGTGGTTACACAAGATACACAAAAAATAGAAGGTATCAACTACATCAAAGTCGAAGATGCAAGGATAGCTCTTGCCCAAATCTCAAATGTGGTGTGTGATTTTCCATCAAAGAAGCTTCGCGTGATAGGAGTCACTGGAACAAATGGCAAGACTACAACAGCTTCTATGATTAGTCATATTTTGGAAAACTTAAATTCACAATGCACAAATATCGGTACGAACGGAACTTTTATCGCGAAAGAAAAATACGAAACGCCAAACACGACTCCAGAAATCTCAGAAATCGACAAGATTTTGAAGCTTTCGGTGGACAAAAAAATCGACAACGCTGTTGTGGAATGTTCAAGTCATGGATTGTATTTGCATAGACTAGACGGGATAGACTTCGATGTGGCAGTGTTTAACAATTTATCGATGGAGCATATGGATTTTCACAAAAATATGGAGAATTATTTCGATGCGAAGATGATTTTGTTTGAAAATTCTAAGAAGAAAATCGTGAACGTAGATGATGAATACGGAAGAAAAGCAAAAGGAAGGTTTGAAGAAGCATATACATTCTCCCTTGAAAATGAATCCGATTTCAAGGCTGAAAATGTAGAATTGATTGATGGAAAGATGCATTTTGAACTCAAAAACGTGAAATTCGTACTCAACAGATTTGCTATGTTTGATGTGTACAATGCGGTGGCTGCTATTGTTGCGGTGAATTTATTGGGATATGAAATGGAAGATATCGCCAAAGCGTTGGAAAGTTTTACAGGCGTTGAAGCGAGATTTGAATTTGTTAAAAATGATTTGGGGATAAATATTGTCATTGATTTCGCACACACTCCAAAAGCTTTTGAAAATATCTACAAATCTGTGCCAAACGACAAACGAAAAATCGCAGTTTATGGAATGAGTGGCGACAGAACTCTTGAAATCAGACGCGAGGTCGGAAAGATTTCCGCTGAAAACAACGTGTTCTCAGTGGTTACGACTGACGATCCAAAATTCGACACATACGAAAACATTGCTGATGATATCGTAAGTGGAATTGAGAAAGAAAATGGTGAATATGTCAGAATCAAAGATAGAAAATCTGCCATTAAACATGCGATAGAAATTGCAAATGAGGGAGATTTTGTCTTACTTTTGGGAAAAGGACAAGAAAACTTCATCAAGCTCAAAGGAAATGAAAAGACACCTTATTCTGAAAAAGAAACAGTCAACGAAGTGTTGGATGAATTGAGGAATAAATAAGCAGTAAAGATACAAACATATCTTCAATAAAAGCAAAAATAGACACCGATACGAACGAATATCTAGACTACAAAAATTGATAAATTCATCGCTTGTGAATCTAAAATCGAGAACCTCACTAACGCTCAGACAGTGCGATTTCTTTACGATTCACTTCGCTTGAATTTAGTGCAATTTTTTTCGTATGATATTCTAACCGTATCGGTTGTCTATTTTATTTCACTGAAATACAATAATTGTCGTAGGTAGATTCAAAAAAATACAAAGCAGATTACCAGTTTTGCTAAGAACTTTGTTTTGTAAAGCCAAAAACATCGTAAAAGAGCGAATCATTCGGAAAAAATTGTTTTAAATTCAATCGAAGAAATCCGTCTAAAATTTGACCGCGTAAGCGAAGCGTGCTTCAAATTTTAGGATTTCGAGATTAGAATTTTTCAATTTTTGTAGACAGATGAGCGATTTACGAGTTTTTGTGTTTTCTGTACCGTAGTCTAGATATTCGTGCAAACTGGTTTTCTGCTTTGTGTATTCTGAAGCTATCTAAGACAATACCTTCTTTATTCCCAAAATCATCTATGGGAGAGGCGAGAGAGGTGATTTATAGAAAAAATCTATAAATAACGATTATCATTTTGATATATTATTGATTAAATGATATTATTTGTTACGAGGTGATTAAATGGTTGATTTAAAGAAGCAATTACCAGAAGTTTTTAACGATTTTGCAGAAAGTCGTCAAAATGCTTTTTTGAAGGTAAAAGAAATAAAGGATAAGGATATTCCTGTTATAGGAATTTTTTGTACGTTTTTTCCACAAGAGTTAGCTGTTGCAGCTGGTGCTACTTGTGTTAGTTTGTGTGCTACAAGTGACGAAACTATTCAAGATGCTGAGAGGGATTTGCCTAAAAACTTATGCCCACTTATCAAATCTTCTTATGGTTTTGCGTTGACTGATAAGTGTCCGTTCTTCTATTTCTCTGATTTGGTTGTTGGAGAAACTACTTGCGATGGCAAGAAGAAGATGTACGAATATTTGGGAGAATTCAAGCCAGTTCACGTTATGGAGCTTCCAAACAAGAACACTGAACAAGGTCTTATTTTATGGAAAGAAGAAATCAGAAAAATGATTAAGACTATCGAAGATTTATTCGGCGTTGAAATCACTGATGAAAAATTAAGACATGGTATTGAAGTGAAAAACGCTGAGAGATCTGCTATAAAGGACTTCTATTCTATAATGAAGGCTGATGATTTGCCAATCACAGGTGGAGAATTGTGGCATGTTTTAAATGGTGTGCAATTTGATTTCGACAAGGAACAAATTCCACAAATGCTTGAAGAATTAAAAGCTAAGGTTATGTCTGAACACAAGCATATCAGTGGTAAGCCAAGAATTTTGATTACTGGTTGTCCAATCGGTGGTGCGACTGAAAAAGTTATCGAAGCTGTCGAAAACAACGGTGCAGTTGTGGTTAGCTACGAAAACTGTGGTGGAGCTAAGGCTATTGATGAAAATGTCGATGTAGACAATCCAGATATGATTGATGCGATTGCTAGAAAATACATGAACATCGGATGTGCATGTGTGAGTCCAAACGAAAACAGACTTAAATTATTGGATAAATTAATCGACGAATACAAGGTTGATGGTGTTATCGACATGCATTTACAAGCTTGTACTCCATACCAAGTTGAAGGTTTGGCAATTAAGAGATTCTGCAACGATAAGAAGAATGTTCCATACATCGCTGTGGAAACTGATTATTCAAAATCAGATATCGGACAATTAAATACAAGAATTGGAGCTTTTATTGAAATGTTATAACAATTTTTAAAAAATTGTGGTATAATAGATTCAGCAAAGTCCATACAGGTATTACCTGGAAAATAATCGTCATTGTTTTGAAGTGACGGTTATTTTTTTGTTGGAAATTTTGAAATGTTGTAATAATCTATCTGGATAGGTGTGATACAATATAGTAAGTATAAATTTTGCACATAGGAGAGGAAAAACTTGGCAAAGCAAAAATCACTTAAATTAAACGCGATGCTTAATTTAATCAAAGTTGGGCTGAGCGTTGTGTACCCGTTGATAACTTTTCCTTACGCTACGAGAATTTTGCAAGTAGCAAACATGGGAAAGGTAAGCTACGGGGATTCAATTATTAAAATATTCATGCTGATTGCATCGCTTGGAATTACCAATTACGCAGTCAGAGAAGGTTCCAAATACAGAGAAAATAGAACAAAACTCAATCAATTTTCGAGGGAAGTTTTCTCCATCAACTTGTTGTCTACGTTGATTTCTTACATTTGTTTGGCTGTATTCTGTGTAGTTTCTGTGAAAATGCACGACTATGCAACGCTTGTTTTCATTCAAAGTTTGAGCATAATCTTCGCAACACTTGGAGTTGAATGGGTTAACGCAATCCACGAGGATTATTTGTACATTACAATCAGAAGTATCATAATTCAAACTATTGGTGTAATTTTATTATTTTTCGTAGTAAAAACCAAAGACGATTACTTAAAATACGCTGGACTTACGGTTTTCGTAAATGGTTTGGTGTGCATTTCAAATATGTTACATGTAAGAAGATATGTAAGCTTGAAACCAACTCTCAAACTAAATCTAAAAAGACACTTGAAGCCTATCATGCTTTTCTTTTCAAACAGCATCGCAGTTTTGGTGTATGTAAGTGCAGACATGACAATGCTTGGCTGGATTTCTGGAGATTTTTACACAGGACTGTATGCAGTAAGCGTAAAGGTATATTCCGTTGTAAAGCAAATGCTAGGTGCGATTTACATGGTTACAATTCCAAGGCTTTCCAAGGCAGCGACATTAGATGATAAAACAGAATTCAGACATTTGTTAACAGAAATCTCAAGTTTCTTGCTATTATTAATGATACCAATGTGCACTGGGCTTGGAGTTTTATCCAAAAACATCGTGTACATTCTCTCTGGAGAAAAATTCATTGCGGCGACACTTTCATTGCAAATTCTAGCAGTGTCAGTATTTTTCGCAATAACTGGTGGTGTAATCACAACATGCATGAACGTTCCATTGGGAAAAGAAGCGTTGAACTTGAAAGCGACGACTATATCGGCGTTCGTAAATGTAGGATTAAATCTAGTTTTTATACCACTTTGGCAACAAAACGGTGCAGCAGTCACTACGGCGATTTCAGAATTAGTAGTAGTTGTTGTGTGTCTATTTGAATTCAAAGAGGCGAAGTTCTATTTTGAAATGGACAAATTATTCTACACAATGAAATACGCAGTAGCAGGAGCTTTGTGGATACTTTTGACAAAGTTTGTAGTCACAAAATTTATCACACATTACACACTTAACTTGTTGACAGTATTCTTCATCAGCGTCATCGGCTACACATTGATATTGTTCTTCGGCAAAAATGAAGTTTTTATTGAAACTTTGAAGAAGACACCACTTAAAAAATTAGTAAAATAGATAATGAGAGCATCACGTGATGCTCTTTTTTGATTAAAACAATCGAAGTACATTTACACTTACAGGGACATACAAAAATAGACATCGATACAAACGAATATCTAGACTACAAAAATTGATAAATTCATCTCTTGTGAATCTAAAATCGCAAACTCGCTATCGCTCAGACAGTGCGATTTTTTAACGATTCACTTCGCTTTAATTTAGAACAATTTTTTCCGTATGATATTCTAACCGTATCGGGTGTCTATTTTATTTCACTAAAATCCGAAAATGTTGTAGACCGTTTCAAAAATTGCAAAGCAGAAAACCAATTTGCATGAACATCTAGACTTCGAACGAAGAAAACTACAAAACTCGCAAATCGCTCATCTGTCTACAAAAATTGTCGTAGGTAGATTCATAACATACAGAGCAGAAAACCAATTTGCACGAATATCTAGACTGCGAAAATAAATAAACTCTAAGCTTGTGAACCTAAAATTGTGAACTCGTGCTGCGCACTCAAACAGCACAATTTTTTAACGGTTCACTTCGCTTGATTTTATGATTATTTTCTCCGTATGATATTCTTAGCAAACTTGGTAATCTGCTTTTTTCATTGCAACAAGAATAACAAAGCTGGTTTTCTGCTTTAGTGCATTCGAAAATTTAGTTGATATTTTTCCAATCACTTATTTCACGCCTAAAATCGATAAAATAATACTAGAAAATTTTCACAATGATGGTATAATAAAATAATTGAGTATTAAGGAGTGGTTTTTTATTTTTTTAGTTACGTTACAGCAGATTTTGATTATGTTTGTGTTCATGGCTATGGGATATATTTTTGCAAGAACTGGGTTTTTCAGTAGAGAAACTATCAGAGAGATGACTGGGTTTGTAATGTATGTTGTGGGATCAAGCGTTATTATTAACGCGTTTAATAGACCTGTTACGCCAGTGCTTTTGAATAATTTTTTGATGACTGCCCTTGCTGCAGTAGTTTTGATGGGTTCATCTATTTTGATTTCTCATTTTTTGTTCAAATTTGATAGATTTTCTAAGAACGAAAACATAAGTACATACAAATTCGCATCTGTATACAGCAATTGTGGTTTCATGGGAATTCCTTTGATTGAAGCGTTGCTTGGTGCGGAAGGAACTTTTTTCGCTATTCCTTATTTGGCAGTGTTCAATATTTTGTTGTGGAGTCATGGAATTGGTTTGTACGAGATGACTGGAAATGGCAAGATTCAATGGAACAAAGTTGTGAAAAATCCTTGTATTATTTCGTCTGTTTTGGGATTTATTTTGTTTTTCTTCGGGGTTATTTATAAAATGCCGAATGTTGTGACAAAACCTGTTTTTTATTTGGCTAGTATGAATACTCCTCTTAGTATGATAATTATCGGTGCAAATTTCGTGAGTATTACTGAGCCTTTTCACAGGGACAAAATGGCGTGGGAAGTTTCTTTTATCAGAAATATTTTGTTTCCTTTGATTTATATCGCAATTTTGTTAATTATTCCGATGAAAACAGATGCAAAGATTGCAACATTGGCGATGGCATCAGCTCCTATTGCAGGTGTGAGTGTGCTTTTCTGTTTGATGTTTGACAAATCGACGGATTTTCCATCGAGGGCTTTGTGTCTGTCGACGATTTTTTCAGTGGTGACTTTGCCGGTTATAATTTTGATTGGTAGTTTAATCCTTTAAATTGGCAAAATTTTTTGAAACGCATATATAATCTAATGTAAATATATGGTAAAATAAGGTTAACAATACTTTTGTTAACCAATATTTTTTTGTAAAGAGGTGATAGTTTGAGCGATTTAATCAAAAAAGAATTGATACGAATTGAAGATCATGCAAATGATTGGAAGGATGCAATCAGAATTGCAGCAAAAAGTTTGTTGGACAATGGTTACATTAACGAACAATATGTAGAAGACATGATAAAAAGCGTTGAGGATGCTGGCCCTTACATTGTGCTTGCTCCGAATGTTGCGGTTCCTCACGCACGACCAAACGGCAATGTAGCCAAAATGGCTATTAGTTTGACAAAATTAAATGAGCCTGTGAATTTTAGAAACGAAGAAGAAGATGAGGACAACTGGGTAAGAATTTTGTTCTGTTTGGCAGCTGTGGATTCTTCATCACACATTGTAGCACTTCAACAATTGGCAGTGCTTTTGGATTCGGACGAAATCACAGATGAGCTTATCGACGCAAAATCTGAGGACGAAATGTTGGATATTATTAACGAAAAATTAGAGGAGGGAAATGATGATTAATATTGTAACTGTTTGTGGAAACGGAATTGGAAGTAGTCTTCTTTTGAAAATGAAAGTGGAAGCTATTTGCAAGGATATGGGAATTGAAGCTAACGTAGAATCTTGTGATTCTAACGCAGCTGTAGGAAAAGGCGCTGACCTTTTTGTAACTGTTAAGGAATTTAAGTCAATTTTTTCAGATGATCAAAAAGTAGCCATAGTAAAAAGCTACACTAACAGAAAGAAAATCGAAGAAGATTTGGTTCCTATTTTAGAAGAATTCAAATAAATTGATTTAAAAAATTAAGGAGGAATTTATGGGATTTTTAAATGTTTTAAAAGACATTCTATCTGAGCCTGCGTTTTTGATGGGTCTTATCGCAATGGTAGGTCTTATCGCACTTAAAAAACCAGCTCACAAGGTAATGACTGGTACATTGGGTCCTATTTTGGGATATTTAATGTTGGCTGCAGGTGCGAATGTTATTACAACTAACTTGGATCCATTGAGTCAAATGATTCAACACGGATTCAACATCACAGGTGTTGTTCCTAATAACGAAGCTATCACATCTGTTGCTCAAAAAGTTTTGGGCGTTGAAACAATGTCAATTTTGTTAGTAGGACTTATTTTTAACTTATTAATAGCAAGATTTACAAGATACAAATATATTTTCTTAACTGGTCACCACAGCTTTTTCATGGCTTGTTTACTATCAGCAACATTAGGAGCCATAGGATTTAAGGGCGTAGCTTTGGTATTGGCTGGTGGATTTATATTGGGAGCTTGGAGTTCAATCTCTCCAGCAATCGGACAAAAATACACTTTGAAAGCTACTGACGGAGACGAAATCGCACTTGGTCACTTCGGATCATTGGGATATTATTTGTCAGCTTTTATCGGTTCATTAGTTGGAAAAGATTCCAAATCAACTGAAGATATCGAAATTCCAGAAAAATGGGGTTTCTTGAGAAATACTACAATTTCAACAGCGTTGACAATGATTGTGTTCTATCTAATCGCAAGCATCAAAGCTGGTCCAGATTTCGTCGGCAAAATGTCTAACGGACAAAACCCATATTTGTTTGCAATCATCTCTGCGTTAAACTTCGCAGTTGGTGTAGCAATCGTATATGCCGGTGTTAGAATGATTTTGGCAGATTTAATTCCTGCATTCGAAGGTATCGCTACAAAATTAATTCCAAACTCTGTTCCTGCAGTTGACTGTGCAGTATTCTTCCCATACGCACCAACAGCAGTTATTTTGGGATTTGCATGTAGTTTTGTAGGCGGATTGATCGGTATGTTTATTTTGGGAGCTATCGGTGGAGTATTAATTATTCCAGGACTTGTTCCTCACTTCTTCTGCGGTGCAACTGCTGGTATTTACGGTAATGCAACAGGTGGTAGAAGAGGAGCTATGGTGGGTTCATTCATCAACGGATTATTCTTGGCATTCTTACCAGCATTCTTACTTCCAGTTTTAGGACAATTAGGATTTAACAATACAACATTCGGGGATTTTGACTTCGGAGTTTTGGGAATTTTATTAGGAAAAATCGGAAATGCTATGGGTAATGTCGGAGTGTATATCATTATCGCAGTTTTATTAGTAGCGTTAATCGCTCCATCAATAATTACAAAGAAAGATACTGCAATTAACAACGAACAATAATTCACATTTTACTACACGAAAAGAGAGGTTGAAATGGAGAAAATTAATACAAAAATTTATTCAGACGGTGCAGTCTTAGAAGATATGTTAGAATCATTGGCATCAAAAAAAGTAACTGGATTTACAACTAATCCATCTTTGATGAAAAAAGCTGGAATCACAGATTACGTTGAATTTGCCAAGAAAGTTTTAGAAGAAATCACAGAATATCCAGTATCATTTGAAGTATTTGCAGATGATTTGGAAACTATGGAAAAAGAAGCAGACAAAATCTCTTCATTAGGAGACAATGTTTACGTCAAAATTCCTGTGACTACAAGTAATGGAACATCAACTGCTCCACTATTGAAAAAACTTAGCTCAAAAGGAATTAAACTTAACGTAACAGCAATCTTCACAGTGGATCAAGTAAGAGAAGTCGTAGACAACTTGACAGAAGGAGTGCCTAGCATCGTTTCAGTATTTGCTGGAAGAATTGCAGACACTGGAGTTGATCCAATGCCAATCATGAAAGAATCCTTGGAAATTTGCAAAACTAAAAAAGGTTGTGAATTGTTGTGGGCATCTCCAAGAGAAGTGTTCAACATTTACCAAGCAAATGAATTGGGAGTAGACATCATCACATGTACTCCTGCAATCATCAAGAAACTTTCATTGATGGGAAAAGACTTAAACGAATATTCACTAGACACAGTGAAAACATTCTGCAAAGACTCAAAAGAATTAGGATTTTCAATTCTTTAATAAATACAAGAGCTCACAAATGTGGGCTCTTTTTTTAGTCCTGTGATTGAAAAATCATCATGCACGAATATCTAGGCTACGGCAACAATCGCGCACGAATATCTTGGTGAAAATTTAATAATCTTATTCGCTCAGCCTCACTGCGAAAATCTTCTATGTAGGCAAACGAAATGAAGATTTTCTTGTTCGAAGCGTCACTCATAAGAAACATTAAATTTTCTATGATGATATTCAGCTTGATTGTTTGCTTAAAGGTTTCGCAGGATTTAGGAATGCAGGACAAATGTAGATTACAACCTTCGCAAGAAATCACAGATCAAGCATTTTGCACGAATATCTAGACTATAAAAATAAATAAATTCTAAGCTTGTGAACCTAAAATTGTGAACTCGTGCTACGCACTCAGACAGCACAATTTTTTAACGGTTCACTTCACTTGAATTTATACTTATTTTTTCCGTATGATATTCTTAGCAAAAAGGCTTGATTGTTTACATGGATTTACAATATACGTATGCTCGATTGTTTGATTAAACGGACACAAGGATGATTGCAGAGTGAATTTTAGAAAACTAAATTAGATAGTCTTTAGTGGCAAGTTAAAAGGCTAAGAGCAGAGATGCTCTTAGCCTTTTTAATTTAATTAATTATATAATGATATCTTTCAATTGGTCTGACGTATCTTTTATGGTACGGGAATATGTGTATAAAAAAAGGAAAGTTAAGAATGAAACAAAAATTTTGAAATGATTATAAACAGCAGTTAATGCAATTTCTAATCATTACATCAACCTCACAAATTCTAATTTGCTCTACTTTTCGTATTTTGTGTATTTGTTAAGTTGAACATCAATATCACGACCTAAATACATCACTCGCATGATGGAAACTGTTGTATCATCATTATCTACAATATATAGAATGCAATAATTATCTACCGGAACAATATGAAGTCCACGACTTTTCCACGGTTCGCTATCATAAAAACGATGGCGCTCTGGCATATCGTGAAGACTCATAATACACTTTTCAATTCTGTCCAGTTGACCCTTGGCATTCTCAGGTGACTGCAATTCGTAGGCAATATATTCATATATATTACGAATATCATTATAAGCTTGGTCAGTAATTTTGATTTCATAAATCATAGGTTATAATCCTTACGGATGTCTGCAAAAACTGCGCTTGCTTCTCTTGTTCTTCCTGCTTTGATATCCGCATATCCTTTCTCAAGCTCTTCGTTCAGTTCTGTTTCTGATAAAAAGGACATATCTACAGGATGAGAAGATGGCAATTTTACTTCAAAAGGAAGTCCTCTCTGAAGAATTATCTGTTTATAAAACATATTAATAGCACTGGATGCAGGAATACCAAGTGCAGATAAAATACTTTCTGCTTTTTCTTTTACCTCCGGTTCAATACGAGCATAAAGATTTGCTGATTTTGCTGCCATATAAAGCACCACCTTTCTGATATTTTTATAATATTATTATATCAAAATGTGCGTACAACAGCAATACAAATAACATGTATTCTCAGTTTAATCATCTTATTCGCAAGAAATCACAGATCAAGCATTTTGCACGAATATCTTGGGGAAAATTTAATAATCTCATTCGCTCAGCCTCACTGCGAAAATCTTCTGTGTAGGAAAATGAAGTGAAGATTTTCTTGTTCGAAGCGTCGCTCATAAGAAACATTAAATTTTCTATGATGATATTCAGATCGATTGCTTTCTTGAACGGACACAATGATGATTGCGGAGTGCACGACTTTACACAGGGAGAGTGGAACAAATATCCTGTGTGAAAATTTTCTCCGTATGATATTCTTAGCAAAAAGGCTTGACTGTTTACATAAATTGAGGATATTCAACTCAATTGCTTGAAGGTTTTCGAAGAATTACAGAGTGTAATTTAACTTAAACGAGGAGAGAGGAATGAATTACACCCAAAATTATATGCTCTGTAATTTATTGGAAAATTTTATAAGTGATTTCCTTTAAATGTTGATGTTTTTGTTGTAAATGATGTGTTTTAATGTTAAAATAAAAGGTAGTATTTATAGATATTAAAGTAAGGAGATTTATATGGGATTATTTGAATCTATTTTTGGCTCAGCTAACAAAAAAGAACTAAAAAAGATAGAACCAATTATTAAAAAAATTGAATCATATGATAAGTCTATGCAACAATTATCAGATGATGAATTAAAGCATAAAACTGTTGAATTCAAGGAAAGATTAAAAAACGGCGAAACTTTGGACGATATTTTACCAGAAGCATTTGCTGTAGTTAGAGAAGCCAGCTACAGAGTTTTGGGTATGAAACAATATCGTGTGCAATTAATCGGTGGTTTTGTATTACACCAAGGTAGAATTGCAGAAATGAAAACTGGTGAAGGTAAGACTTTGGTTGCAACTTTACCTGCATATTTGAATGCGCTTAGTGGTAAGGGCGTTCACGTGGTTACTGTCAATGATTATCTTGCAAAGAGAGATAAGGAATGGATGGGAAAAGTTCACGAATTTTTGGGATTAACTGTAGGCGTTATCGTTTATGGTTTGGACAATGATGAAAGACGTGAAAACTACGCTTGTGATATTACTTACGGTACTAATAACCAATACGGTTTCGATTATTTGCGTGACAACATGGTTATTTACAAAAAAGACAAGGTTCAGAGAGGTCTTAACTTTGCAATCGTGGACGAAGTTGACTCTATCTTAATAGATGAAGCTAGAACTCCACTTATTATTTCTGGTCAAGGCGACGAATCTACAGACATGTACATGAGAGCAAATATGTTTGCTAATGGTTTGACTGGACGTATTATGGATCCAGAAGAAGACAAGCCAGATATTTTCGATCGTGAATTCAAGGATGAAACTGTTGATTTCTTGGTTGACGAAAAGAGAAAAACTGCCAGTCTTACAGAAATTGGTACTAAAAAAGCTGAAGAATATTTCGGCGTGGAAAACTTGTCTGACCCTAATAACATGGAATTAGCTCACCACATCAACCAAGCTTTGAAGGCTAACAATACAATGAAACGCGATATTGATTACGTAGTAAAAGATGACGAAATACTTATCGTTGATGAATTTACTGGTCGTATCATGGAAGGTAGAAGATATTCTGATGGTCTTCACCAAGCTATCGAAGCAAAAGAAGGTGTTGAAGTTAAGAGCGAATCCAAAACTTTGGCAACAGTTACATTCCAAAACTACTTCAGAATGTACAACAAATTAAGTGGTATGACTGGTACTGCCAAGACTGAAGAAGCGGAATTCAACGAAATCTACAAGATGGACGTTGTTGAAATCCCTACTAACAAACCAGTAGCCAGAGTTGACGAACAAGACAGAGTTTACATCAACGAAAACGCTAAGTTCAACGCAATCGTTGAAGAAATAAAAGAAATTCACAAGACTGGACAACCAATTCTAGTTGGTACTATTTCAATTGAAGTTTCAGAAAGATTGTCCAAATTGTTGAAGAAAAACGGAATCAAACACGACGTATTGAACGCTAAGCAACACGAACGTGAAGCAGAAATCGTAGCACAAGCAGGTATGTTTGACAAAGTTACTATCGCAACAAACATGGCAGGTCGTGGTACCGACATTCTTTTAGGTGGTAACCCAGATTTCTTAGCAAAACACGATATGAAAAAACAAGGTTACGGCGAATACGTAATCGAAAGTTTGGATTCATTCTTGCCAAGTACAGACGAAGAATTAGTTGCAGCAAGAAATGTATACAATGAATTATACAAAAAATACAAAAAAATGACTGACGAAGATAAGAAGAAAGTTCTTGAAGTCGGAGGATTATATATAATTGGTACTGAACGTCACGAATCACGTCGTATCGACAACCAATTGCGTGGTCGTTCTGGCCGTCAAGGAGACCCTGGTAAATCAAGATTCTTCGTATCATTAGGAGACAACTTAATGAGATTGTTCGGTGGAGAAACTATCCAAAAATACGCTGAATCTGGCAAATTCCCAGAAGACGAACCAATGGAATTCAGAACAATCACTAAAGCAATCGAAAGAGCGCAAACAAAAGTTGAATCTAATAACTTTGGTATCAGAAAGAACGTATTAAAATACGACGACGTTATGAATGCACAACGTAAAGTAATTTATACTGAAAGGGATAAAGTACTTGACGGTGAAGACATGCACGAATCTATCGTGGCTATGATTAAGGACATCATTGCTAATGCAATTGACACATATTGCCAAGATCCAAAATCAGAAAATTGGGAAATGGAAGCATTGATGACATATCTTAACACATTCATTCCAGAAGGAACATTGGATCTTACCAGACTTAACAGCTACAACAAGAAAACTTTCACAGATTATGTAACACAAAAAGCATTGGAAGTTTATGGAGAAAAAGAAGAAGCCATCGGCAAAGAAAAATTCAGAGAAATCGAACGTGTAATTCTTCTTATGGTTGTAGATAGAAAATGGATGGATCACATTGATGCGATGGATCAATTACGTCAAGGTATCGGTCTAAGAGCGTTCGGTCAACAAGACCCAGTAAGAGCTTACAACAACGAAGGTTTCGAAATGTTTGAAGATATGAACCACTCTATAAAAGAAGACACAGTTAGAGGAATGTTCAACGTTCAACCAGTTGAAGAAATCGAAAGAAAACAAGTAGCTCACGAAACTTCTGCATCAAGTGGTGAAGAAGAAATCAACAAACCAGTAGTTAAAGGTAAGAAAATCGGTAGAAACGATCCATGTCCATGCGGAAGTGGTAAGAAATACAAAAACTGCTGTGGTAAAAACAGATAATAAATAGTGGAAAAGCCCTAGGCGAAGTAAATTATCCTTATGCACGAATATCTGACTACAAAAATTGATGATTTCATAATTTCAAGCTCCTAAAATCGCAAGCCTCGCTAAAGCTCGAGCAGTCCGATTTTTAGGCGGAGCTCTTCAATTTCAAATCAGAACAATTTTTTCCGTATGATATTCTTAGCACAAGAATAAATACTTCTTAGAATGCGAAAAGGTAGATATCCGTGCTATAAAGTTTGGTGTCATTTATCAAACTTTTCAAACACCACCACTATTATAATAACAAATACAAACACAAAGGAGGAGAAATCCTCCTTTTTTGTTCAAAAAATATATGCAATTGGAGGATAAAAATGGACGTATTTTTAATTAACGAAAAAATAGAAAATTTATCTCAAAATCTAAAAGAAATAAAGGAGTCTCTTTGACTTAGACAATTTAAGAAAAAAATTAGATGAATTGCAACAAGAAACATTGAAACAGGGCTTTTGGGATGACAGCGACAAAGCACAAGCAATCTTCGACGAATTGAATTCCATAAAAGCTGATGTCGAAAAATACGATGAAATCGAAGAAAAAATCGAAGAAGTCAAGATGATGCTCGAAATTAGCAAGGAAGACAATACAGAAGAATACGAAAAAGAAATCTCCAAGACACTCAAAAGTTTGGAAGAAAAAGTCGACGAATTCAAAATCAAAACGCTCTTGGTGGGAGAATACGACAAAAATAATGCGATTATGTCCATTCACGCAGGTGCAGGTGGGACTGAAGCACAAGATTGGGCGGAAATGTTACTGAGAATGTACACGAGGTGGATTGCGGACAAGAAATATTCCTATAAAATCACCGACTACAACCAAGATACAGAAGGTGGCATCAAATCAGTATCGTTAATCGTACAAGGAATTAACGCCTATGGTTTTTTGAAAAGCGAAAAAGGAGTACACAGACTTGTCAGGATTTCTCCGTTTGACCAACAAAAACGTCGCCACACATCATTCGCATCAGTGGACGTCTTCCCAGAAATCAAAGACAGTCACAACATCCAAATAGACGACAAAGATTTGAAAGTGGACACTTACAGAGCATCAGGTGCCGGTGGACAACACGTCAACATGACAGACTCTGCAGTTAGAATCACACACATTCCAACAGGAGTCACAGTCCAATGTCAAACAGAAAGATCGCAAATCGCCAACAGAAAATACGCCATGGATATGCTTATCGCCAAGCTTATCATGATAAAAGAAGAAGAAAAGCGTGAAAAAATCGAAGACATCCAAGGCAAATACAACCAAATAGCGTGGGGCTCCCAAATCAGATCCTACGTCTTCCAACCATACACATTGGTAAAAGATCACAGAACAAACTTTGAAAGCTCACAAGTGCAAGATGTGCTTGACGGTGATTTGGATAAATTCATAAATGCGTATTTGAGCCACAATTAAATTTACAATAAAATAACACAAATATAGTACAATATAGAAAAGGAGGGGATAGAATGGAATATGTAATCTACAATAAAAACACGCCGGTGTTTTCGTTTGAAATGATTCACAACAAAATTATAAAAATCATAGAAATATACAATCCAAAATACAGACCGGTGCAAGTTAAATACAATAACAAGAAAAATATAATCGAAAAAAGTAGCTTTGAACATTTTCTAAAAGGTAGAAGAATTCCAGATACTAGACAGGACAAGGACATTATTTTGAAAAACATTCAAGGCAAATCGCTTTACGAACTTAGCTTGGCGTATTTCGGACTATCTCTTTCGGATCAATATTGGATAAAAGAAAAAAACGACAGCGTAGAATGGAAAGACATCAACTTTTTCCAAAATGATTTCTCACAAGATATGGGGCTTTTTATGTTTGGTAAATCCGACAGTTCTTTTTCACTAAAAACTCCGAACAACACATCAGATGGTTGGCTAAAAAAAGCATGGATGCTAAATGAAGGTAAGAGAATTCTCGTTAAAGGATCTTCGAAACCATTCTATCAAGAAGCTTTCAACGAAAAAATAGCGTATGAAATCTCAAAAATTCTTGGAATTAATCATATAAAATACGAGATTAAAAAAATCGGAGATAAATATTGTTCGGTGTGTGAGAATTTCATCGATGAAAACACGGAGCTTGTCCCAGTTAATGCGATTGTCCAAAACACTCAAAAACCTAACCACATATCTATGTATGATTTTGTGATAGAAGAATTACAAAAACTTGGGATATCTGATGCAAAAGCCAAAATCGATGACATGCTATTTCTTGATTATATAATTTTCAACGAAGACAGACATTTTAATAATTTTGGATTCATAAGAGATGTTGAAACGCTTGAAGTTAGAGGAATGGCTCCGATTTATGATTCGGGAACAAGCTTATTCTACAACACACTTGATACTGCGATAAATTCTTACAATCCTGATGTGAAGCCGTTCTACACTGACAGAAAAAAACAGTTTGAGCTAATCAAAGAAAAAATCGACAAAAAAATCGATGCGAATAAAATTTACGAAATAATCGTAGACGTACTTTCAGAAAGTGATTATCTCGAAGAATTTGCACCTGATAGGAAAAAAATCATCGCAGACAGAGTAGCAAAATCTATATAATTAATGCATAAAATTTGTGGTTTTTGATTTCATATTGGGTATATAAGTCTTGAGGTGTAATTAAATGAAAAATATAGTATTAGAAAATTTTAGAGAATTGTCGAATGTTCCTCGTTGTTCATTTGACCAAAAAAGAATTAACGAATACTTAGTAAATAAAGCAAAACAATTGGGTCTAGAATACGATGTTGACGATGAATTAAACATCGTAATCAGAAAGCCTGCAACAGAAGATAAAAAAGGTCATCCAGGAGTTATTTTGCAAGGTCACATGGACATGGTCTGCGAAAAAGAAGATGATAGCGATCATGATTTTACAAAAGATCCGATAGAATTTATCGAAAAAGATGGCAAGTTAACTGCCAACAAAACAACACTTGGAGCTGACAATGGAATAGCAATCGCAATGGGATTTGCTATTTTGCAAGATGAAAACTTGTCACATCCTGATTTGGAATTGATGATTACGACAAACGAAGAAGTTGGACTTATCGGTGCGAATGCCGTAAGCGAAGATTTCTTAAAAGGCAAATACCTTATCAACGTTGACAGCGAAGAAGAAGGAATCATGACTTGTGGTTGCGCTGGTGGAAACACTTTGAATTCTGAATTTGCAATCAAACGTGAAGATTTTGGAAAATATTTCTACAGGATAGCAATCAATGGTTTCAGAGGTGGTCACAGTGGTCAAGATATCAACAAAAATCACCTTAACGCCATCGAATCTACAGTTAAAATCCTAAAAGAATTGTCGACACGTCACAATTTGAGAATTGTATCATTAAATGGTGGTACAAAACACAACGCAATCCCAAGAAATTGTGAACTTATAATTGCAAGTGAAGATGAAATCAAAGACGACGAAATAAACGTCGATGGTTTCAAACAAGTCGAAGAAAAGATGGAATTTAAGTTTGAACAAGTAGATGAAAAAACTCCAATGGACGAACAATCTACTGAACACATCTTGAATTTTCTAACTACAATTCCAAACGGAGTTGTGGACATGGTAAAAGGAAACGCCGATTTGGTGGAAACTTCTCTTAACCAATCAATCGCAAAAACAGAAGAAGACAAATTCGTGTTTATGGTATCAATCAGATCCTCAGTTTTGGATAAGATAAAAGAAGTTGAAGATTTGATTACAAATACAACAAAATCAAACAATGGAATAGTTAAATCTGAAGGATTCTACGAACCTCGGGAATACCGAGAAGATAGCGAACTAAGAGACAAATGTTTGAAAGTTTATAAGGAAGTCACAGGAAAAGATATGCAAGTGAATGTTATTCACGCAGGTCTTGAATGTGCAGTATTTTCAAAGAAATATCCGGACATGGACATGATTTCCATCGGTCCAGATATGACGGGAGTTCACACACCAAAAGAAACTTTGGATTTGGAATCTACAGCTAGGGTGTACGAATTCTTGAAGAAATTAGTAGAATCATTATAAAATGGAGGATAAAAATGAGTGACGAAAGAAATTTAGAAAACGAAGAATTAAACGAAGAAATGTATGATGAAGAAGAGTTAGATACAATCGTACTAACATTAGAAGATGGCGGCGAAATCGAATGTGGAATCCTTGGAGTATTCGAAGTTGAAGGCTACGACAGTGATTACATCGCACTTGTATCTGAAGATGACAACGAAATTATGATTTACAAATACGAAGAAATCAACGAAGAAGAAGCTAACTTAGATGTTATCGAAGACGATGCTGAATACGAAAAAGCAAAAGAAACATTTGAATCTCTTTTCGTAGATTTCGAAGGAGAAGATGAAGAATAATTTTAAGGCTGTTATGATTGATCTGGACGGAACTCTTCTGACAGATGATAAAAAAATTACTGATTTCAGTAATCAAATTTTACAAAAACTTTATGACAACGGCATAAAGATTATTATTGCGACAGGAAGAGGTCTATCCAGAGCTAAGCAATTAACCGAAAAATTAGATTTTGACAAAATAATCCTTGCAAATAATGGAGCTATTATTCACAGTAGCTCCAATATTGCAACGGATGAGGATTTGAAGTTGGAATCCAAAGTGGTGGATGAGCTTAGCACTCTATCAGAGGAGTATGGGATAAGACCATATTTTTTTGTGGAAAACAAATGCGCACTTCTCATCCAAGATGAAGATGATAAGAAGAATTTTGAGGATAGCGTTGGGGATATTGGTGAAATCATGACAGTGTCTGAGAGGAATTTGCCGATAGATGATTGTGTAAGCATGATTATGATAGCAAGAAAAGACCGTATTTACGATATTGTTGATCATATCAAGCCCAATCCTAACGTGACATATCACATTCACACGAAATATTTTTCCAAAAACATTAGAATGCTCGAAGTGCAAAACGTTAACACAGACAAATACAAAAGGGCAATTCATGTGCTTAAACATTTTGGAATAACAAGTGATGAAGTGGTTGCTATTGGCGATGCGCACAACGATTTGGAAATGGTTGTGAACAGTGGACTTGGAGTTGCGATGAAAAACTCCGACGATATTTTGAAACAAAACGCAGACATAATAACACAATACACAAACGAAGAAGACGGACTGGCGAAATTTTTAGAAGAACTATTTGAGTTGAGGGATTATGAATAATTTAAAAGAATTTTTGAATGAAGAATATTATGACAAATACAAGGGCAAAAACTTGGTAGTATACATTTATCCAAAAGATAACACAAGTGGATGCACAATAGAAGCGGACGGATTTTCCGAAATTTACGACGAATTTCAAAAGCTTAACACAGAAGTTGTGGGAATCAGTAAGGACACAGAAAAAACACACGAAAATTTCAGAAAAAAACAAGGACTAAAACAAGAATTAATATCCGACCCAGAAAGAATATTCTTGAACAATTTTGGTTGCGTTTACAAGGGCAAAATGTTCGGCAAAGAAGTTACCAAAACAGAAAGAAGCACGTTTGTATTTGACAAGGATATGAACTTGGTCAAAGAATTCAGAAAAGTAAAACCAGACGAAAATCCACAAGAAGTGTTGGATTTCGTACGAGACAACCTAAATGACTGATAGATATAACATTTACAGCAAATATCTAAAAGAACATTACGGAGAAAAAGTCTACAAACTTCCCATAAAACTGGATTTGACTTGTCCCAACAGAGATGGAAGGTTGGGGCATGGTGGTTGCATTTATTGTCACGAAGAAGGTGGAAGCTTCGAAAACAAAGAAAAACACCTTTCAATTCGTGAGCAATTGGAAAAAGACAAACAAACCATCGAAAACAAATACAACGCCCACAAATTTATATCGTATTTTCAAAATTACTCCAACACATACATGCCGCTTGAATTGTTCAGACAATACGTCAACGAAGCAGTTGTAGAAAATGTAGTTGCGGTCAGCGTATCCACAAGACCGGATTGCATAGCACGTGAGCATTTGGAAATATTGAAACAACTTCAAAACGAAAAAAACGTCGACATTATTATAGAGCTTGGACTTCAAACATCCAACAATAAAACTTTGAAGATAATCAACAGACAACACACAGTCGCGGATTTCATTCGTGCTTGTTTGATGATAAAAGAATACGGATTTAGAATTTGCACACACGTGATATTGGCACTTCCTTGGGATGACATGGACGATGTCAGGGAAACTGCGAAGCTTTTGTCGGTATTAAAAATCGACGAATGCAAAATCCATTCACTGTACATTCCCAAACACACAGTACTTGCGAAGTGGTACGAAGAAGGAAAAGTGAAACTCAAATCACTGGACGATTACGTGAATGAAGTTTGTGAATTTTTGAAATATTTGGATAAGGATATCCTCATTCAACGCCTAGTCGGCAGAATGCCCGAAGAGACTTCCGTGTTTTGCAACTGGAATACAAGTCACTGGAAAATACAAGATATGATAATTGAAAAAATGGAACGAGAAAATATTTTCCAAGGTGATAATTTTAGTAAAAGAATGGGTATAATAATATAAAGTAAATTAAACTTTTTAAAATGGTTTAAGAAAGGATGATAATAATGGTTAAATTTGTAGTAGGTCCTAAAGGTAGCGGAAAAACAAAATGGTTGATCGATAAGGCCAACGACGAAAAACAAAACAAAAACGGTAACATAATATTTATAGACTCTGATGACAAGCACATATTCTCGCTTGATCACTCAGTAAGACTTATAGATGCATCGACATTCCACATCTCAAGTCCAGAAAGTTTGTATGGATTTTTGGCAGGAATAATGTCACAAGATTTCGACATCGAAACAATTTACGTAGACGGAATTTACTCAATCGTTGAAATGACAGAACAACAATTAGAAGAATTCCTAGAAAACTTGGAAGTTTTATCAAAAGAAGCTAATGTTAACTTCTTCATAGGAATGAACAAAGAAAAATCAAGCTTACCAGCAAAATACCACGAAGAAACAGTGGAATTGCACGAATAATTCCTTCACGATAGACCCTTTGATAGGGTCTATTTTTTTGGTGAAAAATTGTCGCTGCACGAGGGTAAGGAATAAAAGTCGTAACACGCATCGTCTGGCTTACGTAAATTGTTGTGAATGCAAAGATAGTTTAGATTTATGAAAAAATCGGAAAACTGTTTTGCACGAATATCTGACTTTCGAAAATAAAAAAATCCTCACGCTTGTGCCCCTAAAATCTCAAGTGCGCCTACGGCTTTCACGAGTGAGATTTTTGACGGGTCACTTCGCTTGGATTTTTGGTTATTTTCTCCAGACGATATTCTTAGCAAATGCAGTAATCTGATTTGTTTCACTGACATGCAAAAAAATTTGTCGCTTCACAAACATACAGAATAAAAGTCGTAACACGAATCGTCTGGCTTACGTAAATTGGCAAATTCTAATCTCGAAATTCTAAAATCTCAAACTCGTGCTACGCACTCAGACAATGAGATTTTTTAACGAATTTCTTCGATTGAATTTGACACAATTTTCTCCAGATGACTCGCTTAGTTACGAGCTTTTATTAGAGTGCTAGTATTGGTTTTTAAAAAAGAACAAAAATCTGATTTTGTTTAACAGTAGAGAAAAAACAGGAAAAGAGGTTGAAATATTAAGGATATATTGTATTACTTAAAATCATATAGTATAATAAAAATATCAATATAAATAGTTATATGCAAAACTACTTTTGACAAACCAAAATTTGCATACATTTTAACAAAAAATTCAAATTGTTTTGTGCAGAAAACGAGGAGTATTTCGGTAGGAATATTTCTGTTGGAGATAATACGAGTAGATAGTGTGAATGGAATGGCAAGAAATTGCTTGGAAACGGATTTGAAATGTATTTGAAAAGTTGAAGGGAGGCGACAAATTCCACCCGTTGAGGGAAGTTTCCATTGTCATATTAATATGAAATTTAATAAAAAAATATTGGTAGCAGTGCTTGCGGGAACTTTAGTTCTTGGCAGTGGAGTTAGCACTTATGCTACAGCGGACAATACAAATAATGCGAAAATGCTACAAGAAAAAGTTTCTGTTGAAGTTTTAAATGAAATATTGAGTAATGTTGATAAAATTATAGAAAAATTAGAAAAAAATCCTGAGTTAAAAAAACAAGGAAAAATTTCTGAAGTAGAAAAATTAAAGATAGAAGTAAAAAAAGAAAGAGCGGTCTTTGATATACCAACAGGTTTAAATACTGAATACGCAATAGGAATGTTGAGACGTTTTGATGAAGCAATTGAAAAAATCAAACAATTAAAGCCTCAATCCGAATTTGATACTAAAGAAAAAGCAGAAGAAGCAGCCAAGAAAGACTTGGAAACAGAATTAGTAAAAAATGCATTTGACGTGGAAGAAAAAGATGGCAAATGGCACTACACATTAAAATTTAAGGAAATCAAACCAGAAAAATCAAACAATTCAGATAAAAAAGAAAAAACAGAAGAAAAGACTGCCGAAGAAAAGAAACAAGCAGAAAATGAAAAGAAAGTAGATGGATTGAAAAATTCAGCAGAAAAACAAAAAGAAGAAGAAAATAAGAAGGCTGAAGAAGAAGCAAAAAAAGCCGAAGAAGAAAAGAAGAAAGCTGAAGAAGAAAAGAAAAAGGCCGAGGAAGCAAAAAAAGCTGAGGAAGAAAAGAAATATGAAGAGATGAAAGCTGAAGCTAAGAAAAAAGCCGAAGAATTCAAGAAAAACGCAGAAAAGAAAAAAGTAACTCTTGTTAGAAAATCAGAAAAAGTTAATACAACTACCTCAGACAACAAAGTTAGTCGACCAGTGAAAACTACTACAGATAAGAAAAAACTACCAAAATCTGGTATTGAAACAGAAGTATTAACACTGGCCACAGCATCATTAGCAGGTGTTCTTGGTGTGTATGCTTCACTTAAAAAACGCAAATAAAATTTAATTTTAAAAAAGTAAAATGGGGTCTATTGATCCCATTTTTTATTTGGAAAGTAAAATACTTGATCGCATGAACACATGGACGAGAGGATAAGTCGCAACACAAAGATAATGAATAAAAGTCTCACCACGCAGAGTCTCACTTACGTAAATTGAATGCCGAAATTGTTTCAGACGTAGGTAAATCAGAAAACTGTTTTGCACGAATATCTGCTTACGAAAATAAAAAAATCCTCACGCTTGTGACCCTAAAATCTCAAGTGCGCCTACGGCTTTCACGAGTGAGATTTTTGACGGGTCACTTCGCTTGGATTTTTAGTTATTTTATCCAGACGATATTCTTAGCAAAAGCAGTAATCTGATTTGTTTCACTGACAAGGAAAAGGCAATCTGTCGCTATACAAACATACGGAATAAAAGTCGTGACACGCATCGTCTGGCTTACGTAAATTGACAAATTCTAACCTCGAAATTCTAAAATCTCAAACTCGTGCTACGCACTCAGACAATGAGATTTTTTAACGAATTTCTTCGATTGAATTTGACACAATTTACTCCAGATGACTCGCTTAGTTACGATCTTTTATTAGAGTGCTACAATTGATTCTAGAAAAACGAAGTAATCTGATTTATTTCACTGACAAGGGAAAGGCACCATGCACCATCTACTCCCTAAATGCATAATTTTTCACAAAATACTTGACAAAAAATAGTGGGAAGGGTTAGAATGAAATCGTAATCATAAATATTCAGGAGGAGACGATGATGATTGAGTTAATCATTAAATACTTGATAATAATTGTACTTGTTTTTTGTCATGAAATGGGACATATTTTAATGTGTATTATTTTCTTTAAATGTAAAGATTGGAAAATAGATATGGGACTTGGTAAGGTTTTATTTGAAACTAAAAGACTTATTATAAGACCTATAATTGTTGTTGGGAAGATACTCCCACAGTTAGATGGGGAATATTATAATAGCAAGAGCAAATTACAAAAAATAATGATTCCATTAGGTGGACCATTATTTAATTTAATAGTACTGATTGTTACAATTCCATTATTAATAAGTGAAGGGAAAATGATAGCTGGATATTCACATCTTTTTCAAGAATCAATAAAGTTTTTGTTGCGATTCAATATGGCACAACTTTTCTGGACTTTGTTGCCAATTTATTATAAAAGAGATGTTCCTAGCGACGGAAGAAGAATAATTGAAATAATTAAGAACTAATTTATAATTGTATAATTAACATAATCGAGGTTAAAATGTTTAATACACTAATGATAGTCGTAATATCTTATTTTGTTTATCAAATTTCTCAACTCTTACATGAGATGGGACATGCTATTGCTTATCGCTTAGCTTATCAATCAAAGAAATGGAGAATTGAAATCGGAAGAGGCAAACAAATATTGAAAACCAAAAGGTTTAAAATACATTTAATTCCCGCCGATGGAGCATGCTACTTAGATGATGATTATGAAGAATGGTATTACAAGAAAAATTTGATCGTGTTTTTGGCGGGGCCACTTGTTAATGTTATTTTATTTGTAAGTATGATTCCATTTATCTATGATATTAATCATTCAACTGATGTGAGTGGTTTTTACCGTAACATCGTATTTATCACATTTTATATTAATTTCTGGAAGGCTTTGATTAGTTTGTTACCAAAAGAATATGAAAATATGAAAGTAAATCAAACTGACGGATTGAAACTTCTTAATATTATAAAAGCGATGAAAAACTCACGAAAATCAAACAACAACTAACTAAAAATCCCTTGCCACACGACAAGGGATTGATTATTATAATTTACTTCTATCATTATCTGAGTTCATCAACAATTGATAAACTTGGATTTCTCCGATTAACTTCAATTCTTCAAAGCCACGGCGGCGAAGTTCGTCACGTTCGTGTTCGTTTTCGTAATTTGCATCTGTTTTGAAATAATTTTCCAAAATCTCTGACACTTTTTCCTTATTATTTGCGTTTTTAAGTACTTCTTCTCTAATATACATATAACATACCTCCTACACTTGTTGTTATCTTACATATAATTATACCCCAAAAACGCACAAATCTACCTTATAATATTAATTCCATCTTCCACGACGTATTTCAAATCACAATTACTCAACAATCCATTCATCCAAGCACGACGGAATTCATCGTAAACTTCAGAAGGCTCGCCGTAGATGTAATACTGTTCATGCACATCAATTCTCTTAAGCCAACGGAACTCTCCGTTATCTGATTCCACTGGCAAATTAGCCATATCACAAGGCATCCCATCCAAGAATTTATCGGACATAAATTGAAAAGCATCAGAAGCATCACCCGAAAAATCCTCTTTCGCACCAAAATCATAGGCGATTTTAAGAACATCTTCAAGCTTATCTTCCTTTTTAAGTTCACTCAAAACCTTCGCCAAATTATCCTCGACGATTCCAACTCTCACCTGCAACCATCCGTGAATATTGTCCGTGTCAATCAAATCCTCCAACGCTCCACGTTCAATATTTTTCAAATCGACATTTTCATCCAACAACTCACTCATCTTGCGTGTAATCTCATCAACGTAATTTATCTTATCGAACATTATATAATGAATTTTTCCTAAAAATCTTGACATATTATCCCTCCATTTTTTGATTATATTATACTAATAAGAAGTGAAGGTTTCTGTAACCGTTGTTACAAAATCTATTAAAATTGATAATAAATCTCCAAACAACCATCAATTTAAATATCATGAAAATAAATATATGAAAACAGGTTTTATTCATTGTACTATTTAAAATTATATAGTATAATAAACTTAAGAAGAATAGTTAATATATAATTAAGATTAACGAATAAAGCATTCAAATTTTCTTATGGAAGCAACTTTTTTACCACAATTATAACTACTTATAAAAGTAGCTACAATACATAAGGCAGGCTATGAACTAGCCAAGCCTATCCTCGAAAAATTAGTGTGATAAACACAAGCGAGGACACTTTTTCGTGAATAGTTCATGATATATTTTAGGAAATTGTTTGCTCACAGTAATTGAGAGATGATTTCTAGGGAGGAATGGCAAGAAATTGCTTGGAAACGAATTTGATTTAAATAGCATTCAATTGCAAAAATTTTAAAAGGAGGAGACAAATTCCACCCTTATTGGGGAAGTTTCCATTGTCATGATATTATGAAACTTAGTAAAAAATTATTGATGGCTGCACTTGCAGGTGCAATCGTAGTTGGTGGCGGAGTAAACACTTATGCAGCAGAAAAACCTGCGGATAATGTTCAAGTCGATGAAAAAAACACACCTGATGTTATTACAAAGGTTGAAATCAGAGAAATTGAAGCACCTATTAAATATCAAGCATCTGACAAATTAAAATTAGGTGAAATTGGTAAAAAACCTTTAAAAAAACCTGTTAATGGTAAAGTTAAAGTAACTATTACTACTAAGATTATTGATGGAAAAGAAGTTAAAGAAGAAAAAGAAGAAGTTCTTGTTAAAGAACAAGCTGGTATTTTTGAAGTAGGAAATAAAGAAGTCAAAGAAGAAATAACTAAATTCAAAACAATCGAAAAGAAAGATGATACTTTAGCAAAAGGTGTTAGAAAAATTAAAGTTAAAGGAAAAGACGGAAAAGTTATAAACACTGTGACTTATGATGTTGACCCTGTAACTGGTAAACTTAATAATATTAAAACTAATGTTGAAGTTAAAGATAAAGTTGTTGATGAAGTAATTTTGGTTGGTACTAATGAAAAACTAGCAAAACAACAAAATAAAAAAGCCACTAAAACTCCAAAGAAAAAAGCAAAAGTTACATTACCAAAAGCTGGTAGCGAAGCTGAAATCATAACACTATCAGTAGCAGCATTATCAACAGCAGCAGGTGCATTCGTTTCACTTAAAAAACGTAAATAGCTTTTCCTTAACCGAATAAGAAATTAATTTAAAGAGAAAATGGGATCAATATTGGTCCCATTTTTAAATACCAATCTTGTTAGATAAGTTGATTTGCAGACTATACTAACTGATGATAAGATAAATATTGTTACATGATATAATTAAATGCATCAGAGAAATGAACTGACCCCCAAAAGTTAGACCAAAAAACTAACTAAAGGAGGTCAGTTTTTTAATGGCAAAATATAGAACAGAA